>DATHYN010000075.1:0-16765 GCA_035459145.1 Anaerolineae bacterium | reverse complement strand
TATCATTCGCCACCACATCCATATACAACGGCACCACCTGATACGTGGTATAAACATCCGTCTGCGCGATAGGTGCCGTGTTAGGCACCACATTAACCGCTACCGTCGTTGGTGCCGCCTCATAAATCCCATTCCGCGCTGAATAGGTGAACGTTTCGATACCGGTAAAGCCGAGGGCGGGGGTATAAACAAAACCGCCCTTAATGTCCATAGCAAGCGTACCACTGAGGGGCGGTGTCGCTAATACAGCTTCGGAGGCTGTGTCATTGGCCAAGAGGCCGGGGGCGGGTAGCGTTAAGGTGTAATTTTGGGCGATGGTGTAGGTGTCAGCCGTGGCGACGGGGAAGGCGGCCGAGGGAACATTCGTTGTCAACGTCCCCGCCGCGGCCACCGCCGGCAGCCACTCCCCACCCCCATTCAACGAATAAAATAGCCCCACTCGCCCCATCACATCCCCTTCCGGATCACTGACGGTATAGGTAATTGGAATCACATTATCTGTCAAAATCCCACTCACGCCACCACTCACTGATTCCGCCCCAGCCCCTGGATAATCCATGACCACTTGTGGCAAGTTCGCCACCATTTTATCGTTCGTATACAAATTATTTTCATAAACAAACATCTCATTATTAAATAACGGTGCTAATCCTAAATCCAAATCTCCATCCCCATCATAATCTCCCCAAACAGCATCATTGGCCACAATAGGAAAAGAATGTCCCACAAACCCATCACCAACATTCTCATAAATATAAGATGAGGATAAGTTATAGTAATAAGTTGCGCTAACAAAAAGATCTAAATCTCCATCCCCATCATAATCCCCCCACGCTAATCGACCATCATTTTCACGAGGTGATGACCAACCAAAACCATTAGCCTCATCTAACCGTAACTCTTTACCCACATTTTCCCAAATATGCGTCAACTCGTCTTCATTGGCCACCGCTAAGTCTAAATCCCCATCCCCATCATAATCCCCCCATTCAATATCAATACTGTTATAAACATCTGGTGCTTCCCAAGCCAACTCCAAATCCCCGCCCACATTCTCATAAACCCGATTCGCATTATTTTCATTAGCCACGGCCAAATCCAAATCACCATCCCCATCCCAATCCCCCCAATCAATCCGCCGCGTCCATTGTTTCAGCGGCGCTTCCCACCCAATCCCCGCCGCCAAATCAAATGATAAAACCCCACCCACATTTTCATAAATCCGATTACGATCACCATACAAAGCCATCGCTAAATCTAAATCCCCATCCCCATCATAATCGCCCCAAGCCACATCCTGAGTATTGCTCATCACCTCACTCGTCCATCCCCAGCCCCCGCTCGGATCTAAACGAAACGTTCCATTATCATTTTCATAAACCAAATCCAAGCCACCGTCAGTCCCCGCCGCTAAATCCAAATCACCATCCCCATCAACATCCCCCCACGCCACCGCCATCATCCTCGTCACTGTACCCGATACCGGTTTCGACCACCCCACACCCTGCGAGGGCAACCGAAGCAATTGGTTATCCACATTTTCATAAGCAACTACCTCAGAAAAAGCATGGGACGCCATCGCTAAATCTAAATCACCATCCCCATCATAATCCCCCCAATCCACCGAAAAACTATCCGTTTCCATTCTTTGCCCTTCAGCTGGCAATAAAAGCCCACTATTATTCACATAAATACGGGTTCTGGCACTAGTGGCCAAAACAAGATCAATATCGCCATCATTATCAGCATCTGCCCAGACCAGATCAAACGTAGACACTGTGTTATCTTCTTGCCAGCCCCACCCATTCACTGGGTCGAGCAACATATTCCCCGTCCCATCATTCTCATAAATCCGATTCGATTGATCCCCTAAATACGCACCAGCCGCCAAATCCAAATCCCCGTCCCCATCCCAATCAGCAAAAGCCAATCCATAACTCTGATCAGTACTGCTAGCTGACCAGCCCAACGTCAACTCACCACCCTCATTAAAATAGATTTGATCAGCGCCATCATTACCAAAGGCCAAATCTAAATCCCCATCCCCATCCACATCACCCCACTCCACAGCAAACGAAACTTGCTTACCACTCGGCTGTACCCACCCCAACCCCCCCGCCACATTCAAAGCCAAATTACCACCCGTATTTTCATAAACAACATTTGCCTGCGTCGCTAAATTAACCGCCGCCAAATCCAAATCCCCATCCCCATCATAATCCCCCCAGGCAATATCGCTAGTACGCGTATTATCAGGCGATTCCCACGCTTGCACCAAATTCCCACCCACATTTTCATAAACATAATTGCGCATCGAGCCCAAAAAAGCTTCATTCCCAAAGGCCAAATCCAAATCACCATCCCCATCCCAATCCCCCCAAGCCACCGCTGACGTCGGCTGTACCACCGACGCTGTCCACGCCAGCACCAAATACTCACCATCAACATTTTCATACACTTGACTCGTTTCCCGATTATTCCCCAACGCCAAATCCAAATCACCATCCCCATCCCAATCCCCCCAATCCACCGACACCGTATCACGCGTTATTGGCGCTACCCAACCAAGCCCATTAGCCGTATCCAATAAAAACGTCCCCTCCACATTTTCATACACCTGAACCGGCCCGTCACTATTGGCCACAGCCAAATCCAAATCACCATCCCCATCCCAATCCCCAAAATCCACCCCAGCACTCGTATACACACTTTCCCCAATATATTCAACCTCATAACCAAAATCATCCCCCCATAACGAAGCCGTCACAACTTCCTCTTTATCTAACTTCACCACTGGCCGCGGCCCGCGCTCTTCTCCTTCAACCGTCGCTGAGGCACTCATCCCCCCCACTAACAATACCACCAAGACATAGGCACACAAGAAAGCAATCATCCCATACCGGCCCCATTTAATTCCTAAATCTGTTTTTTGAATCATGTTTCGCATCCTTTATCTTTCCACAAATTAATGCACCTACTGCCCTGGTACCATACCAAAGGTAAACAAGCCATCCTCAACCACCTCTGACCGCACCCCACAACTCTGCACCGCCACCGTCTGGTACACATTCAGCGCTCCAGCAGTGATAACACCCGTATCCGTATACGATAAATCCGTTTCTAACGAGCAATTCCCGGCCGCTCCACAATCAGCCCCAAGCGGCTCGTACGGCGCGGTATGATGCCAGATCTCATACTGATCGGCACCAGCATCTAACCAGCTCAATAATAAATCAGCACCAGTAAAACCATAAGTAACCATCGGTGTGGCTGGCGTCGCACAAATATCAGCCACCAACGGATGATATTGCGCTTGACTGCTATCCCAGCTAAACTCATTCCCAATCATCAACTCACCATCCAACCTGAAAGTCACTGTAACACCGTTCGTCCCACATCCATCGCCACTATTCGCTTTTACTTGTAATTTATACGCTAATTGGCTATTCCAATCGACAATATTGCCTGTACCACACAAAACGCCATCGATATAAGCGTCAATGGCCATGCCGGCCGTGGGTGTAAAGGTTGGTGTACCTGTCACCGGCCCAAACAGCGTCATGGGCGGGAAACTAAACAACGATGCTGATGTATCCATTAAACTATTACTGCTGTCAATCGGCACCCCCAAGAACAACGTAATCGGCTCCGTCGCATACAACCAATAACCAAAACCAAACTGCAAATCATCTAAATCATTAACAAGCCCAGCATAACTAGGGTAATCTTTAACCACAGGCGTGTCATACAACAACCATTGTGCCGTGTACGCATTATAATGGTAGACACTATTGTAAGCACCATCAATGGAAGCGAGCGCGATGCTAATTGGCCGTGTCTCATTGACCGGATACCCAAACAGATTCCAACCAACCGTAAACGGACTCATCCGAATCGTGGCAATCAAAGCGTAAATCCCTTGCGGCTGACTACTATCCATAAAGGCCACTGCTCTATTTTCTTCAACATCAAGATTCGTCGGCAATCGCCGCCACGTTTTGCCATCATCGGGGGAATGATACATCGTTAATGTATTTTCATAACCATCGGGTACTTGCCGCTGCAAGTAATCAATCGCTACCGTACGCGTCACACTTCGCGAAAAGCCAGGCCGTAGCTGAACATTATACGCATCCCCCACCAATGTTAACCACGATGGCAATGTGGACAGACTGGCTAAACTTTGCATCGACCCAATCCCTGTCGGGCCATATGGATCATCAAAATTGAGAATAATCAACTGTCCATCAGTCGACACCGATGGGGCTCCCCACGGCCGACTCGGCCCACCCCACACCGCACTCTCACCACCCCAAATCGCACTCTCGCCACCCCAAATCGCACTCTCACCACTCCACACCGCACTCTCACCACCCCACACCGCACTCTCGCCACCCCACGCATCTAAACTAATCGCAAAATCAGTAAACCCTTGCCATGTCGGCACCGTACCCGGCACCGTCCCCGGCACCCACACCCGCACCGTCCCTTCAAACGTCAAATAGTCCAAATGAATTTGACCCGTAAATGTAACCGGATTACTCGGATCAACCACCGACAATGCCCCCCAAGTCGATGTGATCACATTGGCAACACCCGGCAACCCATACGCCGGCAATACCTGTACATTCATCTGCGCCGGACTCACATATTGCGTCACCGTAATCGCCAACGTCTCCGAAGTGATCGATTTGACCAAAATATTCGGCTGCCAATCAGCCACACTATACACATCAATCGAACTACTTAAACTATCAACCGTCTCACAACCCAAATAAGCTGGGTTTTGACTAATATCAACGATACAAACCTCGTCACCAGCCTTAGCCCCGCGCACCTTTAACCGATCACCACCCGCATTCGTCACTCCTAACGGAATAATCGCATCATCAGTCAAATCAGCTGTATTGTTTGTTTGACGCAAATAACCACGCGCTTGCGCCGCCGTCACCACTTGCCCCGTGCCCGCATCACGCAACGTGTAATTACGACCCGCTTGCACCATACCGCTACTCGCCGGCGTAATAATATCCACATCTATCACCGATAACGGCAACAAACTCGGCCCACTATTCTCAAACCGGCTCGCTGGCGCGTTCAACATCGGATAAAAAGTGGTGATTGTCTCCCAATCAGGCCGCCCCGTTGTTTGCGCCGCTAACGTCAACAAACAATCCCCAACCCAATCCGCTTGGGGCAAAAACTCCGTATACGCATCATCATAACTCGTCGTCATAAAGCTCCCGATGCAATCCGTCGCCAACATACCTGTCTCATCCGAACCAATATAGTTATCCGGCATAAAGAACAGATAGTGCCCCAATTCATGAGTCAACACTTGCCACCAATCTTGGGTAAAATCAGCTTGGCTCTCCCCAAACGGGTCCCAATTCGAGCCCATCCGAATCACGCCCGGCCGATACGCATTGGTAATCACCCCCGTCAAACCGATATCATGCGTCGGCGTTGTCACGATTCCACCCATCGTTGCACTAGGATGAATATCGTTGGCCGCGTACATTAAAATATCCGCCTCATGCCAATTTTCCCGATTTTGATATAAACGCACTTTACCTAAAGCCGCTTGCCCATTGCTAACGTCATAGAGCACATCAGAACTATAACCGATAACAGTGGCCAATGTTTCTAAGAAAAGGTTGTCGTTGGTTGCATCCCATTCTAGGGAAACGTCTATGTTGAATAGAAGCAATGGTTTGGTCGCGGAAACGATTAAAGTTTGCGTTCCTGGGGCATCAACAGTATCAAGCGCCAGACCAGTTGTGATCGGCGTCCCACTGGTAAAATAAAGCGTATACGCATCAGTGGCCGTGATAGGGACCATCGCCATCAGTTGGTCACCAACCGCCAGCTGCGCTTGCCCTTGGAGGTAACCTTGATTGTCTGTAGTTAACGGCTTACCCGCATTGTCGACCAGCAACTGGCCGTCACTCGCTTGGCCCGCCGGAAGCCGATAGACAAGCGCATTGGGAATCGGCGTATTAGCCTCCGCACCACCAAAAACGCGAATTTGAGTACCACGCGCGCGGAACGGGGAGCTAGCCGTGGTCGCATAGGGCCACAACGCTGAGCTCGGTGTTAAATTAGGATATTGATACGTACCACTCATCGGCTGACTATTATCCTGCGCATAAACCTCAAAACGAACCCGAACATCATCACTTTGCCCAAAAAAGCCACTAGCAAACGTATCCCAATAAAAGACATGTGTCGCTGGTAACAAGGCTTGATTATTTGTCACCGCCTCCGCCTCCGCATCAGCCACCACCTCATTGGCACTACCTGGTCCTTCAGCCAAACTCCCCGTACAACTTAGCGCAACATTATCTACCTGCGCATACCAATCCCAATCATCACCTGAAAATCTAAACCGAATCTGTAAATCAGTCTGTCCCAAATAAGGCCCCAAATCCAATGTTTGTGTGCCCACTGCTGTCGTATTGATTTGCCATAAGTTTTGCCAACTACCAGCTGAGTAAATATCCACATCTAAAGCGCTAACACCTAACTCCTCAAACGCATAGTTAAATTGCAATGTTGCCCCACTCTGCCCCATTAAATCAAATAGGTTTGTGACCAACCCTGTATTATACGGTTGCGCCACCTCATTCAACCAATCAGCATCAGCACAGGCCGCTTCTCCACTGCCCGGTGTCACATTGGGCACCCCACAACTAGCACCATCATCAGTCGTTGACCAAACAACAGGCCCCGTATAAACAACAGGTGACCAGGTAGCTGGCAAACCCGTCTCAAAATCGGCGGCGGGGACATTACATCCAAAAATTCCCGCCGGAATCACATCTGTTACATTCAAAGTAACTATTAGCGGTGGCGAATAAAGCGCCCCGTCATAAGCTTGATACGTAAACGTGGTAATCCCTGTATACGAAACCGGTGATGCATATGTAAAACTCCCATCAGACGCCAAATTCAAACTACCCGTCAACGGCGGTGTCACCACCACGGCCGACAACACATTCCCCTCCCCATCCTCATCATTCCCCAACACCCCCGGCACACTAATACTCAAAGTCAAACTATTATAAGCGGTATACACATCCGTTTGTCCCACCGGTGCCGTATTACTAATAATCATCATCGTCACCGTCGCTGGTTCCGATGGATAAATACTGTTGTAAGCCCGATAACTAAATGTATCGGTACCGACATACCCCACGGCCGGTGTATACACCAAACTACCATCAACCGCCAAATCAACATCCCCCACCGTTGGCGGCGTCACCAATACCGTTTGATTCCCAACATCATTCGCCAACAACCCTGGTGCCGCCACCGTCAACGGCACATCCATCGATGTCGTCAAAATATCATTATTCGCCACCGGCGCCGCTACGGTGGGCACATTGGTGGTCAAGGTACCCGTCGCCGCCACGGCCGGCAACCACTCCCCACCCCCATTCAACGAATAAAACATCGCCACCCGACCCGCTGGTTGATACTCCGGATCGCTTAACGTATATGTAATAGGAATAACAGAGTCCGTCAGGATGACGGCCGAGCCCCCTGACGTTGCTTCTTGCCCATTGACCGGATAATCAACCGTAATCCGTGGCGCATTATTGACTAACCCCTGATTATCACGAAACCGATTAATCAAAATCATCGTATCCCCAAAACCAACCGCTAACCCTAAATCTAAATCACCATCCCCATCGATATCCCCCCAGCTACCATGCTCACCCACAATAGGCAATGCCTGACCCAAGAAATCACCCCCAATATTTTCATAAACATACGCATAATTGGTAGGCGCCCCTTGGTTACCCACCAATAAATCTAAATCACCATCCCCTTCCATATCCCCCCACACAATACGTGAGGAGATAAAACGCTCTGGTGATATCCACCCAAAACCTTCATCCGTACTCAACTTGAAATCACGCCCCACATTTTCATACACCACCGCTACCCCCGCTATCATCGCCAAATCTAAATCACCATCTCCATCCCAATCCCCCCAACGAACATCACGAACCCAAAATGGATTGGGGTCAATCCAGCCCCACCCATTACCATTTAACAACTCACCCCCCACATTTTCATATACACGACTATTTTCACGATTCCCCACCGCCAAATCTAAATCACCATCCCCATCCCAATCCCCAAAATCCACCGCCGTCGTCCGTTCCGATATTGGCGCTTCCCAGCCTAATCCTTGTGCTGGATCAAAGACCAAATCACCCCCTATATTTTCATAAATACGATTTTTCTCGCGATCATACCCCACCGCCAAATCCAAATCCCCATCTCCATCCCAATCCCCCCAAGACATACCCACCGACGGGCTAATCACATCACTTGTCCACCCCAACCCAATAGTCGGCGATAGCACCAATGTTGTACCATCATTCTCATAAACTTCATCAAAACTATCCTCATTCGTGAACGACAAATCTAAATCACCATCCCCATCCCAATCCACCCATTCCACATCAGTTGTTGTCCACGATTGGTCTGCTTGCCAACCAAAACCAGCAGCAACATTAAGTATCAACTGGCTATCAACATTTTCATACACATAATTTTCGCTTTCAAAATAAAAATCAGCCACGGCCAAATCCAAATCCCCATCCCCATCATAATCGCCCCACTCAGTGAATGTGCCCGGATTAACTAAAAGCGGATACTCACCTGTATCGACCAAAAGACCTTTATCATTGATATAAATAACCGATTTAATATCCGTAGCAAAAGCCAAATCCAAATCCCCATCCCCATCATAATCAACCCATTCGATATCAAAGATAGCCGCCGGATTAAATTCCTCCCACCCCCAGCCATTAGCGGGATCAAGCTGTATACTACCCAATCCATCATTTTCATAAATCCAATTAGGATCCGTCGTCGCATCCCCGCCCCCGGCCAAATCCAAATCCCCATCCCCATCCCAATCCCCCCAAGCAAAACCACGGGCTCGTTGATTAACATCAGCCGTCCACGTCAAACTAAATGTTGTCCCCGTATTAAGATAAATTTGAGACCGATGCATATTACCAAAAGTTAAATCTAAATCACCATCATTATCATAATCAACCCACTCTACTTTAAACGTCGACCCTCTCTCCCCATCCGGTTGCTCCCAGCCAATACCAGCCCCCACATTCAATTCTAAATTACCACCCGTATTTTCATAAACCAAATTCGCTTCCGCACCCAAATTAGCGGTGGCCAAATCTAAATCCCCATCATTATCATAATCCCCCCACGCCACATGATTCGTACGCATCTTCGCTGGCGACAACCAAGCCAAAACCAAATCTCCCCCTACATTCTCATACACTTCATCTTCATTATTCACAATATCATAGTTAGCCACGGCCAAATCCAAATCACCATCCCCATCCCAATCACCCCACGCCACATGCTCACTAGCCACCGCATTCGGTGACGACCAAGCCAAAACCAAATCCCCCCCCACATTCTCATACACCCAATTTTCTACATCCCGATTAGCCACGGCCAAATCCAAATCCCCGTCCCCGTCCCAATCTCCCCACATCACCCCCCGTGAAGGCGCATACGGAGCTGATGATTGCCACCCCAAACCATTGGCTGGATCCAACTGAAAAAAGCCATCGACATTCTCATACACCTCAACCGGACCATTATCATTGGCAACGGCCACATCCAAATCCCCATCTCCATCCCAATCCCCAAAATCTAAATCATACGTCACATAAGAGCGATCCCCAATATACACAAGCTCTCGGCCAAACCGACTCAATCCCAACAAATCAGTTGCCACCGGCTCAGCATCCACCGGCACCACCACCTTTTCCCCCTTAGCTAATACAACCATATCATCCATGCCCGCCAACAATGGAGAACTCAGCCCAACAGCAACCGCCACTACCGCAAAAAAGAATATACTTATAAGAAAAAGAGCTCCCCAACGAGGCAACTCTCTATATGGTTTTTGATTCATCTTTGCTATCCTCCACCTACTATCTCATATGGTTTATGCACTTAAAAATCGGGATGGTTCATAAAAAATCAATAAAAATACTGTTTTACGATTGCTATATTATCTGTAATAATAACATAGTTAAGGGTATCTAGACTACCCACAAATGGCACAGTTGTTTCAAAAACCAACTGCTACACCACCTTAATCAATTATCAAACCTAGATCAGTTTAATACACTTATACCATACACCAACTTTATTAGGCAACTGTTAGGAAAAGGAGTTATTATGTCACATAACTATGACCATCACCATGACCATCACCATGACCATGACCATCACCATAGCCATCACCCCACCCACACCCGTCGACAATTCATACGTCTTACTGCCATTAGTTTGGCTACCACACTTCTTAACAGTTGCATCAACGCACCCCCACCCCCATCAAACCCCGCTCATCCCCCCGTCGCTACGACCCTGCCCACCTCTTCCCCGCTAGCCATATCCCCCACCAATACCCCATCCCCACCAGCAACCACCTCACCAATACCGACCACAAATGCCACCGCCACCCCCAATCTCTCCCCCACGGCCGGCTTCGACGCCTTCCGCGATCAACTCAACCTCATCACCACCAACGACTACCTTCTCATCGAAGCCAACGGCCTCCCCAGCCACAATATGATGGTCGGCATCAGTAGCTGGCAACAACAAGTTCCCGTCCCCCAACCATACACCGGCGATAACGCCTGGCAACTCCCCCTCAACCCCACCCTAGCTGACAATCCAATCTCGGCCCAAACCAATCTCTACCGTGGCGCTATCGCCATCGCCGTTAATGGCGTGCCCATCTTCAACGCCCTCAACAATCGAGGCGAAGACGCTTTTTTGGCTGGCGAGCTCGATAATTGGGGCGGGCATTGTGGCCGAGCGGACGATTACCATTACCACACCGCCCCCCTCCACCTCCAAGAAATCGTTGGCCCCACCAATCCCATCGCCTATGCCCTCGACGGCTTTCCCATCTACGGCCTCACCGAACCAGACGGCTCCCCCGTCACCAACCTCGATCAATTCAACGGCCATCTCGACGCCAACGGCCACTACCATTACCACGCCTCAAACGACTACCCCTACATTAACGGTGGCCTACGCGGCACCGTCACCGTGCAAAACGACCAAATCGAACCCCAGCCAAGATTACGCCCCTTCCGCCCCGCCGGCGAACCATTACGCGGCGCAACCATCACCAACTTCACCATGACCGGCACCAACGCCTACTCCCTCGAGTATACCCTCAACAACCAAAAACATTACGTCAATTACAGCTTCGCCGGCTCCACCTACACCTTCACCTTCATCGACGCCGCCGGTGCCACCCGCACCGAAACTTACACCCGTTAAGGTCAGTGCTATAACCAAACAGTTAAGGTCATCAAAATGACCTAAAATGGGAATAAAATTTTGTTTATATTATGCTTGCCTACTCTCTCTCAATAAGCCGCGCAACAGAGCCACCACATTTAATACATTGCCCCTGTAAAATTAAATCGCCATTCTCGATATTACCTTTAAAATTTACGATTGTTGTCAGGCCTGTACATTGCCAACAGAAGACTTTGCTCAATATATTTACTTGAACATGTTCAGGTATGGCATCCCAGAATTTTTGAGCATGGCGGGTAAATGTTTGAGTTGAACTCACTGGTGCTACCACCAACTCTCCCTCCCAAAATACGCCCTGCTGCAACTGTTTGTTCACGCCATCAAGGTCAAAAGCCTCGGCATCAAAACTACCACCAAGCCATTCTATGTATTCTTCTCGTTCAGGATTATCATCGTCTCGTATGACATCTAATAGGTTAGTATACCCCCAAACCCCACCACAATCTTCCGGTGGACAAGCCCGTTTACCTTTAATACACCGAGGATAAACCACATCTGCCTCTGGTGTCAAAATCTTTTCCAAAACCAACTCATGTTCCCAATCATCACCAAAATCATACATATAAAAGAACTTGCTTTTTTCTTGTTTGATATGCTCATCTAAACGAGCCGTGTGAACGGGCACCCCATCAACACCTAATTCCCAAAGCGTTTCTTGATCGGTAATGGTCAAGCCATTAACATTAAACTCATGTAGATGAGAATCAAACCAACCCATCACAATTTGAATAATTTGGTGCAACTCATAAAAAGTAATATTGCTATGCACTTGGAATCGTCGCCAAATAGGCGGTCGGATATGTTTAAGCGTTATTTTTAATTGGTAAATCATTGGTTCATGCCTTATTTATAGTTCAGTTTCATCTTCATTTTGGGCTTCTAGTTCAGCCATTTTTTGGCGCCGTAGCTCATCCAATGTTTTACCTTCCCCATCATGAATTATCCATTCATAGACATTAATTGTAGACCAGCCAGTTGCTTCTTGCCCCCATTGATTATAAGTCAGTTGTTTACCATCAACTTGAACATGTGTATCGTTAATGGCTATAGCGCAAGCATCTTCAACATTGCGAATTTTGAGCTTGTCCCCTCGTTTTATCAATTTCCAATCGAACAATTGATTCATACGAGGTAAGAAGCGACGTTTTTCGCGACTACTAACACCTGCAGTTGTGGGGGTTACAATATCGGCTACTTTACCAAGTCCCACATAAAAATCATCAATTGGGACTGGCGGCAAAATCTTATCAATGTTAACAAAGCTTTGTTCACCAATAAACATGGGAGTTACGGTAAAGCAACTAATGTCAACACCATTTTCAATCATCCAAGCCACGGCAGACAATGTTTGGTCATCAAATGCCGACGCAATCAAGATAATTCTTTGTTTGTCATTAAATATTTTAAGTGCTTCATTACCTTCTAGAAATCGATATAGTTCACGTCGTGCTTTTTCCGCTGGCGTTAACGAGCCTAAATCATACTCTAAACGATGTTGTTCGATATAAGTAGCGTATACTAAATCAACTAATTCATCCGGTGATTTGATTTTAGCATAATTAGCTGCATATCGTATTGCTTGAAACTCGAATGGTTCCCGTCGCTTAACAATATCTTGCGCATCTCTCTTGATTTCAATTAAGACAATGTTGCCCTCAGCATCAAGGGCTGTTAAATCACTAATGCCATTGCGGGCATTACGTACCTGCTGCCCAACAACTAACATCGTTTCATCCTCTTCCAAAATCAGATTGATATTACGTCGCAAAAACTCTTCCAAATGTGTCTCTTTTAACCCTATCTCTTGAAAAGTAGCTTGATGGATGGTAATTTCGGGATTAATTTCAATACCATCATTAAATTTAACAGGTATGTACATTGTTAATTCCTTTTTGATTCTTCATATTGTAACACTCATTGGTAGCGTTTTTTTAGTTCCTCGTACTTGCCTTGCAAAAAATTTTGATGTTTCCCAGATGAAGCCAACGCAGTTTCATAAACGGTCATAGCTAGGTCTACTCGTTGATTCTGTTCAGCAACTTCAGCCATATCAGTAATCGGCTTCCATGCTTTAGTTCCCATTACTTGCGCTAATTCTATAAAACGGTCAAATAATTTTTGTTGCGCACAAAGCATTCCTAAATGCTCAAGCGCTTCTTGAGTCTGATAGGTAAAGTCAAGTGCATCCAGTTCTTGCCAGCGTGTATGCAATATATGAACACAAATATCAGTTTCATCTGGTGTTAGCGCGGCAAAAAAGGCTGGCTTTTCATGCCAAGTGAAGCCATAATCTTCCCAAATAAGCAACTCCAATAAATCTTGAAAAAATATTTCCAACGACATCCCCCTTGGCGGGCGTGGTAATGAAACATAGCCCTCAAATACTTGTCCATATAAAGTACCAATCACGCCGTAGGAATCATCTATCATCTCAATATATTCAAGCATCACAGTTAAAAAGGCACGATATAAGCTAAACAATTGAGCATCATTCGCATTTTTCTCCTGTTTGTCTAAATAGTTGCTTAATTTTGTTTCTAAGGCAAAAGATTCATTTGCTTTGTAATAACCTCTTGTTTTAAATAGATGTTCCATTGGTTGCTCATATATAGTAGGAGGGATAGGGAATTCATTCCAATAACCACGTAATGCATGTTCATACGCTAACTTGCGTGGTGTATTTATCATCCAATCACTCATATCTTTATACACAAGAGGTTGCTTAAGTATTTTTGTTTCCGCCTTGCGCTTTTCCTTTTTTAACAACGTAGTTATATCATCACCTAAGCAACCATCAATTGTTAACTGTTTATCAATCAATAGTTGACGCAATTTTTGTAAATGACTCAATTTTGATTCAAAAGTATCACGCTCGGAGAGGGAGTTTTTAGCTCGCTGACGAAGCACATCAACCATTTTATCCCAATCACTATCAAACTGATTACAAAGGACAACTAAAAACCATAAATCCCAATTGGTCATATAGTAAGGTTCCATATCATTTTGAACAGGGACTTCTCTAAACAAATCTATACCTTTCCGAATTTTACGTTTAGCCATTGAACTTTTACTCCGGTAACAACATATAAACACCCAACACATCCACTTCTAATGTTGGAACAGTACGCAAAAAAGGGATAATACCTAAGTAGGGAGGGAGATATTTAAAAGCCATGAAAACATCAGCTGTCAGTAAATCTTCAAAATAGGTAAAAGGAGTTTTTCGATGGATTTCAGCTAACATTATTTGACCTCTTCAAACAGATAAGCATATTGCGTGCAAATTTTTAAGTTCATACTCACAACGAGAAAACAGACAAATCACAATTTCATCGATAGGCACTATTGTCAACCAAATTCTCAATTAGCGCAAACTCTCAATTCCCAAATATACTGGAACTGTACCCCCCATTCCACCCCATTTTTCTCAAAGTTATTGGCACTGAACCACACAATTCTCAAAGTTACTGAAAACGCTGATTTCATTTCTCAAAGTTAGTGAAACTAATGCACCGATTTCTCAAAGATAATGAAAATAATGAATCGTATACTGGAAATTTACTTATGGGCAAAATAATGCATTCAAGTATATAATCAATGGCATTTAGGTAAGATTAAGAAAGTTTTGAAGATAAATTCAGACTTTTTCGAGTTTATCTCTTACACAATACAAGTGGGGCATTACAAAGGCAAGAAATTTTATGAAGGCTTTGGTTTATGAACTGTATGGTACGGCAGATGTTTTGGTATTGCAAGAGGTAGCTACGCCAACACCTAAAGCGGGTGAAGTTTTAATCAGTGTGGATGCAGTTGGACTTAACTATGCGGATGGAGCTTTCCTAAAAGGCCAACCATTTGTAGTTCGTTTGGGGGCGGGACTGATAAAGCCAAAGAACAAGATATTGGGTGCTGATGTTGCGGGGCGAGTAACAGCGATTGGTAGCGATGTGACCCAGTTCGAGATAGGTGATGAGGTTTTTGGCGATCTATCTGGGGTTGGTTTTGGGGGCTTGGCGGAATATGTGTGTGCGCCGGAGAGCCTTGTGGCGGCAAAACCAGCTAATATATCTTTGGCGGAAGCGGCGGCCGTGCCGATGGCGGCGGTGACTGCTTGGCAATGTATTCAATCTGCTGGTGGGGTTAAGTCGGGGGAAAAAGTTTTGATTAATGGTGCCTCAGGTGGTGTGGGGACGTATATGGTTCAGTTGGCTAAGGTTTTTGGGGGGGAGGTGACGGCCGTGTGTAGTGCCCGTAATATGGAAATAGCTCAATCATTAGGAGCGGATCATGTTATTGACTATCGCCAAGAAGATTTTACACAGAATGGCAAGCAATATGATCTTGTTATTGGCGTTAATGGTAATCGTTCACTAGCTGAGTATAAGCGAGTTTTAGCCCCTCAAGGACGGTATATTTGCAGTGGTGGCTCTATGCGCCAAATTTTCCAAGCGATATTATTTGGTTCTTTTATGTCAAAGCAAGGTGGTCAGACGATGAGTAGTATGGGGGTTGCTAAGCCTAGCCAAAAAGATTTGATTTCTGTTGGGGAGTTGCTGAAAGCGGGTAAAATCAAACCTATGATTGATAAACAGTACCCTTTGGCTCAGGGTGCTGACGCGTTTCGTTATCTTGGGGAGGGGCATGCTCAAGGGAAAATAGTGATAACGATAAGTAATTAGATGTATTAATCAAAAGTAGGTCGTTTAACCTTCTCAATTTTCAAATATAATGAAACTGCACCCCCTATTCTACTCCATTTTCATCAAAGTTAGTGAAACTGAACCACACAATTCTCACAGTTATTGAAAATAATGA
Source organism: Anaerolineae bacterium (assembly GCA_035459145.1). Classification (GTDB taxonomy): domain Bacteria; phylum Chloroflexota; class Anaerolineae; order Promineifilales; family Promineifilaceae; genus DATHYN01. The sequence goes on along the minus strand of DATHYN010000075.1, from coordinate 550 downwards.
TTTCATTTCTCAAAGTTAGTGAAAATAATGCACCGATTTCTCAAAGTTAGTGAAAATAATGATACCCACATATGGGGGCTTCGCCCTACCCCGTTTGAGCGCGCTCCTGCTACGTACTGGCTTCGCTTTTCCCAGGGAAACGCTACAATCGGCTCCAAGAAAAGCTACATCTCACCTCCAAGAAATAACAAAATCACCCCAAAATTTTCCCAGGGAAAACATAAAATCCCATCTACACAAAATTCCACCAAAATCACCATAAATCACTCAAAAATCCACCATAAACCATCTCAAAACCGCCATAAATCACTCAAAAATAGCCCGAAATCACCTCAAATAGAGCAAAATAGGCAACTTAACTATGCCTAAAAATGGGCGAATTTGTGGGGCTGGCGATGGTGCTAACAGAGAGGATTGTGGGAATTTGTGGCGAATTTGGGGGTGGTGATGATGAGGAAGAATTGGTGGAGGGGGATTTGTGGGGGGCTGTGGGAGTGGTTGTTGTGGGTGTTGGGTGTGGGTTTTGGGGGGATTGGGGGTGGCCGGTCGT
>DATHYN010000074.1:0-3551 GCA_035459145.1 Anaerolineae bacterium | reverse complement strand
TTGCAGAGGTATCGGGAAGAGATTGGGGGGCAGGTGTATATGGAGTTAGCGTATTGGCAGATTAATTTGCGCGATTTGGCCGGGGATGCGTATGCGGCGCGGTTGGAGCCGGTAGCGGCGGCGTTGTCGGCGGTAATGCCGATGGTAGATCCTGTTGCAGCCCGGTTGGCGAGCTGGCGGACGATTGTGGGTAGTCAAGGGTTGACAGAGAAGGAAAAAAGCTTTTTAATATATTTTACAGATGTTTATCGCCCCTTAGCGGCGTTAGAAAGTATAGGAGAGGATGTGATGAGCGAATTGAATTTGATGCAGGAACCATATGTTTTTGACCCGTATGAAATTGGTTTGCGGCAAGGATTGGAGCAAGGATTGGAGCGGGGGGAGGTTAATGGGTTGCGGCGGGCGGTGGGGCAGGTGTTGGTGGAGCGGTTTGGTGAGGTGGATGAGGTGTGGTGGGAACGGTTGGCGGGGATTAATGATGAGGGGTTGTTGTTGGGGTTGTTGCGGGATGTATGGCGGGCCGAAGGGGTGGCGGATTTGGTGTGGGAGGCCGAGGGGGAATAATGGTCTTAGGGTTGGGGTTGTTATTATGGGAGAGGGGGGCTATACTAGGTTTATTAGCATTTATTCATCATTTTAATAGACGTTTGTGGGGCTGGGGGGGTAAATGGTGAAGGTGTGCAAGAAACACATTTTGTTTTTATTAGCGAATCTTTTTGTAAGGAGAAAAACGATGGTAGGAAAACGTTCTTATCGGCCACGTCAATGGCAGGTGTTGTTGGCAATGATGGTATTGGCCTTGTTGGCGTTGGCGAGTATGCCGAGTCAATCGGCGGCGGCGCCAGCGGCGCAGGATGATGAGGTGCTGGGTATACGGCAGATGACGACCCCAGTAGCGAAAGAGGTAGAGCCAACGGCGTTTGATGCGGATGCATTCGCTCGTTTGGAGGCGGCAACGAATGGGACGGCGCTGGTCACGGTGGACCCGGTGTTGGGTGTGGCCCGTTTTGTCCGTTTTGACACGCCGTTAGCGGTCAATGCTTTTTCGGCCGAGGGGGCTGTTGATAGTTTCTTGGCTGAATATGGTGGTGTTTTTGGCGTCACCAATGCGGCGACGGAGTTGGTTGCCGATGGGTCAACATTTGTGATGGGTGAGGGGATTACGCGCCATCGGTTTGACCAAGTTTATAATGGGGTGCCTGTTTATGGGGCACGGCTCAATGTGTGGGTCAATGCCAACAATGAGATTTTTGCGGCGAACGGGGTGTTTGTGCCTGGTTTGAATGTGAGCACGAGTCCAGCGTGGAGCGCGGCCGACGCGGCGGCGAAAGCGACGGGGATTGTGTTGTTCCAAGGTAAGACGGAAGAGAGTTTGGGGGCCGAGGGTGTGAACTTGATGGTTTACAATGACGGCCTCGTGCGGGGGATTGCGGGGACGAATGCGTTGGTCTACGAAGTGGAAGTGACCAATGAGAGCCATAGTGTGCGTGAATTCCTGTATGTGGATGCGCATAATGGAAAAGTGTGGGGGCAAGTGACCGGTATTCATGGGAATGCTGGTGGGACGTTGACGCGGGAGATTTATGAAACGAGTTACACGCCAGCTAATTTAGAATGGCAAGAAGGGGATGTTGTACCGACTGGTAATACAGATTGGGATAATGAGATTTATGGTTCGGGCGAATCGTATAATGTGTTCGCCAGTATGGCGGGCTTCTATTCCTATGATAACGCCAGCGCGACGATGATTGTGGTCAATAATGATCCGACGATTAATTGTCCGAATGCGAATTGGAATGGGACGAGTACGAATTATTGTACGGGGGTGACGGGGGATGATACGGTGGCTCATGAGTGGGGTCATGCGTATACGGATTACACCAATAATTTGATTTATGCGTGGCAATCGGGGGCGTTGAATGAATCTTACTCTGATATTTGGGGTGAGGTGGTGGATCTGTTGAATAATCGGGGGACGGATGCGCCGGGCGGATTGCGCTCGACGGGTGGGTGCTCCGTTTATGGTGATGGGCCGAATGATGATGATAGTTATCGGTGGTTATCGGGGGAAGATGATCCGGCGTTTGGTGGGGCGATCCGTGATATGTGGAATCCAGAATGTTATGGGGACCCGGGTAGTGTGACCTCGGCCGATTACTGGTGTAGCACCGGTGATAGTGGTGGTGTCCATATCAATTCCGGGGTGCCGAACCATGCGTTCGCCTTAATGGTGGATGGTGGTGATTTTAATGGGCAAACGATTACGGGTATCGGGCTGACGAAAGCGGCGCATATCCATTGGGCGGCCCAAAATATGTTGGTGCCGAGCAGTAACTTTATGGATCATGCCAATGCGTTGGCGGCGAGCTGTACGGCGTTAACGGGGACGGATTTGAATACGATTAGCGCGTTGGATCCGACGACGGGCATTCCATCGGGTGAAGTGATTTCGGCGGCGGATTGTGCTGAGGTGGATAAGATTATCACCGCGGTAGAGTTTATGACGGAACCGACCCAATGTAACTTTGAGCCGATGTTGGACCCGAATGCGCCAGCGTTGTGTGAAGGGTTAGGGGATGTGACGACGCATGTGTTGCAAGATTGGGAAGCGGGCTTAGGTGATTGGACGGTGGGGACGCGGGCAGTGGCTGATCCGACGACGTTTGATACGCCAGATTGGGCGGTAGTGGGCAATTTGCCGGATGCGCGGCCAGGTAGTGCGGCGTTTGTGGCTGATTTGGTGATTGGGGATTGTGCCGCTGATACGGAAGCGGGGGTGCTTTATTTGGATAGCCCGGTGATTACGGTGCCGGCGGAAGCGGCGGTGCCGCGGGTGACGGTGGACCATTGGGTAGCGACGGAAGCGGGCTGGGACGGGGGTAATGTGAAGGTGAGTGTCAATGGTGGTGGCTGGATGGTGGTGCCAGCGAGCCAGTTTGAGTTTAACGCTTACAATAGTAGCATTAATGGGGGTGGTAATGATAATCCGTTAGCGGGTGAGCCCGCGTTCACGGGGACGAACGGGGGTGAAGTGGGTGGTAGCTGGGGTCAATCCCAAGTGAGCTTAATTGGGGTAGCTGGCCCTGGGGATACAGTACAGTTCCGCTTTGAGATGGGGCTGGATGGTTGTAACGGGGTGACGGGCTGGTATGTGGATGAGGTACAACTGTATAGCTGTACGGCAGAGGTAGGTGGGGAGATGTGTGGGAATGGGATGTTAGATGCGGGCGAGATGTGTGATGATGGGAATAGCAGTGCGGGCGATGGTTGTTCCGATACATGTCAGTTGGAGAGTGGCTGGGTTTGTACTGATCCGCAAACTGGTGGGGATGTAAATGCTGTGGCTGATGGTAGTTTTGAAGGTGGTTCGCCAAATAGTGACTGGGCTGAAGCATCGACAAACTTTGGTAGCCCCCTTTGTACTGCAGGTAGTTGTGGTAACGATGCAAATACAGGTGATTGGTTTGCTTGGTTTGGTGGTATTGCTGCTACTGAAACTGGCTCCGTAAGCCAAGATGTTACTATTCCATCTGGTGCTAGTGAATTGACAT
>DATHYN010000073.1:0-1849 GCA_035459145.1 Anaerolineae bacterium | reverse complement strand
GGCGTGGGCGGTCGAGGGGGTGGTGAAGAGAATGATTATCATCAGAACGATGATGATGGTCAGGGGGGCTAAGTGGGAACGGGACATAGCGTCACTCCTAATGGTTAGTGGGAATTAGTGATGGTAAAGGGGAAATGTTTGCTAAAGGAACGGTAGGTTGGGACAATAGTAGGTGAGTAGTGTGGTTGGCTTGGTTGTGCCTGTGGTGGAGGTGTTGTAGGGAATATGATAGTAGATTTCTCGACTTCGTTCAATCCTTGATTTATGGGTGAGGATTGTCGAGTGTGAGGCGGATTGAACTGCGCTCGAAATGACAGGTTGGTCAATCCTTGATTTATGGGTGAGGATTGTTGAGTGTGAGGCGGATTGAACTGCGCTCGAAATGACAGTCTGTCACTATTCTATTTTACCAATGTTTTTAGGGGATTTTGGTTATAATCCCCCAACCTTTTAATAGGAAATTAGTACTATATCATGAATATCGAACCGTTTGCAACTGAAGAATTTTTTGCCCAGTATGAGTTTACAACTCCTTATTTGTTGTGTACATCAGATTGTGAATCGATGAGCGTGTCTGATTTGTTGGCTTTAGCGGAAATGAGCCCAGCGTCATTGCACCAAGTGCATTTGGGTTATTCGGAGTCGATGGGGGATGCGCGGTTGCGGCAGGTGATAGCGCGGACGTATGAAACAGTTGATATTGGTGAGGTGACGGTGTTGGCGGCGCCAGAAGAGGGGATTTATTTGACGATGCGGGCGTTGTTGGCGCCGGGGGATCATGTGGTGGTGGTGACGCCGGCGTACGATTCGTTGCGGCATTTGGCGGCGCATGTGGGGGCGGCGGTCACGGCGTGGCCGTTGCAGGCGACGGAAGATGGGTGGGAGTTGGATGTGGAGGGGTTGAAAGGGTTGTTGCGGCCGGAGACGAAGCTAGTGATTATCAATTTTCCGCATAATCCGACCGGGTTTTTGCCAACGCGGGCGGAGTTGGAGCGGATTGTGGCGATTGTGCGAGAGGCGGGGGTGTGGTTGTTTAGTGATGAGATGTATCGGTTGTTGGAGTTTGATGAAGCGGAGCGGTTGCCAGCGGTGGTTGATTTGTATGAGCGGGGGATTGTTTTGGCGGGGTTGTCGAAGGCGCATGGGTTGCCGGGTTTGCGGGCGGGGTGGTTGGTGGTGAAGGATGGGGGTTTGCGGGCGCGGTTGCGGGGGTGGAAGCATTATACGACGATTTGTGCGGCGGCGCCGAGTGAGTGGTTGGCGTGGATTGCGATTCAGCATCAGGAGCGGTTGTTGGCGAGGAATCGGGCGATTGTGTTGGAGAATTTGACGTATGCGGACAGTTTTTTTGAGCGGTGGGGGGAGATGTTCACGTGGCGACGACCGCGGGCGGGGTCGGTGGCGTTGGTGGGGATTGAGGTTGCGTCGGCGACGGTGTATTGTGGGGAGTTGGCCGAGGCGGCGGGGGTGTTGTTGTTGCCGGGGCCGGTGTTAGGGGCGGATGATAAATCGGTGCGGTTTGGGTTTGGGCGGCATAACTTTTTGGAGGCGTTATCCCATTATGAGTCATTTTTACGTGGAGAGTGAGAAGAAGCGGCGGACTTTTTATTGGTTGATTTTGACACAGATGTTGTCGTTGATGGGGAGCCGAGCGACCAGTGTGGGGTTAGGGATTTGGTTGTTTGTGACGACGGGGCAGACGACGCCGTTGTTGTTGGTGTCGTTTTTTAATGAGTTGCCGGGGACGTTGTTGGGGAGTGTGTTGGGGGTGTGGGTTGATCGGTGGCGGCGGAAGTGGGTGTTGGTGTTAGCGGATGGGGGGCAGGCGGCTGGGACGGTGATTTTATTG
>DATHYN010000072.1:0-4373 GCA_035459145.1 Anaerolineae bacterium | reverse complement strand
TAGCGGGCGATGATTTGCCAAGTTTGTTGGGCGGCATAGTCGGGAGAACAGGTTTCCATGTAGACGGCGCCACCTAAGAAGCTGTTGGGGTCGGGTAGTTGGCTGGTGAGGCATTTGTTGTCTGGTTCGAGGAAGACGGTTTTGAGATTGTAGCCGACACCATTTTCGGCGGGGACGATGCGCCAACTTTGGCCAACGGCATCGCTACAGGTGTCCATAAAGGCGGCGCCGCCGAGAAATGATTCTGGGGCGACGCGGTTGCCTTCGAGGCAGCTGTTTTCTGGTTCGAGGTACATGGATTGTAGACGGTAGGTATCGTCATCGTTGCGAATTAAGCGCCAGAGTTGGCCGGTTACATTTTGGCAGGTGTCCATATAGGAGCCCCCGCCGAGATAAGCGTTATCAGCGAGGCGATTACTTTCTAAACAACGGCCTTGGGCTAGCGATGCTTGGGTTTGGAGAATGTAGTAGTTGGTGTCGATGATGGGGTTGAAATTTTGGTCTTGGAGACCGGCGACGATGCCAGTGGGCCAATCGGCGATGTCGATTGGTGAGGAGATACTGTTGGCGGAGACGACGATGGGGATGAGATCACGGTTATCACATTGGTTATTATGGCCATTGAGGGCACAGGTGGAGGCGTAAGTGACGCCGCCGATGGTGCCGTCAGCGGTTTCGGCCCAGACGTAATATTCGCCCGGAGGGAGTATCATCTCATAGGTACGTGAATTGGGGCTGGTTTCAGTGGCGTATTGGATTGTTTCGTCACGGATATCACGGAAGTAGATAGTGAGGGGGGGGACATCAGGGGCGGGGTAGGCGATGGTGCCACGGATGAGGCCGGAAGTGGGGGGATTGACAATAGTGGTGATGCTGTTGGCGGGGACATCGATGACGACGGTGAATGTTTCACCAAAAGAGCCACAGCAGTTGGATGATAATTGGAAACGGGTTAAATAGGTGCCACCCGTGTCAGGTGCTTGGAGGAGGGTGGTGAGGTCGACTTCGGTGCCGGGGAGGGCGGTGAGGGGCAGAAGGGAGCGAACGGTAATATCGGAGTGAGTAACGATGGTGGGGTAAACGTCTTCGTTCCAAGGGCAGGTGCCGGTATTGCGTAGACGCCATGTTTTATCGAAGAGGGCGTTGGCGAGGATGGGGGTGTTGTCGGGAATGGTGATATCGGCGACAAATTCGGCATTGAAGGTGCAATCGGGGGATGGGGTTGTGGTTGGTTGAGGGGGTGGGGTGGTATCCAAATCGGTGGGATTAACGAGCAAGGTAGAGATGATGGTATCGATTTGGAGGGGACTGGGGGTGAAGGTGTCGAGCGGTAAGGAGCGGAGCCAGTTTAGGCGATAGTTTTGATGTGTGTTGTAATGCTTTTGGCCAAACTCAGGGTCCATTATTTGGACTTCATTGACACCGGGCAAAGCGTCGTTGTGGATAGGCCAAATAACGGAGATATAGAATTGTCGATCGTTGGTAATGCCTTGGTATTCGTAGAAGTATTGGCTGTTGTTGGTGATGGTGCCGATGGACATGCCGCGGTTTAAGGTGATGGAGCGGAGGCCGTAGCCGTTTTGGAAATCGAGGGTAGCGCTAATAATGGTTTGGTTGTTAGCGATACGAGGAATGGGCAGATATGTTGGTATGGGGTCAGAGCCCCCATTGTAAATAGATTCAATTTGGTCGCGTTCGGTGTCGAGGCCGGCACCAGATATGGACATGATATGAATTTGAACACCTTCAGACATCATTTCGGCGGTTCGTAGGGAGATGTGATTGGGGATAAGGAAGCCTTGGAACATGCCATCGGTGATTTCTTCGGCGGGGATGAAGTAGCTATCGAGTTCGCCGTCGGGGATGAGGGGGGTGTGGGTGAGGGAGACGCCGCGGAAGCTGAAATGGTTATTGTTAGTGGCGAGGGTGGGGACGGGGGGGATGGTAGTTGGTGCCGTGGTTGAGGTGTCAGTGGGTTGGGTAGCCGTTGTGGGGGTTGGGGAGGGGGAGAGCGTTGGCTCGGTGGTGGATGTGGGGGGGGCGGTGGTGGCCGAGGTGATGGGGGTGGGCTCGTCTGGCTCGTCATCGGGGGTGGAGCAGGCGATTAGGGAGAGGAGGAGGATTAGGGAGAGGAGGAGGGTGAAGCGTTGGGTGTGTTTTTTCATGGGTATTTTCCTTAATATGTGGGGAGTTTTTCATGCTGTCGGATTATAAGTGGATTCCTGTCTGCGCAGATGCTGCCCGTTTTTGTTGAGCAGGTAGGATTTGCGGAGAACGAAGCCGAAATAGAGGTGATTTTAGGGGTGGATCCCCGCTTTCGCGAGGATGACAGCCCTGATCGGGCCGTAAATGGTTGTTGACATAAGAAAAACGGACAGTATCTGCGCCGGCATGACAGCGGGCTGGGTTATTTATGTTACAGAATAGTAATTATAGAGTGAATGGTGACAAAATGAAAAAAGATGGTTAAATTGGGTGTTGTTTTTATTAATGATGAAGGAGATTAAGAGATGAATGAGATTGTGAAAGATGAGATTGTGACGATTCGGCCGCAGGAGACGGTGATGACGAAGCAGAAGTTGCCAAATTATGTGGGGGTATCGGAGGAGACAGCGGGGGCGACGGGGATTTCGATGAATATGGTGGTGATTCCAGCGGGTGGCGCGGCACGGCCACATATTCATCGGGGGTATGAGACGGCGATTTATTTATTGAAGGGGAGTGTGCGCACGTTGTATGGGGAGGGGTTGCAGAAGTCGATTGTGCATAAGGAGGGGGATTTTATTTTTATTCCGGCTGATGTGCCGCATCAGCCGGTTAATATGAGTGAGACGGAGACGGCGATCGCGATTGTGTCGCGGAACGATCCGAATGAGCAGGAGAGTGTGGAGCCTTATGAGGTGGGGGGGTAACGGCCGTTGGGAATTTATTGCCAACTCCAAGCGCCGATGGTACCGTTAGCGAGGGCATAGGGGGGGGTAAAGCCATTGGCAGGAACGATCCAGAGCATGGGGTCGTCATCATTATAGCCACTGATGAGAAAATTACGGCTATCGGGGGACCAGAGACGGAGAGAGTGTTGGTATTGGTCGAAATAGGGGAGGAGATTGAGGTATTCGGTGGTGGGGTCGAAACTTATCAGTTGTTGGGTGTTTTGGGTGGCGACATCGTAGATGTTGAGTTGGAGATAGATGTCGTGTTGTTGGTTCGGTTTGCTGGTGAGGCTCTCTTTTAGGGGGACGGTTTCGACTTGGCGTTCAAAGCCAAAAATGCTATCAGTGAGGGTGAAGTAGGCGAGTTTTTGGCCATCGGGGGACCAGAAGAAGGAGATGACGGGGTCGATAGTCAGTTGTTGGGGGTCAGGGGTGAGGGGGTTGATGAGGTAGAGATTGCCGATGGCGGTGTTGTCTTGGTTGGGGGTATGGGTGTAGGCGATGTGGTTCCCGTTAGGGGACCAACCGAAAGCGAGGGCGCCATCGGCGAGATTGGTGAGGGTGGTGAGGGGGGTACCGTTATTGTCGGTGAGGAGGAGGTCTATGCGGTCATCAACTTGTTGGGCGAGGAGGATTTGAGAGCCATCGGGGGACCAAGCCGGGGCTTGGAAGAGGGCGGGAGGGATGGTGAGGGGTTGGGGGGCGTCATCGGTTTGGGGGTTGAGGAAAGCGATTTGGCCGTCGCGGCCGCCGGTGTGGGTGATGATGGGGCCATCGGTGGGAGACCAGTGCCAGTAGTAGGGTTGGCCGACGTCGAGGAGGTCGGTTTGGCCGGTGGCGATGGTGGCGAGGTGGAGGTTGATTTCATTGGAGAAGGGGCTGTGGGGGGCGAGGAAGCTGAGTTGTTGGCTATTGGGGGACCAGTAGAGGTAGAAGGGGAAGTTATCGTTGTTTTCGTAGAGGGATTGGCTATTGAGGCCGTTGGCATCGGTGATGTAGATGGTGCTATTTTGGAAGAGGTCGTTTTGGCGGAAGCCGATGTAGGCGAGGTGGTCCCCATTGGGGGACCAGGTGGGGTAGCGGTAGTATTGGCTGTTGGTATCGGTGTTGCCGGGGGTGGCGTTGGTGGTAACGGCCGTTCTTTCCTGCGTCAGAGAATTGATGATATAGATGTTACGGTCTTGACCGATATAGGCGATACGGGCGTCGGTGAAGGGGTTGGTGTCATCGGGTTGGGCGGAGGAAGCGGGCGAGATGGGGGTGGGGGTGGTGTCATCGGAGGCGGGGATAGGGGTGGCCGGAGATGTGGTGGTAGCGGGGGGAAAGGGTTGTTGGAAGCCTTGGCAGGCGAGAATGGAGAAGATGAGGCAGAGGAAGGGGACAAAAGTTTGTTTGGAGAGCATAGCGGGCTCCTTTGATGGTTGGGTGAGTAATAATTGG
>DATHYN010000071.1:0-42517 GCA_035459145.1 Anaerolineae bacterium | reverse complement strand
TGAAGGGGCCGAGTTGGGGGGTGATTGTGTTGGCGTATGGGGCGTTTTTGGGGGTGGGGGTGTTTGGTGGTTCGTTGGGGGTGGCGTGGCCGTCGATGCGGGCGACGTTTGGTTTAGATGTGGATGCGTTGGGGTTGTTGTTGGTGGTGGGGATGATTGGTCAGGTGGGAATTAGTGGGGCTAACGGCCGTTTGCTCCAGCTAAGCAACATGCCCACGCTCCTTCTCATCGGATTGAGCTTGCGTTTGGTTGGGTATATGGGACAGACGGTATCACCCAGTTGGTTGTTAATGATTGCGGGGGCGGCAATTGTGGGGGTGGGGTCGGGTATTGTCAATGCGGGGTTGAATACATTTGCGGCGGCGCGGTTTCGGCCGCGGTTGTTGAATTGGATGCATGCGAGCTTTGCGGTGGGGACGATGACGGGGTCATCGATGATGACGTTTTTGTTGTGGCAGGAGTTGAGTTGGCGGGTGGGGATTTTGGTGGTGGTGGTGATTCATATGTTGTTGGTGGGGTTTATGTGGTGGACGCGGGATGAGTGGCGATTGGCAGATGCGGCGGAGATTGAGGGGGGAACGACGCTTATTCATGAAGGGTCGCGGGCAACGTTAGCGTTGCCGATGGTGTGGTTGAGTATGGTCTCCTTTTTTTTGTATACGGGATTAGAGTGGGGGGTTGGGCATTGGGTGTTTACGGTGGGGGTAGAGGGGCGTGGGGCGGCCGAGACGGTGGCTGGTTTGTGGACGACCTTGTTTTGGGGTAGTTTAATGATGGGGCGAATCGTGTTGGGCTTTATTGAAGTGAATCCGGCGCGGTTAGTGCGGTGGGTATTGGTTTTGGCGATTATCGGGATTGTTTTGTTTGCGTTGAATTTAGGGAATGGATTAAATTTTATCAGTTTAGTGTTTGTTGGTTTTGGATTGGCTTCTATTTTTCCTTCTTTGATTGCGTTGACGCCACGCCGAGTGGGTAAACAACATGCGGCGAATGCGATTGGTTTTCAGATCGCGGCGGGTGGTATTGGGGCGTCTTTGTGGCCAGCGGTGATTGGTTGGGTGGCAAATCAGTTTGGGGTACCGATGATTATGGGGGTGTGGTTGGGGTTGGCTGTTTTGTTGTTAGGTTTGCAGATTGTGATGTCAAGAAAAAGAGAGGTGTTGATTTGATTATTGGGAGGGATGCTGGTATCTTTAGTTAATTGATCGGTTTGGTGGAGAACAAGGCCAAATTAAAGCAGGAGATATGTATGAATAAATGTTTATTGGGTGGTGGGTATCGCTTAATGATAATGAGTTTGGGGTTGTGGGTGATGTTGGTTGGTTGTCAGGCGGCACCGATTATTTTGCCGCAGGTGGATGAGAGTGTTATTTTTGAGGAGCAGTTTATTGTGGGGCAGACGGGGCCGTGGTTGTTGGAGACGGATAATTTGGGGCAAACGGCCGTTGTTGATAACGCGATGTTGATTCGTGTCAATGAGCCGTATACGGTGCAGTATAGTACCTTATCGGACCCATCGTTTGATGATTTTATATTAGATGTAGATGTGATGCAGTTAAGTGGTAGTTTAGAGAGCAGTTACGGCGTGTTGTTTCGGGTGCAGGATACGCGCCATTTTTATCGGTTTTCGATTACGAGTAAGGGGTTTTATGTGGTGGAGCGGCATACGGAGTTGGCGGGTTGGGAGCGGTTAACGGGTGGGTGGGAATCGAATCCGAATATTAATCGTGGTTTGCGGGTGTTGAATAAGTTGCGGATTGCGGCGACGGGGAATTTGATGTTGTTTTCAGTAAATGGGAAGTTGTTGACGCAGATTGATGACCCTAGTTTTAATGAGGGGCAGATTGCGTTGTCGGCGGGGACGTTTGCCGAGGGGGATTTAGAGGTGACGTTTGATAATGTGGTGGTGAGGAAGCCATAATGTTGACGAGTCCACGTGCTTTGGTTGAAGGTGTTGTTGGCCCATCATTGCAGACGATGCAGCCGTTATCGGGGGGGATGATTGGGCAGGTGTATTTGGTGACGTTAGGGGATGGGTCGAAATGGGTGGCGAAGGTGGATGAGCGGGCGGTGCCCCAGTTACATATTGAGGGGTATATGTTGGATTATTTGGCGCGGGAAAGTGAGTTGCCGGTGCCGGAGGTGGTTCATAGCAGTGAGCGGTTGTTGTTGATGGCGTATGTGCCGGGGGAGAGTCGGTTTACGGCGGGGGCGGAGCGGATGGCGGCGGAGTTGTTGGTGGGTTTGCATCGGCAGACGAAGCCGCAATTTGGGTTGGAGCGGGATACGTTGATTGGGAAGTTGTCGCAGCCGAATGAGTGGCGGGATGATTGGGTGACCTTTTTTTGGGAGCAGAGGTTGTGGCATTTGGGGCGGATGGCGGTGAAGCAGAAGCGGATGCCGGCGAGTTTGTTGACGCGGTTGGAGAAGTTTGGGGGTGAGATTGAGAAGTGGGGGTTGGTGGCGGAGGCGCCGTCGTTGGTGCATGGTGATGTGTGGGCGACGAATGTGTTGGCCGAGGGGGATGTGATTACGGCTTTTATTGATCCGGCGATTTATTATGGGCAGCGGGAGATTGAGTTGGCATATATTACATTGTTTGGGACGTTTGGGAAGCCGTTTTTTGAGCGGTATGAGGCGTTGTGGCCGTTGGCGCCGGGGTTTTGGGAGACGCGGTGTGATATTTACAATTTGTATCCGTTGTTGTCCCACGTGGTTCATTTTGGGGGGAGTTATGTGGGGTCGGTGGCGAGTACGTTGGAGAAGTTGGGGTATTGATGTTTTGGGGGAGATGGGATTTTTGGTGGTGTTGTGATAAGCTTAGGTGGATGGGATAGATTTTGTTTTATTGTGAGCTGATGAGAAAATTTAGTTAAGTTTTGGGGGTAGTGCGATTTATCAAATCGCACCACCTCCAGAGTGGTTTTGTTGAGGAGATGAGATGGCTAAGCGGTTACAAGAGTTATATGGGGTGGGGGATGTGGTTGAGATTTATTTTGGGATGGCGGATGAGTGGCGTCTGGGGCGGGTGTTGGCGCATGATCCGCCAGGGATGTGGGTGGGGACGGTGGGTGGTGGGGAATGGTTTGTGACGAATGGGAGGCGGGTGCGGGTGGTGGGTGATGGTGAGGTGTTGACTGAGGCAGAACGTGATGCGGAGTGAGGTGGCGGCGCAGTTAGTGGCGTTGAATCAGACGTTTTATGATAGTGTAGCGGTCTCGTTTGCGGAGAGTCGGCAGACGCCACAGCCGGGGTTTGAGATGCTGTTAGATTATTTGCCGTTGCGGTGGGAGCGGGTGTTGGATGTAGGTTGTGGGAATGGGCGGTGGGGGCATTATTTGGCCGAGCGGGGTGATATTTTGTATACGGGGGTGGATTTTAGTCAGCCGTTGTTATCGGAGGCGGAGATGTTGCCGGAGGCGCGATGGTTGACGCGGAATTTGGCCGAGGAAGATTGTTTGGAGGGGGTAGGGGAGTTTGATTTGATCGCTTGTTTAGCGGTGTTACAGCATGTGCCTAGTTTTGAGCGGCGGGCCGGTTTGTTGCGGGGGATGCGGGGGTGTATTTCAGCTGGGGGCCGGTTGTTTTTATCGACATGGCAATTTTTGAATAGTTCGCGGCAGAGGCGGAAGATTTTGGATTGGGGTGAGGTGGGGTTGCGGGCCGAGGATGTGGAGGAGCATGATTATTTATTGAGTTGGGATCGGGGGGTGTATGGGCGGCGGTATGTGTGTTGGATTGGGGAGGCGGAGACGGCGCGGTTGGCGGCGGCATCGGGGTGGCAGGTGATGGGGCAGTTTTATAGTGATGGTCGGGAAGGGAATTTGAGTTTGTATACGGTGTTGGAGCCGGTTTAGGGCTTGGGGAGAGGGGTGTTTTGTTTGAGTTAGGGGTTGGTTGGAGGGTGTTTGGTGGATTTTAACGCGGATTTTGGGGATTAGACGGATTTTTTTGTTTTTGTTGTGGTCGATATTTTGGAGAATGTGGAAGGGGCGGGGTCGCGGGTGGTGGTGTGTTTGCCTGGTTGTGATTAGGGTTTGGGGTTAGATTTTTTCGAGGACGAGGAGGTGGGAGAGGCCGAGGGTGGCGAAGGGGGTTTTTTCGAGAGTGTAGAGGATTTGGCGGAGGCGAGGGCCCCAAGTGGGCCAGCGGCGGGCGATGTTGTCGTAGCCGCCGAAGATGCGGCGGTGGTGGATTTGGCGGAGGGGGAGGTCGTGGTAGAGGGCGCGGAGGTCGCGGGCGGTGTAGGTACGGACGTGGGGGGCGAGGCGGTTGCGAAGAGGCATGGGGAGGTAGTTGACGAGGGGGATGTTGCCGAATTTGTATTGGCCGCGCCAGTAGATGCCGTGTTGTTCGACAGGGTACCAGCGGTTGGGGCAGAAGATGATGATGCGGCCGCCGGGGCGGGTGACGCGGGCCATCTCGGCCATGGCCAAGCGATCATCTTGGACATGTTCAATCACTTCATTGCTAAGGATGAGGTCGAAGCTGTTGCTGGCGAAAGGGAGGGTTTCGCCGACGGCTTGGACGATGCCCTCGGCATGGGCCAATGCTTGCTGGCCGCGCTCGAATTCGATTTCGAGGCCAAAGCGGTGTGAGGAGAAGGGGGCGAAGGCTTGGAGGTAGGTGCCGAGGCCACAGCCATTGTCGAGGATGCGGCCGTTGAGGTCGCTCCATTCTTGGATCATGCGTAAGCGGCGCTCTTGGCCAGAGCGCCACACATAGCCGGGTTCGCCGCGTAAAGCGGCTTTGGGGGAATGGGTCATTTAGGGCAAGCCTAGTTCGTCGTATTTGCGACGGGCGTTTTGGAGGTCTTCCCAGGTGAGGGCTTTCGGTTGGCCCGGCTTTTTGGAGGGGTTGCGGAGGAGGTAAGCGGGGTGGAAGATAGGCATGAGCCAGCGGTTGTCCCATTCAAACCATTGGCCGCGGAGTTTGGTGATGCCGGTTTGGCCGAGGAGGGATTGGGTGGCGACGTTACCGGTGAGGAGGAGGATTTTGGGGTCGATGAGGCGGATGATTTCGAGGAGATATGGTTTATAGTATTCGATCTCTTGGTTGTTGGGTTTGCGTAATGGTTTGCCATCGGTACCGGGGGGGAGGCGGAAGACGGCATTGGTGATGAAGACGTTTTCGTTGCTGTCGAAGTTGATGGCTTCGAGCATTTTGTCGAGGAGTTGGCCGGAGCGGCCAACGAATGGTTGGCGTTCGCGGTCTTCGTTGGTACCGGGGGCTTCGCCGACGATCATGAGTTTGGCCGCGGGGTTGCCACGGTAGATGACCATGTTGGTGCCGGCCGAGTGAAGGGGGTCATCGGTCATGTTGGACATTGTGTCAACAAGTTGGTCAAATGTTTCGAAGTGGGGGGCACGTTTATCAAAAAGGCTTTGTTGGGTCAAGCTGAATCTCCTTTGTCTTCGTTACGAATGGCGTGGGGGGCGTGGAGGGGCGTACAGATGTTCTTAGGGTAATTGTATTCTTTATTGGGGGGAGGGGCAAGTTGGGGAGACCTTTCCGGAAGATATAAGGGAGGGGGATGATGACGATCTTCCGGAAAGGGGAGAGGCGAGGAGTTTGGTGGGTTTGTTGCCGTGTGGTCAAAATCCGTTATAATCACGCCAGTTTGCCCACTAAACAATTAATTTGCTCTTTAACCTAGTTTGTTTGCAATACGAAAAGGAGAAATGCGTATGCCTACCTATCCAATGGCTGTGCTAGCTTTAGAAGATGGTTCCGTTTGGTTAGGACGGAGTTTTGGTGCCGAGGGGAGTGTCCAAGGTGAAATAGTGTTTAATACCAGTTTGTCTGGTTATCAAGAGATTTTAACGGATCCTTCTTATCATGGTCAATTAGTGACGATGACGATGCCGCATATTGGCAATTATGGGGTGACGCCGGAAGATGATGAGAGCGATCGGGTGTGGGCAACGGCTTTGCTGGTGCGGCAGGTCAGTCCGGTGGTGAGTAATTGGCGGGCGCGGCAAAGTTTGCCTGATTATTTGCGCGAGCGGGGGGTGATTGCGTTGACGGATGTGGATACACGGGCATTGGTACGGCATATTCGGGACAATGGGGCGATGCGGGCGGCGATTGTGACGGGCTCAACAGACGGGGAGGCGGCGGTGGCGCTGGCGAAGTCGGGTCGAGATATGAATGGGCTTGATTTGGCGCGTGAGGTGAGTTGTGAGGCGCCGTATGAGTGGACGGAGGGGTTTGATTGGTGGCGGCCGGAGGATGGTGGGGCGACAGCGGCGGTCGATAATCCGTATCGGGTGGTGGCGTATGATTTTGGGATTAAGCGTAACATTTTGCGGTTGTTAGCGAGTCGTGGCTGTCATATTACGGTGGTGCCGGCGACGACAGCGGCCGAGGAGGTGTTGGCGATGGAGCCGGAGGGGATTTTTCTATCGAATGGGCCGGGGGATCCGGCGGCGGCGACGTATGCGATTGAGGCGACGCGCCAATTTTTGGGGAAGAAACCGGTTTTTGGTATCTGTTTGGGGCATCAGATTTTGGGGCTGGCGCTGGGTGGGGAGACGTACAAGTTGAAGTTTGGCCATCGGGGAGGGAATCAGCCGGTACAGTTACAAGATAGTGGGCATGTGCATATTTCGAGCCATAATCATGGGTTTGCGCTTGATCCGACCAGTTTGCCACAAGGTGTGGCCGTATCCCATGTTAATTTGAATGATCAATGTTGTGAAGGGTTGGATGCGCCGGGTTATGAAGCGTTTTCGGTGCAGTATCATCCTGAAAGTGCGCCGGGGCCACATGATTCGGATGCGTTGTTTGATAAATTTGTTGATTTGATGGCGGCGAGGAGATAAGCGAATGCCAAAAGATAATAGTATTAAAACGATTTTGATTTTAGGGTCGGGGCCGATTGTGATTGGGCAGGCGTGTGAATTTGATTATTCGGGGGTTCAGGCGTGTAAGGCGTTGCGGGCGGAGGGGTATCGGGTGGTGTTGGTGAACTCGAATCCGGCGACGATTATGACAGATCCGTCTTTGGCGGATGCGACATATATTGAGCCGTTGACGGTGGAGAGTTTGACGGGGATTATTGAGCAGGAGCGGCCGGATGCGATTTTGCCAACAGTGGGGGGGCAAACGGGGTTGAATTTGGGGGTGGCGTTGGCCGAGGCGGGGGTGTTGGAGAAGTATGGGATTGAGTTGTTGGGCGCTCGGCCCGCCTCGATTCGCATTGCCGAAGATCGGTCGCGGTTTAAGGAAGCGATGATTGCGGCCGATATTCCGGTGCCGCCGAGCCAATTTGTGCATAGTTTGACGGAAGCGAAAGCGGCCATCGGAGAGATTGGGTATCCGGCGTTGATTCGGGCATCGTTCACGTTAGGGGGAACGGGTGGCGGAATTGCCAATAATGAAGCGGAGTTTGAGGCGATTGTGGCCCATGGGTTGCGGGAAAGTCCGGTGACGGAAGTGTTGATTGAGCGGTCGTTGCTGGGATGGAAAGAGTACGAATTAGAGGTAATGCAAGACAATGTGGGGAACTTTGTGGTGGTGTGCTCGATTGAGAATGTAGATCCGATGGGGGTGCACACAGGAGATAGCATTACCGTAGCGCCGGCGCAGACGTTGACAGATCGTGAGTATCAGCATTTGCGTGATTTGGCCAAAAAAGTGATGCAGGTGGTGGGGGTAAGTACAGGGGGGAGTAATGTCCAGTTCGCGGTCAATGCGACCAGTGGAGAGGTGTTGGTGATTGAGATGAATCCGCGGGTGTCCCGTTCCTCGGCATTGGCGAGTAAAGCGACTGGGTTCCCGATTGCGAAGATCGCCAGTTTGTTGGCGGTGGGGTATCGGTTGGATGAGATCGCCAATGATATTACGCGGGAGACGCCGGCTAGTTTTGAGCCGAGTATTGATTATTGTGTGGTGAAGATTCCACGGTGGAATTTTGAGAAGTTTGCGGGGGCGGATGCGACGTTGGGGCCGCAGATGAAGAGTGTGGGGGAGGTGATGGCGATTGGTCGGACGTTCCCGGAAGCGTTGAATAAAGCGGTGCGGGGCTTGGATATCGGGCTGGTTGGTTTTAGCCGGATGTTGGGGGCGGGGGAGGAGATTCCGACGTTGGAGGTGGCGACGGCCGAGCGGCTGGCCCATGTGGCGGCCGTTTTGGCGCGTGGGGATGAGCCGGACGAAGTGGCACGGGAAACGGGTTATGATCGTTGGTTTGTGCATCAGTTGGCTGATATTTTAGCGGTGGAGGCGGAGATTGAGGCGGCTGGTTTTCCGGTGCCGGAACCGTTGATGTGGACGGCGAAGCGGATGGGGATTGCGGATGAAGTGATTGGGCAGTTGGTGGGGCAGGAGGAGATGGCGATTCGGGCTTATCGGAAAGAGTTGGGGGTGGTGGCGAATTATTATCGGGTGGATACGTGTGCGGCCGAGTTTGTGGCGCATACACCGTATTTGTACGGGACGTATGAGCGTGATTGTGAGGCGGAGCCAACTGATCGGCGTAAAGTGATGATTTTGGGGGGCGGGCCTAATCGGATTGGGCAAGGGATTGAGTTTGATTATTGTTGTGTGCAGGCGTGCTGGGCGTTGCGGGATATGGGTTTCGAGACGATTATGGTCAATTGCAACCCGGAGACGGTGAGCACGGATTATGACACGGCGGATCGGCTTTATTTTGAGCCGTTGACGTTGGAAGATGTGCTTAATATTGTGGATAAAGAGAAGCCGGAAGGGGTGATTGTGCAGTTTGGGGGGCAGACACCAATTAATTTAACGGCTGGTTTGGCGGCGGCGGGGGTGCCGATTTGGGGGACGCCGCCGATTTCGATTGATTTGGCGGAGGATCGGGGGCAGTTTGGGGTGTTGTTGCAGGATTTGGGGATTGATCATCCGGCGTGGGGGTTGGCGAACTCGTTGGAGGAGGCGGTGGCGATTGTGGCCGAGATTGGGTATCCGGTATTGGTGCGGCCGTCGTTTGTGTTGGGGGGCCGAGCGATGGCAATTGCGTATGATGAGACGGATTTGAGGCAGTTTATTGCTGAAGCGACGCAGGTTTCGCCTGGAAATCCGGTGTTGATTGATCAGTTTGTAGAAAATGCGTATGAGGTGGATATTGATGCGTTGTCGGATGGGGAGTCGGTGGTGATTGCGGGGGTGATGCAGCATATTGAGGAGGCGGGGATTCATTCAGGGGATAGTGCCTGTGTGTTGCCACCGTATCGGGTTAGTTATTTTCATCTGAGTATTATGCGCGATTATACGGAGCGGATTGGGAAGGCGTTGGGGGTGAAGGGGTTGATGAATATTCAGTTTGCGTTGCGGGATGATGTGGTTTATGTGATTGAGGTCAATCCGCGGGCGAGTCGGACGGTGCCGTTTGTGAGTAAGGCGACGGGGTTGCCGGTGGCGCGGGTGGCGGCACAGTTGCAGGCGGGGGCGACGTTGGCCGAGTTGGGGGTTGAGCGGACGCCGCCGGTGGATGGATTCTTCGTGAAAGAGGTGGTTTTCCCGTTTAACAAGTTGCCAGGGGCAGATACGCGCTTGGGTCCGGAGATGCGGAGTACGGGGGAAGTGATGGGGCACGCATCTCGGTTTGGGCATGCGTTTGCGAAGGCGCAGATTGCGGCGGGGATGCCGTTGCCGACGAGTGGAGCGGTGTTGATGACGGTCAACGATTTTGATAAGTCGACGGCGATTCGGTTGGGTCAGCAGTTGCATCGGTTGGGATTTAAGTTATACGGAACGGCGGGGACAGCGGCGGCGCTGGAGAAAGCGGGGGTGCCGGTGATGATTGTGCCGAAAGTGGGGGAGAATGATGAGTATAATACGGTGCGATTGATTGAATCGGGGGTGGTTGATTTAATTATCAATACGCCGTTGGGTCAGCGGGCGCAGAGTGACCAAGGGTTGATGCGGACGGCGGCGATTCAGTATAAGGTACCGTTGATTTCGACGTTATCGGCGGCGCAGGCGGCGGTGAATGGGATTAAGTTGTTGCAGGAGAAGACGTTGCGGGCGCGGAGTTTGCAGGCGCATTATGGATAAGTTGGAAAAGGGGGGGGCTAATCGTTTTTGGTGGGCAAGAATGACATCTTCGCCAGCTATTTCTTCAAAATGCTTGATTTTTTTTATGGCGATACGTCTATGATGGGCAATGACCTTGAGTCTAAGTTGTTCGACTTGGGCACACGCTTCGCAAACAGATAAGTTGCATTCACTGTGACGAGAGCTGTGATGTGGGCGTTGTGAGGCGTGGTGTAGGGACTTTAAGGATAGCGTCGTTTTTTATAAGAGAAAGGGGTGTTCAGTTGTAAGACTGGCGATTTAACAAATCGCGCCACCTCCAGTGTGGGCAGTGAGATGTTAAAAAACGACAGTATCTTTAAGGGGGCAAGCTAAGATTTGCCGTTGGAGGTAGGGGTGAAAGTGAGGTGTTAGCGGGTTTCTCGACTTCGCTCGGCCTTTGTTTTGGTGGTGAGGTGGTGGTTATGAGGAGGGCAGGCTGTCGCTACGCTCGAAAAGACGTTTTGGTGGTGAGGTGGTGGTTATGAGGGGGGCAGGCTGTCGCTGCGCTCGAAAAGACGTTTTGGTGGTGAGGTGGTGGTTATGAGGGAGGCAGGCTGTCGCTGCGCTCGAAAAGACGTTTTGGTGGTGAGGTGATGGTTATGAGGGGGGCAGGCTGTTGCTGCGCTCGAAAAGACGTTTTGGTGGTGGTGGGGGGTTAGAGGGTTTGGTGGAGGAGTTGGCCGAGGCGGCGGACGGCGGCGGGGATGAGTGGTTGGGGGACGGCGCCGTAGCCGAGGACGAGACCTTGTTGGCGGGTGGGGTCATCGGGATGGAGGTAGTAGCGAGCGAGGGGGCTGGCGATGATGCCGCCTTGTTGGAGGTGGGTGGCGATTTGTTGGTCGTTGGCGGTGGGGGGGAGGTGGGCGACGAGATGGAGGCCGGTGTTGGTGGGGGTGAGGTTGATATAATCGGGGAGGTGTTGGGCGGCGGCGGTGAGGAGGGCTTGTTGGCGGGCGGCGTAGATGGGGCGCAGGCGGCGGATGTGGCGGGCGAAGTGGCCGCCGTCGATGAATTTGGCGAGGACGATTTGTTCGAGCCAGGGTGAGCCGCGGTCGATGTGGGCGCGGGCGTGGCGAAAGGGGGTGGCGAGAGGGGGGGGGAGGATGAGGTAGCCGAGGCGGAGGGCGGGGTAGAGACTTTTGCTGAAGGTACCGATGTAGATGACACGGCCGTTTTTATCGAGTCCTTGGAGGGTGGCGAGGGGGGCGCCTTGGTAGCGGAATTCGCTGTCGTAGTCGTCTTCGAGGAGCCAGGCGTTGTGGTGGGCGAGCCAATCGAGGAGTTCGAAGCGGCGGTGGAGGCTCATGGTGTGGCCGAGGGGGTATTGGTGGGAGGGGGTGACGTAGATGAGGCGTGGTGGGGGTTGGAGTGGAATGGTGGCGGGGTCGATGCCGGTAGGGGTGACGGGGAGGGGGTAGAGGTGAGCACCGGCGGTGGTGAGGGGGACGCGAGCACTGGGGTAGCCGGGATTTTCGACGGCGGCGTAATCACCGGGGTCGAGGAGGAGTTGGGCGCAGAGGGTGAGGGCTTGTTGGGTGCCAGTGGTGATGATGATTTGGTCGGGGTGGCAATGGATGCCGCGAGCGAGGCGGACGTGGTGGGCGATGGCTTGGCGGAGGGGTTGGTAGCCGGCAGGGGGTTGGTAGGCCATGGTGGTGGGTGTCATTTGGGACCACGCTTCGGCGAGTAGATTCCCCCAAATTTTGAAGGGAAATTGATCGCTGGCGGGGAGTCCAGGGCGGAATGGTTGGGGAGCGGTGGTGGGTGGTGGGTTGGTTTGGGTGAGGTGGTGACTACGTTGGGAGAGTTTAGGTGGTGTTTGGAGGATGGTGGTGGGTGGTGGTGCGGGAGGTAGCCATTGGTCGGGGAGGTTGTGGTTGACGAAGGTGCCACGGCCGACGTGGCTGGTGAGGTAGCCCTCGGCCGCCAACTGGTCAAAAGCAGAGGTGACAGTGGTGCGGGAGACGGCCAGTTCTTGGCTAAGTTGGCGGCTGGGGGGGAGGCGGGTGCCGGGGGGGCAACGGCCGTTTAGAATGGCTAGTCGAAGTTGGTCGTATAGTTGATGGTAGAGCGGGTCATCAGCTTGGGGATTTAGGTGGAGACCGGCAATGGAGATAAAGGTAGCTTGTTTGGGCATGGGATTGGCCTGCTTTGATAGGGGTAAAATGGCTATTGTGTTGAGGCCAATTATGGCTTAAAGTGGGGGTGTGGGCAAGGGGAGGGGAGAATTGATTTAGTTTTATTATGTGGCAGGCGCGATTTAGCCAAGGGTGTGTGCCGCATGTATGCTTACGTTTGAGTTGGAGGTTGGTTTGTGTTAGGTTTGGTGGATTTTGACGCGGATTTTGGGGATTGGACGGATTTTTTTGTGTTGGTGAAGTGATGCGGGGTGCTTGGATTGGAAGTGTGACGATTGGAAAAATCGCGTTATAAATTTTGGCTTTTATTGAGATGAAACGCACGATTTAGCCAATCGTGCTACCTGAAGGAGATAGTAAGATGGGTATTAAGTATGCTGAGTTGGCACCGAATGTGGTGCGGCGGTCGGATCGGGCGGTGGGGGATGAGGGGTGGATTGAGTCGATGCTGCGGACGGTGCCGGTGGGGACGTTGGGGACGGTGGCGGGAGAACGGCCGTTTTTGAATACGAATTTGTTTGTGTATGAGGCGGAGACGGCTTCGATTTATTTGCATACGGCGCGGAAGGGGCGGACGCGGAGTAATGTGGAAGCGGGTGAGGGGCAGAAGGTCTGTTTTTCGGTGTTTGGGATGGGGCGGTTGTTGCCGGCCGAGGTGGCATTGGAGTTTAGTGTGGAGTATGCGGGGGTGGTTGTGTTTGGGGATATGGGGGTGGTGACGGATGAGGCCGAGGGGTTGCGGGTATTGCAGTTGATTATGGATAAGTATGCGCCGCATTTGGTGGCGGGGGAGGATTATCGGCGGCCGGTGGCCGAGGAGTTGAAGCGCACAACGGTGTTGCAGTTAAAGATTGAGAGTTGGAGTGGGAAGCGGAAGGTGGTGGCTGATGATTTTGCGGGTGCGTATGCGTATGATGGGGTGGTGCCTATGTTTGATTGGCGGGCTGAGGTGGGGCAAAAATCGTGAGATAGGCGATCATTTTGTTATGGAGATGTTGGAGGGGGGCATGACGGCGTCCAAACTTGGTCTCGAGGGCGTGGGCTTGTTCAAAAAATAGCGTTGTCGTATAGCGTAGGGCGCGCAAAATCTCATCGGATTGACTATTTGTGGCTAGCATGTGGTCGAATGATGAGCGAATGTCGGTGGGTATTTCGTCGGCGTGGCGGCCCTGATGGATGTGGAGGTCATAGCGGAGGCCAGCGAGTTTGATAGTGAGGTGTTGTAGTTGTTGGAGATGATAATGGGCACGCCATGGTTGTTCACGGTGGACGAAGATGATGACGTGCATGATGTCGTACCAGACGGTGCGAATATGGTCTAGATATTTTTGCTCGCTATCGGGGCGGGATTGGTCGGCCCATGTTTTGGTCATGATGTCGGCGATTTTGCCGGAGCGGTCAAAGGTGATTTGCCAGATGGAGCGGGTAGCGATGAGGGCGTCTAGGTAGAGGAAGGTGATATTGATTTCGATATAGTTTTCGAGCAGGCAGCTGTAGGTGAGGTTGTCCTCGTCATGGGTGATGGTGTAGCTTTGGAGGACGGGAAAAAGGTCTTGGATTTTTTGGTGCCATTGGTCGTAGACCATGGTGACGGTGGCGGCGTGAGGCATGACGACGATGAGATCGATATCGGAGAAGTTATCGGTAAAGCCGGTGGCGGTGGAGCCGACGAGGAGGGTGCCGGTAATTTGTTGGTCGGTGACGAGTTGTTGGAGGAGGTGATCGAGGACATATTGCCGGTCTTCAGGTTTGAATATAAAACTGCGTGTAATCATAGATACTACCGATTATTACAAAAATGGAAGATATTATTTATTGGGGATGGGGGGTGGGGTGTGTTTGAGGGGGAGGACGACGTGGAAGGTACTGCCGGGGAGGTTGTTTTCATCGTGGCCGGAACTGGTGACCCAGATGTGGCCTTGGTGGGCGAGGACGATACCGCGGGCGATGGCGAGGCCGAGGCCGGGACCGCCACCTTTGAATTTCGTTTTGCCACTTGAGTGCAGGGTGGCTTTGCCTGTTTGGTAGAACTTACTGAAAATAAGTTCGTGATCTTTTTCGTTGATACCGATACCAGTATCTTTGACTTTGACTTCGACGCCACGTTCGGGCCAATCGGGGTGAGGAGATTTAGTCCAGCTACGGGCTTCGATGATGATTTGGCCGCCATCGGGGGTGTATTTGATGGCGTTAACGACGAGTTGGTAGAAGACTTTTTGGAGAGCGCTGGGGTCGGCTTCGATGCGGGGGATTTGGCGGAGTGAGGGGGTGAGGGTGAGGGTGATTTGGCGGTCGGTGAACGCTTTTTCGAGATTGGTGGCGACGCTTTCGCAGAGGAGTTGGAGGGAGGTGGTATCGGTATAGAGTTTAAAGTCTTGGGTATCGATTTTGGCGACATCGAGCATACTGCTAACGATTTCGTTGAGGCGGTCGATACCATCATCTATTTTTTGGAGGAAGGGGAGGTATTCGAGGTGGTTATTGGCCTCGGATTGTTCGAGGAGGATTTGGCTATAGCCGGTGATGACGGAGATGGGGGTACGTAGTTCATGGGAAGCGATGCCGATAAAATCTGATTTAGATTGGTCCATGATTTCGAGTTGTTTGTAAGCTTGTTCGAGTTCTTGGGTACGGGCTTGGACTTGGGCTTCGAGTTGGTGGTTGAATTGGGTGATTTGGGCGTAGAGGTTGGCGTTGCGGATGGCAACGGCCGTTTGGGCGGCAAAAGTTGTGGCAAAAGTGATGCTTTCCGTATCAAAGGGGTCAATTTCTTCACGGGCGAGGGAGAGCATACCGATTACTTCATCTTGGTGGATGATGGGCACCCCCAGCCAAGAGCCGGGTACGGAGACATCTTCTACCCGCCGCCAGCCGGGGAATTGGGCGACATCACTAATGGCAAACGGTTTTTTCGTATGGTAAATTTGAAAAAAGAGTTCCCCTTCTTCGGGTTTGGCTAAGGGGATTTGCCAATTATGATAATCGGCATCGGGGGCGAAACCGCGGACGGCCATAAAATTTAAGACATCGTTTTCATGGAGAAGGACAGCACCACGATCATGATGGACGATATCTTTGAGATGGAAGAGGATGAGATCGAGAACCTCTTCGAGTTTGAGGGTGCTGGTGATGAGTTGGTTAATGCCTTGGACACGCTCGACTAGTTGGCGCCGAGCGCGCTCATTTTGGTAGATGGAGGCGTTATGGAAGGCGGTAGCGACTTGGTTGGCGAGGAGTTGGAGTGCCCATTGGTCTTCAGGAGAGAAGCTGTTGGCAGTTTCACTTTGTATATCGAGAGCGCCAATGATACGTTTGCCAACCTTTAGTGGTAAGGCTAATTCGGTGCGGGTATTAGGGAGATGGTCGGAGGGTAGGTAGTGAGGGTCTTGGTTGGTATCGGTGACGAGATATTGTTCGCCAGTACGGCAAGCGTGGGCGATGGCACTTTGTTCGGCGACGATCGAGATGCGGTAACCACTAGGCACCCAGGAGTCCCCTTCACGGCTGGCGCCAGCGTTTAAGATGATATCATCACCTTGGAGGAGCCAGACACCGACAAAATAAAAGCTGAATTGGCTTTGGATTTGATGGAGGACAGTGGGGATAAGGGTGTCTAGGTCGAGGATGCCCATCATGTGTTGGCCGATTTCATTGGTGATTTCTAGTTGGGCGGCGCGTCGGGCGATTTGGCGATTGAGGTCACGGAGGCGAATGTGGGTATTGATGCGGGCGAGGACGACTTCGTATTGGACTGGTTTGGTGACGTAGTCAACGGCACCGACTTCAAAGCCACGGACTTTATGGGAGGCATCGGTGAGAGCGGTCATGAAGATGACGGGGATAGCTTGGGTGGCCGGATTTTCTTTAAGTTTTTGGCAGGTGACATAGCCATCCATATCGGGCATCATGATATCGAGCAGGATGAGATCGGGGTCTTGAGCGGCGGCGATTTCAAGAGCTTCGTAGCCGCTTTGAGCGGTGATGGTGTTGAGTTGACGGCGGTTGAAAAAGAGGGCCATCATGCGTAAGGTGGCGGGATTGTCATCAACGACAAGGATTGTATGTGGGTAAATAGATGGTGCGTCCATAAGTTTATAGTTGGGCTTGGAGGGTATTAATTGTACTGGTTAATAAGTTGATAGCATCACCGACCGTGGTTTCATCGAAGGCGAATTGGGCACCAGCGGCCGTATATAGGTCGGGTAAGGTTTTGGTGCCGCCGAGGGCGAGGGCTTGGCGATAGGCGTTAATGGCGGCGGGTTTATTTTGTTGCGAGCGGGCCCAGATTTGGATGGCACCTAATTGGGCCATACCGTATTCAATATAGTAGAAAGGGTAGCGGAAGATATGTTGTTTACGGTGCCAGCCGGTAGCGAGGACATCTTCGAAGCCAGACCAGTCGATGCCAGGTAGGAAGCGGTGCCATAGTTGGGTCCAGTGGGCATCACAGGCGGCGGGGTCGATGGCGTCGCGGCCGTGGGTGTAAGCCCAATGTTGGAAGTTAGCGACGATGGCCATGTAGGGCCAGAAGAGAATAATTTTTTCAATATGTTGGATCCGGGCGCGGATGGCATCAGCGGGGTCTTGGTAGAAGCCACCTTGGTCAGCGGCGAGATAGGGGGCGGCGAGAAGTTCCATGGTCATGGAGGCGACTTCGGCGAATTCGGCGGTTACGTGTTGTTGGCCGCTATAGGGAAGGTGGTTACGTTCGAAGACGTGGAAGGCGTGGCCGGCTTCGTGGAGGAGCGTTTTGACATCGGCTTGGATGCCGACGGCGTTCATAAAGATGAAGGGGCGTTGGGTAACGGCGTAGGTGGTGCAGTAGGCGCCGGGGGATTTGCCTTTGCGATTGGGGAGGTCGAGGAGATTTTCTTGGCGCATGGTGTCGAAGTAGTGGCCGAGTTGAGGGTCCACTTGATGAATAACTTGGGCACCTATTTTATCGAGAGTGGCAATGTCATCAAAAGGGCGGAGAGCGGGTAGGGCTAAAGGATAGACATCGGCATCAACATCCCAGGGGCGAAGCGTTGGTAGACCTGCGGATTGGGCCTTGTCGGCATAAATTTGTTTAACGATGGGTGTTACTTTTTTCTCGATAGCGTCGAAAAAAGATTGTGCTGTTTCGGGCGAATAATCGAGGCGGATCATTTCTTGCCAGCGGAATTGACGATAATTATCAAAACTGGCGTTTTGGCTCATTTTGAGGCGCAATTTGAAGATTTTTTGCCAAATTTCATTGAGATGTTGACGATCTTGGAGACGTCGTTGGCTCATGGCGTGCCAGATAGCTTCCCGTTGGGAGCGGTCTGGGGTGTAGAAAGAGACACGGAGTTGGGTGAGGGTTTGTTCTTGATTGTCCCAAACGACGGTTTGGGCACCAATTGTTTTGTTGTAAGCGGAGCGGAGTTGGTCTTCTTCTGTTTGGAGAGAAAGGTTTTCTGGGCGAAAGATAGCGGCTTGGGCGCGCATGTTGCGCAGGGGGACCTCGAAGCCAGTGGGGGTGAGGTTGCTATCGAGTAAGCGTTGTTTGAGGATTTGATCGGCTTGACTGGCGTGAGGGCGGATGTTGGCGGTGAAATGGTTATAGGCGGCTTCGGCTTTGGTATCGGTGGTGTCAGCGGTGAGATCGACACTGAGGCGGGCGCGTCGTTCAGAGAGGAGATTTTGCAGATGGCTCCAATCGCGGAGCCATAGATCGATGGTAGCTGCATTTAAGGGTTGTTCTTGTAGTTCTAAATAGTATGGTTTAATTTCTTCCCATTCCCACGACATGAATGGTTCAATTGTAGCTGGCAGGGGTTGTAGAGACATATAGACCTCTTAATAATAGCGTGTTGATGATAGGCTTATTGTAACTTTATGTATGAATCGGTGCAATGAAAATTGGGTAGATATGAATAAGATTGTTATAATCAACCGTTATGGTAAATCAAGGTAACAAAAAGCAGTGGTGGCAATTTTGGGTCGGTATGGGAATTAGTGGCCTATGCTTAATCATTTTATTTACGGTTGTTTCACCACAGGAGATTGGGGTTACTTTAAAGGGGGCGCGTTATCAAGATGTGTTGTTTTGTGTGTTGGGTATTATCGGGTTTTTGATGGCGCGGGCGGTGCGGTGGCGGTTTATGTTGGGTAATGCGATCTCGTGGCAAGAGGTTTTTCATATTCAAAACATTGGTTATTTATTAACAAATATTTTGCCATTTCGTTTGGGGGAAGTGGCACGGGCGTTGTTGGTGGGGCAGAGGCCGCCGGTGACGGTGGCGCAAGGGTTGTCGACGGTGGTGGTGGAGCGGTTATTAGATTTGTTATTTGTGGTGACGATTTTGCCGTTTTCGTTGTTAGGGGTGGGGACTTTGCCGGCGGAGCAGATGGCGAGTGTGCGTTTGATGGCGGTATTAGCGGTGATGGGGATTGTGGGGGTGTGGGTGGCGGCGAATCAACGGCCGTTTTTCCGCCGCATTGGCCGTTGGCTATTAGATTTCGTCCCTTTTCTAGAGACAGAACGATGGGTAGCATGGGGAGATGAGTTGCTAGCCGGTTTAGATGCGTTTACGCGCTGGCGGGACAGCTTGATTTTGTTTGGTTTGAGCATTGCGATTTGGGGGCCGATTATTTTTGGTTATTATGCGGCGTTGCGGGCGGTGCATATTGAGCCAACGATAGCGATGACGATTTTTGTGGTGTGTAGCGCGGCGTTGAGTATTGCGGCCCCATCATCACCGGGTCAAGTGGGGGTTTTTCATGCGGGGGTGACATTTGCATTGGTTAGGATTTTGAATCAACCAGAAGATTTAGCAGTTAGTTTTGCATTTTTGTATCATGCCTTGAACTTTTTGACGATGGTGGGGGCTGGATTAATCGGATTGTATGTGATGCCAGATACATTTGGTAGTGTGGTAGCGTCGACACAGGCGTATTTGCGCCAACGTCGTGCTGGTAGAGTGGCGGAGGAGTGAGGCAGGTATTGTGGTGCGTTTTTTGAATAGATGTAGGCGGTATGGGGCGTTGTTGTGGTGGTGTGTATTGGTAGTGGGTTGTGGGCAGGTGGGTGATGGTGATGGTGCGGGGCAAGAGCGAGTGGGCGCGTCGGTGGCGGCGATTGATACGCCGGTTGTGGCGCCGGTGACGGCAACGGCGTTGGCGACGAAAGAGGTTCCGGCTACGTATACGGCGATACCGTTGGTGACAGCGACGGCGACGGCAACGTTGACACCAACGCCGACGGCCACACCGACGGAGACGCCGACACCGACGGTAACACCAACGCCGACGATTACACCAACGCCATCGGCGACGCCGATTAATCGGACTTGTCCTAATCCGGCGCCGTTGAAGCCGGCGTATAGTCGGTCGGCGCGGGGCGATAGTTGGCCGCGGCCGGATATAAGCCAAACGGAGACCCATTTTTGGTTGGGACATCCATTTGCTGGTGGGAGTCGGTTATTGGTTAATAATAATTTTCCATATGGGTGGGATATGAGTGGGCGTTTATTGTTGCATAATGGGATTGATATGGCCCAGCCATTGGGGACGCCGGTGTTGGCGGTGGGAGATGGGCGAGTGGTTGTGGCGCAAGGTGATCAGGATGAGTTGTATGGGTGGCGATGTAATTGGTATGGGCATTTGGTGGTGATTGAGCTTGATCAGCAGTGGCAGGGGCAATCAATTTATGCGTTGTATGGGCATGTTTTGGAGTTGAAGGTGGTTGAGGGAGAGCGGGTGGTACGTGGGCAGGAGTTGGCCGAGGTTGGGTATGGGGGAGCGGCGACGCATCCCCATTTACATTTCGAGGTACGGGTGGGGACGAATGAGTTTAGTAGCACGCGCAATCCGGTTTTATGGATATCGCCGGGGCCAACGCGGGGGGTGATTGTGGGGCGGTTGGTGGATGGGGGTGGTCGGCCGTGGCAGGGGGTGGGGATTTCGATTGTGGGGGGGCCGAGGGGTGAATTGGTAAATAGTTGGAGCTATTTAGGTGATCCCCAGAATTTGATGAATCCTGATGAGGGGTGGGCGGAGAATTTTGTGTTTGGTGATGTGCGGCCAGGAACTTATCGGCTAGCAACGAAAGTGAATGGGCGGACGTATAGCCAAGAAATTGAAGTAGTGGGGGGTGAGATAACGGTGGTGGAGATTGTGACGGAATAGAGGATGTTTGTAGCAGGTTGTCGACTGTTATTGTTAAGCGGAGGCAAAGATGGATTTTGGTAAACAGTGGTCGTCTTTTCGTAGACGGCGGCCGATTCAGGAGTTTGCGGTGATTGGATTGGGGCGATTTGGGACTAGTTTGGCGTTGGAGTTGGAAGAGACGGGGCATACGGTATTGGGGATTGATTATAATCAGGAGCGGGTGCAGATGTTGGCCGAGCAGTTGACACAGGTGGTGTCGCTGGATGCAACGCTTGACGATGCGCTACGCGCGGTAGATATCGGATCGTTTGATACGGTTATTGTGACGATTGGATCTGATTTTGAGAGCAATTTGATGACGACGGTGGCGTTGAAAAGTTTGGGGGTACCTTATGTTATTTGTAAGGCGATGAGTAAGAAGCAGCAAGACATTTTATTGCGGGTGGGAGCGGATCGGGTGATTCAGCCGGAGCATGATGCGGGGCAAAGATTGGCGCATGAGTTAACGGCGCCAACTATTTTGGAGCGGTTATCATTGGGGCCAGATCATAGTGTGGTGGAGTTAAAGGTACCGACCGCTTTTTTGCGGCAGAGTTTGGCACAAACGGATATTCGGAACATATATGGGGTGACGGTGTTGGCGGTGCAGAGGGGGGCGGTGGTGGAGGTGGCGCCGCCGGCCGAGTATGTGTTGCAGAAAGATGATGTATTGGTGGTGTTAGGGGCGAATACAAATATCACCACATTTTGTCAATTACAATGAGATTGTGGTCATGAAATTGCCAGAACCTTATGAGATATGGCAAAAAGTAGTTGTTTTGCTTACAGGGGCGACTGATTTTTTTGAGCGGCTACCGTATCGGCGGCGGTTACATGTAGCGGTGCGGATTGTGCTGGGATTGGTGGTATTAATTGTGGTGGGGACGGTGTTGTTGACCTTGCCGGGGATGAGCACAGGGGAGCGGTTGCCGTTGCTGGACGCGTTTTTTATCGCGACATCGGCGTTGACAGTGACAGGTTTATCGGTGATTACGGTGGGGGTTGATTTGACGCCTGTGGGACAGTGGGTTTTGCTGTTTTTGATTCAGGTGGGTGGGGTGGGGTATATGTTTTTGGCCTCGATTACGTTGTTGTTGATAGGTCGGCGTATTTCGTTGGTGCATCGGTTGACGTTATCGAGTTCATTGGGTTTAGATAAGCCACAAGAGATTGTATCGATCTTGCGCCGTACTTTTATCGGGATTGTGGCGATTGAGTTGGGGGGGGCGGTCGCTTTTTATGTTCATTGGGAGTTGAATGGTATTGTCAGCGAGCGGACGCTATTTTTTGCTATTTTTCATTCGATTTCAGCTTTTTGTAATGCTGGTTTTGATTTATTTGGTGGTTTGGCGGCGTATCCGGAAGGGATTCCGAGTGATAATGTATCGTTGGTGATTATGGGGAGTTTGATTGTATTGGGTGGGTTGGGGATTCCGGTGTTATCGGAAATTTTGTTGGGGAAGCGGGGGCGGCATTATTCGGTGCATACGCAGATTACGTTGCGGATGGCGATGATTTTGACGGTGGTGGGGTGGGTGGGTTTGTATGTGTCGGAGGGGATGGGGGCGGGGGTGTTGGCCGAGGCACCGTTGGGGGAGCGCTTGGTGCGGACATGGTTTCAATCGATATCGAACCGGACAGCGGGTTTTGCTGGTTTGCCCCAGTTTGAGGCGTTGTCACCGGCTAGTGTGCTGTTGATTATGGTGTTGATGTTTATTGGGTGTGCGCCGGCATCGATGGGTGGGGGGATTACGACGGGAACGTTGGCGGTGTTGATGTTGGCGTTGCGGGGGTATACGCAAGGGGTGTCGTATACGAAGTTTGGGATGCGGCGGATTGCGGTGGGGACGGTGCGGCGGGCGGGGGTGGTGTTGACGGTTGGTTTGATGGTGGTGGTTTTGGCGACGTGGTTATTGTTGTTGACGCAACCGTCATTGAAGCTGAGTGAAGCGATGTTTGAAGTTGTATCCGCTTTTGCGACGTGTGGTTTGAGTTTGGGAGTGACAACGGAGTTAAATACGTTTGGGCGTTTGGTGATTGTGGTGATGATGTTTTGGGGGCGGTTAGGGGCGTTAACGTTGGTGACGGCATTGATGCAGTCGGGGCCGGAGGAGAGTTTGGTACAGTATGC
Source organism: Anaerolineae bacterium (assembly GCA_035459145.1). Lineage (GTDB taxonomy): Bacteria > Chloroflexota > Anaerolineae > Promineifilales > Promineifilaceae > DATHYN01. Next base: position 20,032 of record DATHYN010000071.1, on the reverse strand, counting down.
GGAGGAGGGGATTTTGATTGGGTGATGGTTTAGCAGAGTGATTGGCGTAGGCGGGCTTTTTGGACTTTGCCAAGGGCGTTGCGGGGGAGTTCGTCAGCGAAGATGATGTGGCGGGGGGCTTTGTATTTGGCTAGTTTTTGGCAGCAGTGGTCGATGATGGCGTCGGGGTTGAGGATTGTGTTGGGGGTGGGGATGATAACGGCCGTTACCGTCTCCCCCCATTCCTCATTGGGACAGCCAATCACCGCGCAAGCGGCCACGCCGGGATATTCCTTGAGTACCAGTTCGACTTCGGGGGGGTAGACATTGTAGCCGCCGGTGATGATGAGGTCTTTATCGCGCCCTTTGAGGATGTGGTAGCCATCAGGTTGGCGGAGGCCGAGGTCGCCAGTGCGCAGCCAGCCATCGGGGGTGAAGGCGGCTTTTGTTTTTTCTGGTTGGCGCCAGTACCCTTTGCAGACGTGGGGGCCGCGAATTTGAACTTCACCAACTTGGTCATCACCGAGAATTTCGTCTGTTTCGCGGTCGACGATGCGGACTTCGACGCTGGGAAGGGGGAAGCCGACGGAGCCGGGACGGCGTTCACCGTCGAGGGGGTTAGAAAGGTTCATGCCGGTTTCAGTCATGCCGTACCGTTCGAGGAGGGTGTGGCCGAAGGTGTTTTGGAAGGCGGCGAAGACGTCGTCGGCGAGGCGATCGGAGCCGGAGGTGAGGAGGCGCATGTGGGCCAGGTTGTAGTTGGCGGCGTTGGGGACGGCGAGGAGGCGTTGGTGGATGGTGGGGACGCCCATGAAGACGGTGCAGAGGCGATCTTGGAGGAGTTGGAGGGCTTGGGCAGCGTCGAAGCGGGTGAGCATGATGGTGGTGGCGCCGGCGTAGAGGGCGCCGTGGAGGGCGACGATGAGGCCGTGGACGTGGAAGATGGGGAGGACGTGGAGGAGGATGTCGTTTTCTTGCCAGCCCCACGCTTGGTGGAGGTCTTGGAGGTTGGCGGTGAGGTTGCCGAGGGTGATTTCGGCCCCTTTGGGGCGGCCGGTGGTGCCGGAGGTGTAGATCATGAGAGCGGTTTGGTCATCAGGACCCCAGAGGATTGTTTGGGAGTTGGCCATGGTGGTGGGGGCGGGGATGGTTAGGTCAGTGGGGGCGGTGGCTAAGATGTCATCGGTGGCGAAGGGATTGATGAAGTGGAGGTGGGTGAGGGTGGGAATTTGTTGTTGGAGCGGGGCGAGTTCGTCTTGTTGGGCTTTATCGGCGATAAAGAGGGAGGCGGCGGCGTCTTCGAGGTAGTAGTGGAGTTCTTGGGCGGGGTAGGCGGTGTTGAGGGGAAGGGCGATGGCGTTGAGGCGAATGGTGGCGAAGTAGAGGTAGATGAAGGTGAGGGATTTAGGGAGTTGGAGGGCGACGCGGTCGCCGGTTTGGATGTCAAATTGTTGGAGGAAGTGGGTGGCGTGGTCGATATTGGCGGCGAGTTGGGCGTAGGTGATGGTGGTTGATTGGTTGTCGTCATCGATGAGTTCGATGGCGGTTTTGTCGGGGGTTTGGAGGCAGTTGTTGAGGATTTTTTGGAGGAAGTTGGTTGGCATCATCAATATAATCCTTATAATCCTTATATATATGCGGCTTAAAAATTTTCTAGAGCTTCTTCAATTTGTATTATACTAGAGCGAAAGAAAGCCATTTCATCAGATGTTATGCTCTTTGCGTGTGCATCTACACGGTATTTGTTAATTGTTTGTAGTATAGCATTTGTAGCTTGTTGATCGGTCTCGAAAATATTTTTAAACAAGTCCCAATTAGTAATGATTAACTTTCTAATATCATCAAAATAAACATTTACTTTGTTTGGATTAAATAGGTCCTTATAAGATGTTCTGCGATATTTATTATTACCTGATTTCCCATAAATTTTTAAGACTTTTTGTTTTGCTTCATCTTGACCAAAGGCTATTTGTAATTGACGTCTAACAATGCTTCGTAATTTGACTTCAATTTGATTCCTGCGTTGCGAAACTTCAAGCCACATTTCTTGTTCGCTTAAATTGATTTTTCTATATTTGTTTTTACTTATTAAATATTGTTTCACAACATCAATTTTGATTGCAAATTGTCTTCCATTAGTTTTTATTATCTCATAGCCCAATAGGTGATTAGTGTAGTAGGGTGATAAATCAGAGAATTCTTTAAAAGTATCTTGATCACCACTCGCTAGATACTCTAGCATTGAATACTCATCTGCATAAAATAGCTTGAGAACATTTAAAATCATTTCGATATAATTATGAGAGTTACGGTCAAAAATTTCTTTAGCTTCTTGATAAACAAATGTATCCACTGTGGCAGGTCGATTGATATCGCATACCTTATTGATTTCGCTACAAATATGTCGAATTAAGAAAGGGTGCCCGCCATAATCTTCTGTTAATTTCGCGTATATTAATTCGTCGAATTTCAGACCCATTACCCTGCCTAATTTTCGTACCATTTGACGTGTTTGCACTATATCAAAACTTGGCATGTATGTAATAGCGACTTGGTTGAAAATTGGATTATCCTTACCTTTAATAGTTGCTTGTTCAATACATCTTGGATTAGTGCCAACAATTAAATATGAAAACACATTATTTAATTTTTGGAATAATGAGCGTAGAGTTTGCCAGAAATAAACAAAATCAAGATCAGTTGCCCAATGTGGTGATGGAGATATATCATGACTTATATTCTCGATTTCATCAAAAATTAATAGCAAGCTTTTTTTATTTAGCTCTCGATGAATTCTACGTAATTCGCGTTCAAATAAAATAGGAGCATCTTGTGGTGTAAATCTTTCTTCATTTTTAGTGTTGGAGGGAAGTTTGTATTGGCTTTTGATCTCTTGAACTATGTAATGTAGGGCATGATACCATCTTCTTTGATGAAATGCTGGATTTTGACAGTCGATAAAAACAGATTTGTCACCTGTAGTCTCGAGGGTACGAGATATACCAAATACAACAGATGTTTTACCTGTTTTGCGTAACCCAAATAACCCAGAGTTTTCATTTGAGCGGTGTCGGTTTGCAATCCTTAAAACTAAATCTTGCCGTCCAAAAAAGTATAAATCTTTTTTCAATGGTGATTCAAATGCAAATAAATCACGAGTGTAAGAATGTTTTTTGAATCGATTCCTAATAAAGAAATCATCAACATTGGTATTAAGTTCCTCATAGTAAAATGGGACAATAATACGTGTTTCTGGATTGATGTTGAGTAACCTTTCTATTTTTGCTTCTATATTTTTATCTTTACTTATTAATATACTTATAATTCTTTCAACTCGTACTGTTTGATAATTGTTAATTGCTGTATCAATGGCATCTAGTGCACGTGGTTGAAATGTTCTATATGGATCAAAAACAACAGCGACTTCACGTTCTATATTGAACATTTCTGTATATAGACTTGTTGGCTTGATTAAAAAATACCGGTATTCACTATTTGCTAACGAAAACTTACTACCTGCATTCGTAACATACCATTCACGACTAAATTGTTTTATGATTTGATGTTCTTCATTTGGGAAATGGTCAAATTCTGATTCTGGGTTTATACCTGGCTTAATACTCATTGTAGCTCTCCGTAGACGAGTTCCCAGAGCCGGTTGGGGCTGAGGGGGATTTCTAGGATTTCAAAATCCTCTTTGGCGAGGGCGCTTTCGATGGCTTGGGCGAAGAGGGGGCCGACGGGGATGGCACCGGCTTCGCCGACGCCTTTGATGCCGAGTTCGTTGAGGGGGGAGGGAGTAGATTGGTGGTCGATGATGATGTGGGGGACGTCGAGGGAAGTGGGGAGGAGGTAGTCCATGAAGGAGCCGGTGAGGAGTTGGCCATCTTCGTCGTAGACGAGTTGTTCGTAGAAAGCGTTGCCGATGCCTTGGGCGACGCCGCCGTGGATTTGGCCGTCGACGATGAGGGGGTTGATGATTTCGCCGCAATCGTGGACGACGACGAACTTTTCGATTTTGAGCATCATCGTTTCGGGGTCGATGGCGACGATCATGGCTTGGATGCCGCTGGCGGTGGCGCCCATTTTAGGGCCGAAGTAGTTGGTGGCTTCGAGGCCGGGTTCGGTGCCGGGTTTGACGGCGCCACGGAGGGGGTTGGCGTTGGCGGCGAGGGTGCCGAGGGGGACGGATTGGTCGTGGTCGGCTTTAGCGCGGACAAGTCCCTCGGCCAGCTCCAGCTCATCTTCCGGCAGGCCAAGATGCTCACTACCAAGCCGTAACGCTTTGTGGCGGACGTCTTTGGCAGCTTGATGAATGGCGTTGCCGGCGACGACGGCGCCACGGCTGGCAAAGGTGCCGGCCCCCCAATAAAATTGGTCGGTATCGCCGGTGACGAGTTTGACTTGATCGATGGTGACGCCGAGTTGGTCGGCGACGATTTGGGCGAAGCTGGTGTAATGGCCTTGGCCTTGGGTGCCGATACCGGTGGAGACGGCGACGGTGCCGGAGGTTTCGACTTGGACGCGGGCACCTTCGTAGGGGCCGATGCCGGTGCCTTCGACGTAGCAGACGATGGCGATGCCGAGGTGGCGCCCTTCGGCGCGGGCTTGGGGTTGGATTTCGTTGATAAATTTGTCGTATTCGATTAGTTCGAGGGCACGGTCGAGCATCGGCTCGTAATTCCCGCTATCGTAGACGAGGGGGGCAAAATCTTGGTAGATAATTTCGTTGTTGTAGGGGAAAGCGTCGTTGGGGATGAAGTTACGGCGGCGGATTTCGCCGGGGGTGAGGCCGAGTTCTTTGGCGGCGAAGTCGAGGAGGCGTTCGATGACAAAGACGCCGTGTTGGCGGCCGGCGCCACGGTAGGGGGTGACGATGGTTTTAGTGGTAAAGACGCATTTGAATTCGGAGTAGTAGTTGGGGATGTGGTAGGGGCCGAGGAGGGTGCATTGGCTGTTGATGGGGACAGTGAGGCCGTAGGGCATGTAGGCGCCGCCATCGTGGAGGAAGGTGTCGTGGACGCCGAGGATGCGACCGTCTTTGCTCAAAGCGATTTCGGCTTCATGGATTTGACCCCGTTCGTGGGTGGTGGCCACGAAGTTTTCGGCCCGGTCTTCGATCCATTTAATCGGGACGCCTAATTGCATGGCGGCCCAAGGGATGAGGACTTCCTCGGGGTAGAACATCATGATTTTGGGGCCGAAGCCACCACCGATGAAGGGGGCGATGACGCGGACTTGGTTTTCGGAGAGGCCGAGCATGGCGGCGAGGCCGTTGCGGATGGGGATGGGGGCTTGGGTGGTGTCCCAGATGGTGAGCCGTTGGGCACGGCGGTCCCATTGGGCGACGACGCCCCGATTTTCCATGGCGGCGGCGGTGCCACGGTCATAAGTGAATTTGCGCTTGATGATGATATCGGCTTCTTCTTTGGCTTGTTGGTAATCCCCTTTTTCTTGGATGACGTGGGCGCCGACATTGGTTTCGAGGTCTTCGTGGACGACGTAGGAATCATCGGTGATGGCCCGTTCGAGGTCGGTGATAGCGGGGAGGGTTTCGTAATCGATCCAGATATCATCGATGGCGTCTTCGGCGATGTAGCGGCTGGTGGCGACGACCATGGCGATTGGTTCGCCGAGGTGGCGGACTTTGCCTTTGGCGAGGGGGACTTGGGTTTTGGTGTGGAAGGTGAGGCGTTCGATGGGTGGTGGGGAGACGAGGAGGGGGCCATGTTGCCAGTAGTCGCCTAAATCGTCGGCGGTGTAGACGGCGAGGACGCCGTCACGTTCGAGGGCGCGGGAGATGTCGATATTTTTGAGGACAGCATGAGCCTGAGGACTGCGCAGGAAAGCGACGTGGGCCATATCAGGCAGATGGACATCGTCAACAAAAAGGGCTTGGCCGGTAAGAAGTTGGGGGTCTTCGTTGCGTTTCATGCGTTGGCCGAAATTTTTAGTGCTCATGGGAACCTCCAGATGGATGGTTGGTTTTGGTAGCGCGATTTATCAAATCGCGCTACCAAAAATTTAGTCTAAGAAGGCGACAGCGCGACAGAAAGCGGCTTCGCCACCTTTGAATTTCCAAGGGAAAACGCCGATGGTGATGCGTTTGTTGTGAAGTTCAGGATTGCTGATATCGCCACCGAGGTTTTCGACGTGCATACAGTCGTGGGGGAAGAGGGCGTTGTGGGTTAATTGATAGGCGGTATCGGGGAAGAGTTCATCCATTTTGTCCTTGCCGAATTTTTCTTCGCAGGCGGCGGTGACGCGTTGCCAATGGTTGAGGCCACCTTGGCCGAGGAAACGGCCGATGGGGAGGTTCATGGGATGGTCGGTGGAGATCATATCGACGCCCCAGACGTGGATCTTCTTGTCGAGAAGCCATTGGACGATGCTGAAGTGCGGGCCAGGATGACGATGGATATATTTTTCTTCATCCGGTTCGGAGCCGAATTGGGCATGTTTGTGCCAGCCGGTGTGGATGAAGAGGATGTCTCCTTCACGGATATCGGCACGTTCTTCGAGCATTTCAGGGGTGAAGAGGGCGAGGTCGTCCATGGCGTCGCTGATGTCGACGATGACGCCATCGCCGTAGAGCCATTCGAGCGGGATTTCGTCGATGGTACGGCCGTTGGTGACAAAGTGACGGGGGGCATCGAGGTGGGTACCCATATGGTTAGAGGTTTGGATGTATTGGGCGTTGACGCCGTGTTCGGCTTTGCGTTTAATGTATTTGACTTCGAAGGGGGGGTAGAAGGGCCAGAAGGGGGCGTCTTGGTTGAGGGGTTGGGATAGGTCTATGATTCTTTTGGACATGAGTTCTCCTTATGATTTGTTATTTATGATTTGTTATTTCTGATTTGTTATTTGTAAGGGAGGCCGATGGGGTGGGCTTTTTGGATTTGGTGGGCGAGGGCGAGGACTTTTTCTTCGCCTTGAGGTGGGCCGACGATTTGGAGGCCGACGGGGAGGCCGTCGACGGTGAGGCCGACGGGGACGCAGGCGACGGGGAGGCCGGTGAGGCTGAGGAGGAAGGTGGGGGCGACCCAATCGATGTAGGTTTTCATCTTTTTGCCACTGATGGTTTCGGGGTAGTTTTGGGTAGCGAGGAAGGGGGGGATGGGAAGACAAGGGGTGAGCAGGTAGTCAAATTCATAAAAGAAGCGACGGAAGATGTGCCAGATTTGGCCGCGCACATGTTCGGCATCGCCTAATTTGCGCATTTCGAGTTCGAGGCCGGCGCGGACGTTGCCGGCGAGATTGGAGCCCATCTGGCTGACGAGGCCGAGGTCCCGATTTTGTTGGACAAGCATCCACATGCCACGAATGGCGAGGAAAGGTTTGCGACCCATGGATAGATCGAAGTCGTATTCGGTAACGGTCGCATCGATTTGGGTCATATTGAAGCTGGCGGTGCGGCAGAGGGATTCGACCGATTCTTCGACGCCGATGTGGGCGATATCGGGGCAGTAGGCGATGCGGGTGCCAGCGGGGACGCCGTTGTTGACGGCGGCGACGAAGTCACGGCCGGCGATGGGTTGGGTCATGGGGGCGAAGGGGCTGGGGCCGGCGACGGATTGGAGGATGAGGGCGATATCTGCGGCGGTGCGGGCCATGGGGCCGGTGACTTGCATATTGTCCCAGGGGAATTCGGTAGGGTAGGTAGGAACGAGGCCGGGGGAGGGGCGGAGGCCGACGATGCCACAGAAGGAGGCGGGGATGCGGAGGGAGCCGCCGAGGTCGGTGCCTTCGGCGATGGCGATCATGCCGCTAGCGAGGGCGGCGGCGCCGCCGCCGGTGGAGCCACCGACACTGCGTTCAGTGTTCCACGGGTTGCGGGTGACGCCAAAGACGTCGTTGAAGGTGTTGCCGCCGGTGGCGAATTCGGGGGTGTTGGTTTTGCCGACGATGATAGCGCCGGCTTGTTTGAGGCGGGTGACCATGAGGGCGTCTTCGGCGGGGACGTAATCGCTGTACATGGTGGAGCCGTAGGTGGTGCGCATACCGGCGACGGGGGTAACGTCTTTGATACCGGCGGGGAGGCCGAGGAGGGGGCCGACCTCGTCGCCGGCCATTAGTTTTTTCTCGGCGGCGCGGGCTTCATCGAGGGCGGTGTCGGAGAGGGTGACGACGGCGTTGATGGTGTCGTTGTGGGTTTTGATTTGGCCGAGGGCGGCTTCCATCACCTCAACGGGGGAAACTTCTTTGCTATGAATCAGCTGACTAAGTTCAGTAGCGGAAAGGTGAGCGAGTTCAGTGGGAGTCATAAACAGTCCTTTGGGATAAGCTTATTTTCTTAAGAGCTGGGCGACGCGGCGAGCGATCCGTTCGGTACGTTGGTTTTCGTAGGAGCGCCAGACGAGGAAGAGGGTGAGGCCGGCGATGAACCAGACGAAGAGACGGGATTGTTCATCTTCGGGGAGGAAATCATCGAGCATATTTTTGGCGACGCCGAGGGCGAATTCTGTTTGTGAGGGGGGAGGAGGAGGTGGTGGAGCGGGACGTTCGTTGGTGACGGGAATGGATGAGGGGGGTGGGGTGACGCCGTGGCGGGGAGGGGCTTCGTTGGTGGTAGTGATGGGGTCGGGGTGGGAGGCGGCGTTGGTGGCTTGGCGGTATTCGATTTGGCGGGAGAGGTTGGTGAGACTTTGTTGGGTGAGGGCGTGGGCGGAGCGTTCCATGAGACGTTGGCCGACGCTGGCGAGGCGGCCGTGGACTTGGGCTTCGCCACTGTAATGCATGAGGGTGCCAGCGGGGTCGTCTTCGAGGCGGACGGAGCCGTGGGCGTTGATGTTACCGAGAGAGCCGCCATTGCCTTTGACGTGGAGTTCGTAGCTACGACCATCGTGGAGGTCGGAGAGGAAGACTTCGCCGCGGAAGACGCCTTGCATGGGGCCCATGCGGATGCGCATGACACCTTGGTAAGCGTTGTCACCAATTTTGGTGAGTTCTTCACAGCCGGGCATTGTTTGGGCGAGGATTTCGGGGTCGAGGAGGGCGGGCCAGACTTGGTCGCGGGGAGCGTCAAAAGTATAAGTGCCTTCGAGTTTCATCGGTATCTCCTAATAATGTGTAGGTTAGCGCATTTTTTTAGCGGCGAGTTTGACGGCGTCGACGATATGTTGGTAGCCGGTACAGCGGCAGAGGTTGCCGGAGAGGGCGTGGCGGATTTCATCTTCGGTGGGGTCGGGGTTTTGTTCGAGGAAGGGGAGGATGGACATGAGGATGCCGGGGGTGCAGAAGCCGCATTGGAGGCCGTGGGCGTCGCGGAAAGATTCTTGGAGGGGGTGGAGTTGGTCGGGGGAGGGGGCGAGACCTTCGACGGTGTCGACGGTGAGGCCATCGGCTTGGATGGCGAGGATGAGGCAGGAGCGGACGGGTTGGCCATCGAGGAGGATGGTGCAGGCGCCGCAGACGCCATGTTCGCAGCCGACGTGGGTGCCGGTGAGGTCGAGTTCGTGGCGGAGGAAGTCGCTGAGGAGGAGGCGGGGTTCGATGTGGCGTTGGTAGGAACGGCCGTTAACGGTCATTTGAACAGAGAGTAATTCAGAGCTCATGAGGAGCCTCCTTGACTGGCTTGTTGGGCGCGGGTTAGGGCTTGGGTGAGGACGCGACGGCCGAGGACTTGGGCGAGGTGGCGTTGGTAGCCGATGGAGGCGTGGATATTGCCAACGGGGTCGATCTCTTTGCTGGCGGCGAGGGCGGCGGCGTCTTCGATTAGTTTGGGGGTGGGGATTTCGTTGACGAGGCTGGCGGCGGCGTGTTCGGCGAGCATGGGGCCATCGCCGACGTTGAGGTAGACGAGGGTGGCAGCGCGACAACGGCCGTTGTGGTCGAGACTGAGGGTGGCGGCGGCGCCGACGAGGGCGTAATCACCAGGGCGGCGGGCGACTTCGGTGAAGGCGTAGCCGGTGCGGGCGGGCCAGGCGGGGAAGTGGACGGCGGTTAAGATTTCTTCGGGTTGGAGGTCGACAACGAACATGCCCATGAAGAAGTCGCGGGCGGCGACCCAGCGGTCGCCGCGGTGGCTATGGATATGGAGTTTGGCGTCGAGGGTGACAGCGATGACGGGGAGTTCGGCGGCGGGGTCGGAGTGGACGAGGGAGCCGCCGAGGGTACCACGGTTACGGATTTGGGGGTGGGCGATGTAGGGCATGGTTTCGGCGAGGAGGGGGGCGTATTGGGCGACGTGGGGACTGGTTTCGATGTGGCGTTGGCGGGTCATGGCGCCGATGGTGAGGCCGTGGTCAGGGGTGATACCGATGTGGTTTAGTTCGGGGAGGGGGTTAATATCGATAAGGACAGCGGGTTGGGCGAGGCGGAAGTTCATGGCGGGGATGAGGCTTTGGCCGCCGGCCAGTAATTTGGCATCGTAGCCATGCTGTTTTAATAGATCAAGGGTAGCGGGCAGGGAAGATGCGCGCTCGTATTTAAAAGGGGCAGGTTTCATACCTAAACTCCTCACTCAGGGGGAAAATCAAAGTTAGGACAATGGTATGGTATTTAGGCGAAAAAGGCAAGGGTTGGGAGGGTATTTATTTTATAGCCGCGCCAAGCCCAGCGTGCATAACTGGTGCAAATATTAGCACTAATTGCTATCTATTAAGGAAAGCGAGGCTGATGGTTTTAGGAGTGGGTGTTTCATGTTATGATCTGGTGTTGGTGGGGAGATGATATTGATTTAAATAAGGTAGGAATTATGAATGTGAATGTTATGAATTATTGGCGGTTGATTCGGCCGGTGTCGACCTTGAGTGGGACGTTGGCGGTGTTGTTGGGCGGGTATGTGGCGGGGACGGGGGCGTGGGGGCGGATTGGGTGGGCGATGGTGGTGACATTGTTTGTATCGGGGTCGGCGAATGCGTGGAATGATGCGATGGATATGGAGATTGATCAGATCAATCAGCCGAAGCGGATGGTGGCGGTGGGGTTGATACCGAGACGGCATGCGATCTGGTTTTCGGTGGGATTGGGGGTATTGGCGGTGATTTTGTCGGTATGGTTAGGGTGGGGGGCGTGGTTGATGACGACGGGGTCGGTATTAATTTTGTATTTATATTCATGGCGTTTAAAGAGTACGGTATTGATTGGGAATGGGGTGGTGGCGACGGTATCAGCGATGAGTGCGTTGTTTGGTGGGTTGGCGGCGGGAGATATGAGGCCGGCGGCTTGGTTGGCGTTGGTGATATGGGTATCGATTATGAGCCGAGAGATATTGAAGACGTTGGCGGATTATGAGGGGGATTTACGTTTTGAGTGTCGGACGGTGGCGACGGTGTGGGGGCGGGTGGTGGCGCGGCGGTTGTTTTATCTGTTTTGGGTGTTGGCTATGGGGGCGATGTTGGTGCCGTATGGGGTGGGGTTATTTGGGGCAGGTTATTTGGGGGTGGTGTTGGTGTTGGTGTGGCCGTTGTTGGTGTTGGTGGGCCGAGGGGCGTGGCAGGAGGAAGATGGGTTGCGGTTGGAGTATTGGAGTCAGGTGATGAAGTATGGTTTTTTTGTATGGTTTGTGGCGGTGGTGGTAGGGTAGTGCGATTGTAGCAAATCGCACTACCTGGTGGGGGTTAGGCGAGGAGACGTTGGCCGGTTTGGACGCGCCAAAGGGCGGCGTAGATGCCGTTTTGGTTGAGGAGTTGTTCGTGGCGACCTTCTTCGGCGAGACGGCCGTTTTCGAGAACGAAGATATGGTCGGCGTTGCGGACGGTGGAGAGGCGGTGAGCGATGAGGATGGTGGTGCGGCCGATGGCGATTTTTTCGAGGGAGCGTTGGATGGCGGCCTCGGTTTCGTTGTCTACGGAAGAGGTGGCTTCATCGAGGATGAGGATAGGTGGGTCTTTGAGGATGGCGCGAGCGATAGAGATACGTTGGCGTTGGCCGCCAGATAGTTTTTGGCCACGTTCACCGACGATGGTATCGTACCCTTGGGGGAGATTCAAGATAAAATCATGGGCTTCAGCGATTTTAGCGGCTTTGATAATGGCTTCATCGGAGGTTTCAAAGGTGCCGTAGGCGATATTTTCACGAACAGTGCCGTGGAAAAGGAAGACATCTTGACTGACGAGGCCAATCGTATTACGGATGGTGTTGAGATCGAGTTGGCGGAGATCATGGCCATCGAGACAGACAGCGCCTTGGGTGGCGTCATAGAAGCGGAGGAGGAGTTTGATAACAGTACTTTTGCCGGCGCCAGTGGCACCGACGATGGCGACGGTGTGGCCAGCGGGGATATCGATAGAGATACCGTGAAGGACTCGGGAGCCATTTTTGTAGGCGAAGTGGACGTTTTCGAGTTGGAGAGCGCCTTTAATTTGGTTAGGGGCGAGTGTTTGAGGGCCGCTGGTGATTTCTGGTTGTTGATCGAGGAGGTCAAGGACGCGGTCGGTGGAGGCCATGGCGCGTTGATAGAGGTCGAGGGTATTGCCGAGGCGGGTGAGGGGCCAGAGAAGGCGTTGGGTCATGAAGACGAGAACGCTGTAGGCACCGACATTGAGTTCGCCGGCGATGGCTAGCTGGCCACCGAAAACGAGGATAGCGCTAAAGCCAGCGACGATAACCATGCGGATAAGGGGAACAAAAGCGGCACTGAGGCGAATTGCATCTTGGTTTTTTTGGCGATAGATATCGCTTTCACGATGGATACGGTTGACTTCATGTTGTTCGGCGGTAAAGCTTTTAATGGTGGCGATACCGCTTAAGTTATTGGCTAATTGGCTATTGAGCATGCTGACCTGTTCGCGGACAGCGGCATAGCGAGGGGCTAGTCGTTTTTGGAAAAGTAGGGAGCCAGCGAGGACAAAAGGCATGGGGAGGAGGGCCATCCAAGCGACAGAGGGGGTGAGAATGATAAAAATCGCACCGATAGTGATAACAGTGGTGACAACTTGGATGACTTCATTGGCACCGCTATCGAGAAAGCGTTCTAACTGATTGATATCATCATTGAGAATGGCCATGAGACCGCCAGTGCTTTGATCTTCAAAATAGGACATTTCTAGATTTTGGACATGGGCGTATGCTTCGAGACGCATATCATGTTGCAGGGTTTGGGCTAAGTTACGCCAGAGCAGGGCGAAAGCGTATTCAAAGAGGGATTCCAAGGCCCAGATACAGACAGTGAGGGCGGCGAGAACGATGAGTTGGTTATCGAGATTGGTGATGCCCCATTGGGCCAAAATGGAATCATCTTGAGCGACGACGATATCGACGGCGAGGCCGATGAGGGCTGGGGGGGCAAGGTCAAAAAGTTTATTGAGGATAGAAGCGACAGTAGCGAGGCCAATTTGACGGCGGTAGCCGGAGGCATAGTTAAAAAGACGCCTTAAAGGGTGTTTAGACATATGAAAATCCTTTTATACTCAGTTTTGAAGCGATCTTGGTGAGGGGTGGGGGAGGTTAGTGAGTGGGTGGAGATGCCCTTTTAGGAAGATTGCAGATGACTGATATGGGTAATTGTGATTTGTTAGTGACAAACCGATTTGGAATGATAACGCATAACGGTTGTTTTCTCAATGGTATTTTATGACCAGCGGCTGTTTTTGTGGACAAAACATGGACACAACATGATTTAAACCTTAATTTTGGTGCATTTTGTTGATAATTCCTGTACAAACAATTGCCGTTAGGTTGTTTTTGTGATACTATTTATCTAGTATTTGTAAATGTTTTCGATAATTTTTGTGAGAATTTTTATATGGCGACTACGAGTAAAAAACCAACTTATAATTTAAAAGCCGTTGTACAAGAAACGGGACTCAAACCGGATACATTACGTGCTTGGGAGAGGCGATATGGGTTGCCCCAACCGGAGCGGACATCGGGTGGGCATCGTATCTATTCTGAGCATGATATTGAGTTGTTGAAATGGTTGATGCAAAGGCAAGAGGAGGGGTTGAGCATTAGTCGAGCGGTTAAATTATGGCAAGATTTAATTGCCGAGGGGCAGCAACCGTTATTGAATGAAGCAATGAGTCCGGTTGAGCCAGCAATTGTTTTGGGGGATAGTGAAAATATTGACCAGATGAAGCAGGTGTGGATTGATGCGTGTTTGGCCTTTAATGAGGCGCAGGCGGAGCAGTTATTGACGCAGGCATTTGCGTTGTATCCGGTAGAGATGGTATGTCAGAAGATTATTGCGTCGGGGTTGGCCGAGATTGGGCAAGGGTGGTACGAAGGTGATATTAGTGTTCAGCAGGAGCATTTCGCCTCGGCCCTTGCCTTGCGTCGTTTAGATTCATTGATCTCATCCGCACCACGCCCAACCCGTAGTCAAAAGATATTGGTGTTGTGTGCACCGGAAGATACCCACACCTTTAGCCCTCTTTATATTTCGTTGCTGTTACGGCGTCGGGGTTGGCCAGTTACCTATTTAGGGGCGGATGTACCGGTTACTCAATTAGAAGAGACAATTCAGTCGACACAGCCAGATTTGGTGATTATTGCGGCGCAACTGTTAACGACAGCGGCTAATTTGTTGGAAGTGGCGGAGATATTGACGGCGTACCCGCCAATGGTGGCTTATGGTGGGTTAATCTTTAGTGTGACGCCAGAGTTGAAAGAGCGTATCCCAGCCTATTATTTAGGAGATACTTTCGATTATATTGTTCATTTTGTGGAGAAATTATTTGATTCACCCGTATTGTTGCCGAATGCCAAAGCGGTGAGTTATGAGTATCAACAAGCGTATGAGCTTTATCGGATGCGGCGAGCGCAAATTGATGCGCAATTATGGCAACGGGCTCAAGATGGTTTGTTAGATCAGACTCATTTAAATAATGCGAACTTGCATTTAGCGCAGAATGTATTAGCGGCTTTGAAGTTTGGTAATATTGAATTTGTGGGGCCCGAAATTGAATGGGTACGTGGTTTGACCATTAATTATCAAATTCCAATTGTATTGTTGACACATTATTTACAAGCATATAAGCAAGCGGCCGTTGATGTTTTAGGGGATGAAGTGGGGGCTGATATTGTGATTGATTGGTTAGAGAAGTTAATTCCAGCCACACAATATATTTAATTTCAAGAGGTAAAAAGATGCATATATTAGTAAGTGGTGGTACGGGGTTGATTGGTCGGCCGCTAGCAGCACGATTGGTGAATGATGGTCATAAAGTTACTATACTAACCCGTTCGCCACGGGCCGCGGATGAATTTGAGGTGAAGGTTGAGTTATTAGCGTGGGATGGGCAGACGACGGATGGTTGGCGTGAGGTGATAAATGAAGTTGATGCGGTTATTCATTTGGCTGGGGCTAATGTAGCGGGTGAGGGGATGTTTCCTGACCGTTGGACACCAGAACGCAAGCAGTTGATTTTGCAAAGTCGGTTGCAATCGGGGCAGGCGTTGGTGGCGGCGATTCGGGCGGCGGAGAAGAAGCCGAAACTGTTTGTGCAGGCATCGGCGATTGGTTATTATGGTAGTGATTTATCCGCGGAGCGGTTAGCAGAAGGGAGTCCATCGGGGGATGATTTTTTGGCCCAGGTTTGTGTTGATTGGGAGGCGAGTACGGCTGAAGTGGAGGAGATGGGGGTGCGGCGGGTGATTTTACGGACGGGGGTTGTATTTTCGATGGCGGGTGGGGCGTTACCGAGTTTGGTGTTACCATTTAAGTTTTTTGCGGGTGGTCCGGTGGGGAGTGGACGGCAATGGATATCGTGGATTCATATGGATGATGAGATTGAGGCGATTGTTTTCTTGCTGGAGAGTGAGTCGGCGGCGGGTGTTTATAATTTAACGGCACCACAAGCGTTGACGAATCGAGATTTGGCGACGGCGATTGGCAAAGTGATGGGGCGGCCGGCATTGGTGCCCACACCAGCGGTGGCGATGAAATTGATGTTTGGGGAGGTGGCGACGGTTATTGTTGAAGGGCAGCATGTTTATCCTAAAAATTTATTGGAAGCGGGTTTCAAATTTAAATATTCACAGGTAGAGCCAGCTTTGCGTGATTTATTAGCATGACAACAGTAATTTGGTGGTTGCGGCGCGATTTGCGTTTGCATGATAATCAAGCGTTGCAGTTGGCCTTAAGTAAAGGGGAAGAAGTGATACCCCTTTTTATTTTGGATCCACGTTTATGGGGCAGTCCGTATGTGGGGCAGAAGCGGTTGGACTTTTTAGTGGGGCATTTGTGGCAATTGCGGGATGATGTGGCGGCGTTGGGGGGGCGTTTGATTTTGCGTCAGGGAGAGCCGGTATCGGTTTTGAAGGGGGTGATGGCGGAGAGTGGGGCGTCGTTGATTGTGGCCGAGCGTGATTATACCCCTTACGCGCAGCAGAGAGATAAACGTGTGGAAGCGGCGTTGCCGATTGAGTGGGTAGCGGGTTTGTATGGGCATCAGCCGGGGGAGGTCTTGAAGAAAGATGGGACACCCTATACAGTTTTCACTCCGTTTAGTCGAAGTTGGCGGGCTTTGCCGGCGCCGATGGGTTGGGAAAGTGAGCCAAGGGGGTTTATAACGCCAGATTTGCATAGTGAGCCGTTGCCACCGGTGGGAGAGATGTTGGTGCCGGTGGGTGAAGCGGCGGCGCGGGCGATGTTGGCTGAGTTTACGAAGCGGGGGGGGAAGGTGGAGGTGTATGGTGAGGGGCGTGATAGGCCGGCCGAGGGGGGGACATCACGGTTATCGCCGTATTTGCGGTTTGGGGTAATAGCGGCGGGGCGGGCGTTGGCGGCGGCGCGGGGGGCGATAGCGGCGGCCGAGACGGAATCGGGGCGAGAATCGGCGACAGTGTGGGAGACAGAGCTGATTTGGCGTGATTTTTATGGGCACATATTGCATCATTTTCCGCATGTACGTTATGGCAGTTTTCGGCCGAAGTATGATCGGATTGTGTGGCGAAATGATCCGGGAGAGTTTGAAGCGTGGTGCCAAGGGCGTACAGGGTATCCGATTGTTGATGCGGGGATGCGACAAATGTTGCAGACAGGGTGGATGCATAATCGGGTTAGGATGATAACGGCCTCTTTTTTAGTGAAAGATTTATTGATTGATTGGCGTTGGGGTGAGAGATGGTTTATGCAACAGTTGTTAGATGGTGATCCAGCGTCGAATAATGGAGGGTGGCAATGGACGGCGGGGACGGGGACGGATGCGGCACCATATTTCCGTATTTTTAATCCGACGAGTCAAGGGAAGAAGTTTGATCCTGAGGGAGTGTATGTGCGACAATGGGTGCCAGAATTAGCTAAGGTGCCTAATAAGTATATTCATGAGCCGTGGCGATTGAGTGTGGCTGAGCAAAAACGGATGGGGATGATTTTGGGAGAGCGTTATCCACGGCCAATCGTTGAGCATAAAGAAGCGCGAGAGCGTACGTTAGCGGCGTATAAAGTGGTAAGGGAGAATGGTTAACTTTAGAAGAGCAAGATGGTTGTGGGTGATATGTTTATTATTGGTTGCGTGTCAAGGCGTCAGTAGTGATCAGCTGCAAGGACGTATTTTGTTGTGGCATAGTTGGGAGGGGGCTGATCAGGAGTTATTAGATCAAGTGTTAGATCAGTTTATGGAGATTAATCCGGAAGTGACGATTGTATCGGCGCGGATTCCGGAGGAGCAGTTGAAGACACGTTATGAAAATAGTGCGCCACAGGGATTAGGGCCTAATTTAATTATCGGGAAGAGTGATTGGTTACCAGATTGGGCACGACAGGATTTGATAGCAGATTATTTAGTGCAGGGGGTTGTGAGCAATAATTATACGAGTGAGGGGTTGCGTGAGGTGCAGATTCAAGGGGTGACCGGTTTATATGGGTTACCATTATCGTTAAGTACACAAGTGTTGTATTATAATGATGATGATGTTAAGTTGCCTCCAGTTGATTTAAATGCATTATGGGTACAGGCGGAATCAGGATTACCAGTGGCGATACCGACCAACTTTTCATCTGGTTATTGGGGGATTTATGCGTTTGGGGATGGTTTGTTTGATAAAGATGGTCAGTTTGTATTGAAGCGGAGTGGTTTAGCCGGTTGGTTGACGATGATGAAAGAGGCGCAAGAGCTATCGAATGTTGTTTTCAGTCGTGATCCGTTGCTGTTGCGCAATTTATTTATTCAAGGACGCGTGAGTTATTATGTGGGGCGGTCGGATGAGTGGGCTTTTTTGCGCGAAGAGATTGGGGATGAGGTGTTAGGCGTGGCTTTATTGCCATCGGGGGTGATAGGGTTAGCGCGGCCGCTTGTACATGCGGAGGTTGTTATGCTTAGCCCGGCATCGTCACATGCGCAGAAAGAGGTAGCGGTGCAGGTGGCGCGGTTTTTGACCAATCAAGAGCAATCGACACGGTTTATGCGTGAGTTAGGGCGTGTGCCGGCGCATCAGCGGGTGGAGGTGAACCGTCAGATTGAGCCACGGATGGCGACGTTGGTATCACAGACGCGGCTAGGGGTATCGTTGCCGAATTCGTTGCCGATTCAAAAGATAGAGGAAGCGGGGAATTTGGCGTATGCAAATGTATTATTGGGGATTAAGACACCAGATGAGGCGGTGTGTGAGTTTGGGCGGGCGGTAATTATGGCGGCGCCGCGGTTGGGGAGTGAGGAAGATTTGTTGCCGGTGAACTGTTTGGCCGAGGCTGGAGCGGAGTAATGGATCAGACGACACAAATTTTATGGGAACAGTGGCAAACGTTACTTATTTTGTTAGCGCGACCGATCGTGCAACGGCAGATATGGGGAATTGGGATTGTTTTATCATTGAATGTACTCTTGTTTTTAAGGCTTGATCGTTTTTTAATGCGCATGGATTGGCGCGAACGGCCTATTTTAAAAACGCAGGCGGGGAGCGCTAGTTGGGGAGATATTATTGAAACGTCCTTGCCACCAGTGGTTAGTTTGATTGGTTGTTGGGGTATTATTATTTTCTTTGTGGGGCAGGGGTGGCCGGTTGGTTTGTTAGAGAATGGGTTGAGTTTGTTTTGGGGGTGGTTGGGTTATAGTTTATTTGTTTTAGGTTTATATACGGTATTTGGGTCGCCAGTTCGACCGTATCAACAACGTATTTTGACGCCACTATTTATAGGGATTGTGGCTTGGCGTCTGTTAGATAGCTTTTTTGATTTACGGTTAGTCAGTAACATTGTTGTTTTCCGGTTGGCAGATGAGGGTGTTTTGATAGGGGAGATGATTTTAGCCGGTTTTGTTTTTTATATATTTTTATTATTGGCATGGATGGCCGAGACTGGTCTAAAGCATACGTTGATGCGGCGAACAAAAGCGGATCCGGGCGTTATTTTTTCGGTGACGGTGATTAGTCGGTATACGATTGTTGCTTTGGGATGTTTGCTGGCGTTACAGGGGGTGGGGTTAGATTTATCGACTTTGGCCGTAATTGGTGGTGGTTTGTCAATTGGTATCGGTATCGGTTTACAGAGGATTGTGGCTAATTTTATTAGTGGGATTATGTTGTTATTTGAACAGTCGTTGCGGCCAGGTGACGTGATTGATTTAGATGGGGAGATGGGGATTGTGGAAGAGTTAAATATTCGGGCGACGGTGGTGCGGACGCAAAACAATGTGGAGGTGATTGTGCCCAATGAGAATTTTGTGACAACGCAAGTGCGGACGTTTACGAAGAGCAATCGACGGATACGGTTATTATTGCCGGTAGGGGTGGGGTATGGAGAGGACCCGAAAGAGGTGCGGCGGGTGCTGGTGGAGACAGCTGGGCGGCATGGTTTGGTATTAAAAGATCCGGAGCCTAATTTGTTGTTTAGGGGATTTGGGGATTCGAGTTTAGATTTTGAGTTGACGGTGTGGATTGATCAGCCGGAGAATATGTTGCGGATGAAAAGTGATTTGTATTATATGATGTTTGAAGCGTTGAAACAGAATGGGATTGAGATTCCGTTTCCGCAGAGAGATATTCATATACGGACAGATGGGGGGAAGACGGCACCGGATGGTGGCGAAGATTAGGGCGATTGCATACTCTTAGATTTCTCCACTCCGTTTGCCCTTTTTCTGATTTGGAATGTATTAGCAATGAAAAACGGGCAAACTCCGGTCGAAAAGGACGTTTCTAGTGAGAGATTGAATGGAGTAAGGCGAGTATG
>DATHYN010000070.1:0-1767 GCA_035459145.1 Anaerolineae bacterium | reverse complement strand
GATGTCCATAAACCTCATAATTTGTCGGCGATTATTCGGACTTGTGATGCGGTGGGGGTGGCGGCAATTCATGCGATGAATAAGGTGGTGGATGGGGAGGATTTGCCGACGTTTACGCAGGTGGCTCAGGGGAGTGAAAAGTGGGTTGATCTGTATCGTCATGCCACGGTGGAGGGGGCGATCGCCCAGCTACAGACCAAGGGTTTTAAAGTGTATGCGGCTCATCTCAGTGATCGCGCAGTGGATTATCGAGCGGTGGATTATACGCAACCGACGGCGGTATTGATGGGGGCGGAACGGTGGGGCGTGGGTTCGGAGACGGCGGATTTAGTAGATGGCCACGTGATTATCCCGATGTTGGGCATGGTGCAATCGTTAAATGTGTCGGTGGCGGCGGCGGTCATTTTATTCGAGGCGCAACGGCAACGGTTGCAGGCGGGCTTTTATGATCAGCCCCGGTTAGACCCGGATGTTTATCGGCGCAAAGTTTTTGAATGGGGCTACCCTGATTTGGTGGAACATTACCGCGATCGCCAATTGCCTTACCCGGATCTAGATGACCAAGGGCAAATCGTTAATCGTTAGTAGATTTCAGATATCAGATTTCAGATTTCAGGCATCCATCAAGGGGATGATATGGGGATAAATGGGGTATTTGTTGTAATTTTGCTGGGGGGATTTCTGGGGGGGCAACTGATGCGTCGTCTGGGTTTGCCGAGTTTGTTGGGGATGATTCTCGTCGGGATTGGCATCGGTGGGGCGGGGTTGAATCTGCTCAATGCAGACATGCTGAAAAGTTTGGACGGACTCCGGGCGATCGCCGTGATGGTCATTTTGATGAAAGCGGGGCTAGGTCTTGATCAAGATAAGCTCCGGCAACAGGGTTCCGTCGCCATCCGCCTCGGCATCTTACCCGGTCTCTGCGAAATGTTTGCGGTGGCAGCCCTTGCGGTGTGGCTGTTTAACTTTGATTGGCTGACGGGTTTGCTGCTGGGTTCTATTCTGGGGGCAGAATCTCCCGCTGTAATTGTCCCGGCGATGCTGAAACTGAAATCCCAAGGCTGGGGCGTCAAAAAAGGGATTCCCGATGCAATTTTGACGGGCAGTGCCTTATCAGATGTGGTGCTGTTACTGGTGTTCAGTTTGCTGTTAAATGTTTTGACCCAGAGTGCGGGGGCAACGTTAAATTGGCTGGCGATCGCCCAGATCCCCCTCCAAGCCGCCCTACAAATTTTGCTCGGTGTAATCGTTGGTTGGCTCACAGCAAAAGTTTTGATCTATCTCTTGACCGCCCAAAAACTCACCCAGACTGCCCTCCAAGATGCCCTGATCGTTGCCTGCGTTGCCCTTGGACTGATTTTAATCGCCGCACAATTCCCCTACTTTTCCGGTTATCTCGCGGTGATGTCCGTCGGCTTTTTCGTCGCCCAGCTTAATCCGCCCCTCGCCCGTCACCTCCGCAGCAGCTTTGATCATTTGTGGGCGATCGCCGCCATTATCCTCTTCGTTCTCCTCGGTGCCAGTATCCAACTCGACACCCTAGAAAACAGCCTATTGCCCGGCATTGCCCTCCTGCTCCTCAGCCTCCTATTGGGACGCAGCATCGGTTGGTGGCTTTCCACCCTCGGCAGCAACTGGACAATGCGCGAAAAACTCTTTCTCCTCCCCGGCAACTCCGCCAAAGCCACCGTCCAAGCCGCCATCGGCGCTATACCTTTTACTATGGGCATCGAACATGGCGATATTATTTTGGCGATCGCCGCCCTA
>DATHYN010000069.1:0-8220 GCA_035459145.1 Anaerolineae bacterium | reverse complement strand
CTCTCACATCATACACACTAAAACCTAGCGCACAAAACCACCCCAACGACCAATAATCTTCGCCCCAGCTCCCGTCAACGCATTACTTGCCGCTTCATTCGGATCACCATACACCGTAAAGTTGCGCACCTTCACCATGCTCATAAACCGGCCCGCATAATTCTTACCAAAATTACCTAAATGCGCCAACACCGCCCCCGAATCAGCATAACGCTCATAAATACTGCATTTCGTCTTATCTTCGCTGATATACCATTCATAATTAAGCGCCCCCGGCTCATTCGCCTGCGTAGCCGCCACCATCTCCTCCATCAACGACTTAAAGCTATCATATTGACCATCTTTAATCTCAACTTCAAAAAGCCAAAAAATATTGTCATTCATACCAAAATCTCCTTATTACCTACATAGATTGAGCACAAAAATTTAGAACTGCTTGCCCATATTTGTGCGGAAAAATTAACAGGGTGTGATGTCCACCCTCTGGGAAAATATTCGTTTCTGCCTGTGGATAACGCCGTTTTAGCGCCTCAAAATGGGGATAACTCGTCGCATCATCAGCCGATGTAAGCAACAACAAATTGCCCGACCACTTATTAACCACCTCGGCATCAAATGTAAACGCCCGCGCATTCGCCACCCCATCAAGCATAAATTTCATCACGGTCGCTTTATGACTCACCAACGCCTGTTCCTGAAAATAGGCGGCCGTTAACGTCTGCCATTGGCTTCGAGCTGGATATCTTGTCCGCCTTCGGCTTAAAATAAAACGCAACGGCCGATTCGGTATCCATTTCACCAGACGCGCCCCCCGCTCTAACCGCTTAGCCGTCCGCATCGTAACCGGCGTACAATGTGACAACACCAAATTCTTAAGCCGATTAGGTGCCGTCTGCAAATAAGCTTGTCCCACACCGCCACCGTAAGAGACCCCAATCGCCGTCACCCGCTCGGCCCCCTCATGATGCAACAAATCAGTAATCGCTTGATTAACCGCCGATAAGGCAAACGTCTCCGTATGCGAAGCCAACGCCAAAACACGATAATGCCGCGCTAGCTCCGGTAATAAATGCAACCACAAATCTAAACTCACCAAGCCCGTTGGTAACAATAACACCGTCTCTTGCCCCTCACCCGCTCGAATATAAGACCAACTCAATGAGCCACTTTTAAACTTTTGATACGGGTAACGTTGCCGAAAATCAGCCAGCAAATGATACTGCTCGCGCGGAACATGCTCGTAAACAGACGGTACTTGCTCACTCATCAATTTTGTCTATTCAGCATTAATCGTGCCGTTACAAAACTCACACACCACTGAATTAACCCCACGTGGCTGTGGTGGCACCGACGCCATACAGTTCGGGCAGTTAGCCGGGAACTTCTTCGCCACCAACTCCTCTTCAGGCAATGCATGTTGCTCTGCTCGCCGCTGATCAAACACCCCATCCTGAACTTGCTTAATCCATTGCGCCCAATCAGCCGACTCTTGCCCATCAATATGGAATCGCGCCCGCGTCAAGGTCGCCTCCGGCGTAAACACCAACTCAAGAATGTCATCTTTGCCAAAACCAAGGAATCCCCCTTCTTCACTATGCGCCACTTCCTCAATGTGACGTACCTGCTCCTCAATTAAAATCCCCTGCAATGTTTCCGATTCCGTCGTAAAGATGCCCAAGAATTTTTTCTTCGCCACCTTCTCTTTTTGTTCAAAAATAAGCCGTTGATCCGTCAAATAAAGAATCCCATCTGGCCCCTCTTTCCCGTCTCGTTGCCACTCAGCTTCCACCGCCGCAATCGGCCCCTCAAGATCGTACAGCTTAATCCCCGATTCCACCAAATTGTCTAAAATCCAATCAAGGTGAGCTAGGCGCGAACCCACATTACTCAGCTCAGACCGAATATCACTATAACGGCCACGGATATCGCTCTTGATACGACTCACTTCCCGCTTCAAATCATTAAGTACTTCTTCCGCATCTTCCAAGTTGCGGGTACGACGGCCCCGATCAGCCCGCTCTAACGCTTCATCCGCCTCATCCAACCCATCAGCTAAATCATCACGACCATCTTGGATAAGACGACGCACATCCCGTTTTACGCGCCCCCATTGCTGATCCAAATTTTTCAACTGGCCTTCAAGATGGCCGGCATGAGCATAGCCACGCTTGCGCAATTTAGCCAACTCTTGGGGCAATTGACGTAATTTTGATTCGATATCATTCACTTCACGATCTAAATCATCAAGATCAGCATCATTTTCAACCGAATCAAAAGACCGATCAAGCACATTCAACTTCTGTTCAAATTCATCTTCCTGGTTACGTTTCTTTCCAGCACGATTGCGTTTCGCCATAACTTGTACCTCAACATATTATATGGTAGACATTGATGCCCATCTGCCTTAACCAGGGGCAACCAATGTAAGTTGATTAGTAGGAATAGTAGGTATTGTAAGGAAAATTGACCAACTTTACAAACAAAAGCAACAATGTTGATAACCGTCTTGACAAATTAGAACATCTGTGCTAATCTGTATAAATCTTCATTAAGTTGGTAATGAAGATAATAGAAGAAGAGGTTTATTATGCAACATACATACAAAGGTCAACAGACAGCAAATTCTGTACCCGCCCCTACTCCCCAGCACCTGAGTATTGGGCTTATTCTAATCATCGCTTTAATTGCGTTTGAAATTTTTAATTTTGACACCACCCAATTTGCCCTCACAAACTTATTGGGCACGGTCAGTTTTGCCGGTGTTAGCTGGGCCACCATTTTAGCTATCGCTTTTTGTGCCATCGATTTTTCAGGGCTCGTGCATCTTTTCACACCCGAAAAAGGTCGTGAAGAACCAAAAGAGGTTTGGTTCTTAATGGGTGCGTGGTTATTAGGTGCCACACTTAACGCTGGCATGACCTGGTGGGCCGTTTCCTTAGCCCTCCTTGATCACCCCCATCTCGGTAACGAAGTCTTAACCCGCGCGCAACTGTTACAGGGTGTACCCGTTTTTGTCGCCGGCTTGGTCTGGCTAACTCGCATCCTCTTTATCGGCTCCATTTCAATTGCCGCTGAACAACTTTTTGCCCAACCTCGGCCATCCACCCAACAAAATACGCGCCTCCCCAACATACAAACAACCCGCCAACCTATCCGCGCCCCACAAACACGGCCACAAATGGCCCGCCCTGCCCAACCAACCCCGACCCCAACCCCCAAACCAATCACCCAACCAGCCCTTCCCTCCCGCACCACCCGCCGCCCCGCCCCCATCCAATTCGAACTGCCCCAAACAGACGCCCTCCCCACCTTCCTCCAACGCCAACCGGCACCCCAACCACGTGCCACCACCGCCTCCCCTACACCTCCCGTCGTTCGCCCCCAACCACAACGCCGCCGCGCCAACCCCGCCTAAGAAATTTATTCCGCAAAAGCCCATTCTGGAGGTAGTCCGATTTGTTAAATCGGACTACCCCCACAACCCACGTCTAAATCCCCCAACCCCAACCTCCCCATCAATTTCAACGCTGTGTGACTTAAGCTACAGTCTAAACCAGCATTTTCTGGCATAATATCTCTTATGGATATTATCATCAATCTCTTCATTCAAACCACAGGCGCTATCATCGGGATTTTTATCGGTACCTTAGCCGCTTTAGCCCTAGAACGAAGGTCGGCCGAGCGTAAACGCCGCCAACGGGCCCAAATCATTCTACGCTCTCTCGCCAACGAACTCAAAGAAAATTACACCATCCTCCAAGAAGTCCGTCCCGCCTTCCGCAAAACACCTTGGGGCAAAAGCTTCTACATCAGCACCTCCGCTTGGGACACCGCCCTCGCCAGCGGCGACCTCCCCGATATCATCGGCTTCACCCTCACCGATGATATCTCCGAACAATATGCTGACTTGGTCCAAGTTCGTTACTATCTCGACCTGCTCACCCGCCTCTGGTTTGTCCCCACCACCATCCCCGGCTATGAAGATAAACGTGAAGGTTTCCGCCAAGCTATTCTCCAAACCATGGACGCTACCATCAGCCGCCACAACCGTCTCAACTCCAAAATTAGCAAAGCCCTCAAACTAGCCAAAGATAACCAATAACTAGCTCCACTTTTTTGCATCAATAAACGCATCTACTGCCTAATTAAGGCTATCATACCTGCGCCAATACTACCTACATTTCTTATGACGACCAACTCATTTACAGCCCGAACAGGGCTGTCATCCTCGCGAAAGCGGGGATCCACTCCTAAAATCACCTTTATTTCGGCTTCGTTCTCCGCAAATCCTACCGGCTCAACAAAAACGGACAGCATCTGCTTGCGCAGGTATCCCCTCCTAACACCACCTCTAATTCCGCTTCGTTCTCCGCAAATCCCTGTCCGCTCCCCCCCAAAAAAAACTATGATCCACGTACACTCTGTACCAAATCATCAACCTCAGTCGCTACCATCCGCTCCAGCAACTTCGCCTCAAATCCGGTCGCATTTTGCAATGCCTTAATATAATGCTCTAAATAACTCTCGGCCGTCAACGCTTTCACCGTCGCCGCCAACCGCTCAAAACTAACCAATAGCTCATCATCAACCGACGCCTCATTCGTCACCGCCTCCCGCAAAAAGGTCAAAATCCACCCCCACATCCCAATCATCATCACATTCTTCACTTTCCGCTTCACATGAATCAACCCCACCAACGCCTGCCAACCCCAATAATCAGCATCAAATGGCCCCGATACCGTCCGCCGCCACCATTTACGCAATGTCTCTTCCCGATCAGGCCGCTCTCCCTCAACAAAAATCGCTTTCGTTGGGCCGTGACTATATAACGCTTCATAAAAACCAGCCACAATCGCATCTTCAAATGTCAATAAAGCCGCTTGATTATCAATAATCCGCTGCGCATCTTCCGGCGTAAAGCGCGCCGCCGGTGGAATTTGAACCAAAATCGAATTGGTTAACTCATTTAATGTACCCATTACGTTTCTCCTTGTGGGTAAACCCAACCTTATACGACCAAAAATAACCGCACTATCACTACAACAGATTGTAAACCCCAACTCACATTTTGATTAGTGACGAATGTCATCTCTTCATAATGATGGTACTGATCGGCCCACTTCCAATGATTTTTCATCAACTTTCATCAACTTTCCCCTACCTTTTCATAACTTTTTCACATTTAAAGCAGATAATAATCATATCAACCGTTACCCCTCTCCTCCCTCAACGGTAACCAATCATTAGCAATAGCCCCATATCGGGCTCAAATTACAAAGGAGTACAACTCACATGTCCAACCACCATTCTACAAAACGCCATCACCGTCGCTGCGGCCCCCGCCGCTTCTTCCGCACCCTCCTCCTCCTCCTCGGCCTCCTCTTCCTCCTCAACATCGCCCGCTCCTCCGGTTACCACGCCGGCTGGCAAGAAGGCTTCTACTTCGCCCAAATCAGCGCCGACGGCGCCGCCCCCGCCCTCGCCTACAACTACGCCCCCCACGCCAACACCGGCTTCACCTTCTTCGGCATCATCGGTGGCTTCCTTAAATTCATCCTCTTCTTCTTCCTCTTCGCCACCGCCGCCAAATTTATCGGCCGCCGCCTCGCTTGGGCCCATAAACATAACCACGGCCAGTGGAACAACCACCACAACCACAGCTGGCACAGCCACAAACCCGCCTGGTGGGGAGCCGACCACCCCGACCGTGACACCTCCACCACCACCAATCCCGACGACGCCGATGACCCCATCCCCCCCCACAAAGTAGCCTAACCCTCTGTCGGTAGTCCGATTTAACAAATCGGACTACCAACACACTTGCCATCTCCCCCCATCTCCGCCATAATTAAAACCATTATCCAACCACCCCTTACCAACCCAAACTAACATGAATGAACTCATCCTCGTCGTTGACGACGAACCCAAAATCATCAAAATCGCCCGCGACTACCTCGAAAAGAGCAACTACCGCGTCCACACCGCCGCCAACGGGACTGATGCCCTCGCCAGCGCCCGCCACGATCCCCCCAACCTCATCGTCCTCGACCTCAACCTCCCCGGTATCGATGGCCTCGATGTCTGCCGTACCCTCCGCCGCGAATCCGATGTCCCCATCATCATGCTCACCGCCCGCACCGAAGAAACGGACCGCCTCATCGGCCTCGAACTCGGCGCCGACGATTACATCACCAAACCATTCTCCCCCCGCGAACTAGTCGCCCGCATCCGCGCCGTCCTCCGCCGCGTCCGCGGCGACCTCCAAGCCCCCGGCCAACTCCGCCTCCTCGACCTCGATATCAACCTCAACGCCCACCGCGTCAGCCGTGACGAAGAGATCCTCCCCCTCTCCCGCCTCGAATTCAACCTCTTCACCATCCTCGCCCAACACCCCGGCCAAACCTTCACCCGCGCCCAACTCCTCCAACGCCTCCACGGCGTCAGCTACGACGGCGTCGACCGCAGTATCGACGCCCACATCAAAAACATCCGCCGCAAAATCGAACCCGACCCCAGCAACCCCCGCTACATCCTCACCGTCTACGGCGTCGGCTACCAAGCCACGGACAACTTCTAATGCCCCCCACACCCCCCAACGACAACCACCTCCCTCCCCAGCCCGATGACAATTCGCCCGATCATCATCCCGCGCCCCCTCCACCCCAGCCCGATAACAACCAACCAGCCAACCAACCTCGCCCCGATAAAACCAACCAACCTCACCGTCCCCCCTGGCACCAACACCATGACAACCATAACCATGATTGGCGCCAACACAAACATGAGTGGAACCCCCGCCGCGGCCGCCGCATCTTCTTCCGCCTCCTCTCCGTCTTTGGCCTCATGGCCCTCCTTGTTTTAGGCGGCATGGCCCTCCTCGCCTACCTTATAACTAGCTGGATGGGCGGCACCGGCTCCACCGCCATCATCGTCTGGCTCATCGGCTGCGGCGTCGCCGCCGCCCTCCCCCTCAGCGCCCTCGCCCTCGCCATCAACGCCTTCCGCCGCATCGCCATCCCCCTCGCCAGCCTCATGTCCGCCGCCGAAGCCGTCGGCCGCGGTGACTTCACCGTCCGCATCGAAGAACAAGGCAAAGGAGATTTCCGCCCCCTAGTTGGCGCCTTCAACCGCATGACAGAAGAACTCGGCCGCGTCGACCAACAACGCCGCAACCTCACCGCCGACATCGCCCACGAACTCCGCACCCCCCTCCACATCATCCAAGGCAACCTCGAAGGCATCCTCGACGACATCTACCAACCCACCCCCGAACACATCCAAGCCACCCTCGACGAAACCCACCACCTCAGTCGCCTAGTCACCGATTTGCGCACCCTCTCCCAAGCCGAATCAGGCGAACTCCCTCTCACCCTCGAGGAGATCGACCTCCACGAATTCTTCACCGACCTCGAGACCAGCTTCACCGGCGCCATCCACCAGCACAACCTCACCCTCACCATCGACACCCCCAACCACCCCCTCACCCTCACCGCCGATTACGGCCGCCTCAACCAAATTTTTAGCAACTTACTGATGAATGCGATTCGGCACACGCCGGCCGAGGGAGAAATCCACATCACCGCCTACCAAGACAAAGAGACCCTCACCCTCACCCTCCGTGACACCGGCCAAGGCATCCCCCCTGACGACCTCCCCTACATCTTCGACCGCTTCTGGCGCGGCGACCGCGCCCGCACCCACACCGACGGGGCCGGCGGCGGCCTCGGCCTCGCCATCGTCCGCCAACTCGTTCACCTCCACAACGGCCACATCGACGCCACCAGCCAAGAAAACCACGGCACCACCTTCACCCTCCAATTCCCCCGCCCGTAATGACGTGGCATCACGCGCCTGACATCACCCCTAACTTCCACACCTCTCTCGCGGGATAGCTTGCCCTGAGCTTGTCGAACGGGCCGCGTCCCCCATCATCCCACCTCTCTCATCCCACCACCTCGGCCTCCTCCCCTTCCCATCCTCCTCCCCGCCCCCGCGCCAGCCCTAACGTAACGGCATTCACTACTGAATTCAAGCATTTAGGAAAATCCTACTCTTCCTGCCAAGTTAAAACGATAATTCTATCAGCCTTAACTTGCATATCTGTTCCTGTTCTCACCGAAGTTAATAAATAGGCTTGATCACTATCATCGATATAGAAATTTATCAGACTAGGTTGCTTATCATCTGAATCAAATAGTTCAAAATTATTTGTTTCGCTAT
>DATHYN010000068.1:0-29395 GCA_035459145.1 Anaerolineae bacterium | reverse complement strand
AACACAAAAAGCCCCCAAAAGCTTAGCCAAACAAACTGTTCAGCTAACCCTTTGAGGGCTTCCTCTTCTAACTTAAACCAACTACTCCCCTACTTCAATCTCAAACACCAACCCGTCACTACGCCCAAACACCTCTGGCGCAAACTCCTGATACGCCACCGTTGGTCGTACTTGATAACGCCCTGGCAACGGTGTCCGTAACGTGTAACTGTACTGATACGTCCCCGCCGGCAAATAGGTCGCACTAAAGACCACTTTCTCATCTCGGTACTCAATCTGATTGAAATACCACCAACCCCAATACCCATACCGATAATCAATACCCAATGGCTGAATCTCGCCGCCAGCCTGCGCTGGGTTTGTATCCAAGTTCGGATCAATCGCCTCGCCACCAGCTGGTAACGGATCCTCAATAATGGCATACAACAAATCTTGTTCGACAATAATCGTCAGCTCAACACGGACATCAGTACCCGCCTCAACACTGCTCAACGGCTCACATCGTTCCTCGGCCGCCTCACAATCCGCCGCATAATACCGCCGCTCCACTGATACCCCCCGACTAACCGCCTCTACAGAATCCGCATCAACAAAACTGTTCAAGTAAAGACTGTAATACAACCGGCCAGCCCCGTCACCATGTTGAAAATCAACAAAGTTTATCTCATCCGCCGCTAACACCGATACCGGTACCGATACCGTCTCACTACTGAATATCGTCTCACCATCAAATTGACCACTCAGCACACTGTCGGCATTGACATTGACCAAATATTCAAAATTAGCATCCAAATCACCGCTGGCCGCTAACCATGCAGTTAACGCCTGAATGCTCCACGCCGTCTCTTGCGCCGTCGGCCAATGATCAACCGTCCGCGCCGCCACTAACCAACGCGCCGCATTCGGCAATAACCCATTATCAGCATCGGTTAACACCAAAGCGCGTAAAGCTAACGCCGAGCCACTAATATCGTTGCCTAAGCCCCAATAACCGTCGTCATCGTCCCAATAGACACCATTGGCCGACACAACCGCTTGACTATTCAAATCGCTCTGCAACAGCTCGATTTCAGCCCCATTGCTACCCAATGCTTGAGCGGCCACAATTAACTGACCTTTAGCCCCATGAGTCAACAAGAACCGATTCTCAGCCACGACTTGCTCAATCTGACCGCTCACATCAACACCCGCTAACGCTAAAGCGTACAGATAGAACACTTCCCGAGAAGCATCGCTCACTTGCTCAATACTGCTAATATCAGACGCCCTCGTAACAAAACGGCGGGCGCCATCAATGGTTGGCGCTGGTACCGCAAAACCGGCTAATTCCGCTTCCGCTAAACTACTTAGGACATAAGCGGTTAAATAGGGATCTGTATCTCCATATTGGCACCAAGACCAACCACCGTCCGGATACTGAACCGCTCGAATGACTTCGATGCTTTCGTTAACGGCCGTTATCAACCGCCCCTCCAACCCCGCATCCGCTATCCCCAACTCCCGCAACACCTGATACGTCGCCACATTAGGCAACAATAAATCCGCCGCCCGATGCGCACAACGTGCATCATATGGCTCCAAATCTAAATAATCAAGCGTCTCCACAATCACAGCCGCCAACGATGGACTGACCGTTAACTCAATTGCCCCTTCCCCCCGATCAACGTTAGGTGGCAACAAAACCGCTTCCACCCGCCGCCCTAACTCCGGCACAATACCGGCTGTGCCCACCATATCTTCCGCCGAGAACCGATACACAGGTATATTATTATTCGGCCCCACCCCAAAACTCGGCCGCGTCGCATCCTGATACTCCGGACTCTGTGCCCGGAAAATCAAACTCACCTGCTTCACGTCCGCTACCCGTACCGGCCAACGTACCAATGCCGAATCATTGGGACCAACCACTACCACTTGGGACAAATTCCCATCAATGGCCAAACCGGTCGCTTCAATCGACACCGCCACCGTCTGTTCACTATCACTATTATTGTTCACCACCGCCCCCAATAGCATCTCATCCCCAACCGTCATAAATCGTGGCGTGACGGGCCGAATCAACAATGGCAATGTCGATATAATATCGTTCGTCGTTTCGCCCACCAACGTACCAACCGCCGTTGATGCTCGCGCAGTCAAACGCCATGTCGTCAAATTATCCGGCAATGGTACGGTCACTTGCGCTCGGCCCAAACCATCTGTTCGCACCTGCCCATTCCAATACGCTGTATCTCGGAAATCTTGTCGCGTATTCCCTTCATTTTCACCAGAACGGGCCAAAGCCACGGCCGTGGCCGCCACACCACCACCGCCACCACCGCCACCCATGCCCAACTCCTCTTCAGGAATATTCAGTTCCCGCCCTTCCCCACTAATAAACAAACTCGCCCCAACCATACTCCGATAAGGCAAAGGGGAATAAAACGCATCAAGCATCGGCAACGCGCTATCTTCCTTCAAGGTCAATACGGCTAAATCAACCAAAGACAATGACAAATCAGCCTCGACCGGCCGACCTAAATAATCAGTCACCGTAATCTCATAAACCACATCATCTCCCGGCTGGAAGGTATCGCCTTGCGGCTCAATGATAACATCCAAACCTAACTGCTCCCGCTCTACTTCCAACTCAACAATCCCCATACGAATATCACTGTATTGGTTGCTCTCATCAACGCCCTTCGTCGTCACAATCGTCACATACGCATTAGGTGCATAATCAGCCAAAATCGGCACATCAACCAGCTCACTGTTGCTAGCCAAACTGATTACACGTTGCTCCAACACCCCCCCACGATCAACAAGTAACCACGCATGGGTGGGTCCTTCAAATGGGGACTGGACCAATAAGCGAGCCACATCCCCTACTGCATACATATCTTTGTCAGCCACAATATCCATCTGCTTCTGCTCACCACCATCACGCCACCCCACCATAAACTCATCTGTGGCCCAAATAAAGCTACTGCTCGTATGTACGCGTCCGCGCCCATCCGTAACCCGCGCTTGTAACCGATACGTTCCCCCTTCTGGGGCCACAAACATCACTTCCCCTTCACCTTGCTCATTAGTCGTAACCTGCCCGCGGCCAACCTCCGTATCCACCGGCTGCCACTGCTCCACCAATTGACCAAAGTCGTTAACCGTCTCCACATACTCCCACTCACGTTTCGAATACACAACTTCTACATCTTGTCCCGCAACCGCTAATCCTTCCCAATCAGCCGTGCGTACCTTGACCACACTCTCCTGCCCCGCTGTAGCCACATAATCAACGGGTGAAATCCCCACATATGTCGTCGCTGGATGATAAATCACACTAGCCCGACTACTCACCGGAAATCCCGTCAAATCAGCCGCTGTCGCTTCAATTGTGATTTTCTGCGTCCCGCTCTCTTCAAATAGTTCGGCGGGAAGTGTCACAAACAGATGACCATTCTCATCCGTTTTCCCTTGCCCACTTAATATACTTTCATCCTGAAAGCCACCATATCGTCCCGACCAAAAATAAAACAGATCATTATCGTCATTGTAATGATATGGCCCCGGGAAGGGTAAATAATGCGTTTCACGGCTAACTACCCATTGAACCTCTAAATCTCGCGCTGGTCCACCAAAGAAATAGCTCGTCTCAATCAAAACTTCAACCGTTTCATCGGGTAACGCATCTGTCTGAGCTGGAATAACGGTCACCAAGAATTCCGGCGCCCGGTATTCAGCCACGGTGAAATAATAAGAACTATCACTCCCGCCAGCCACATTTTGCAAATACATATTATATTGGGCGAGCGGCGCTTCATCAGGAATCACATACTCTCCCGTAAAGATACCATGCTCATCCACCACCACATCAAACTCTTGTCGAATGTTGCTATCCTCACGCCCAAACCCATACATCTGTGACTCAATCACCAGCTCAAATGTTTGTCCCGCAATCACCTCATAACGCCGATCTTGTGGCCGGCGCACAATCCCGCGGAACTGAACCGTATCACCCGGCCGATAAATCGGCCGATCGGTGTACAAATAAGCATAAACGGCTGGCTCTTGCCCCGTGCTGGCATCAATACCCATCTGCCACGGCGATACCAATTCATGCCATTCATAATCGGTACCACTGATACCAAAGCCAGCCTGACCAGGCACGCCACTTACCACCAACACCCCTTGCATGTAACTTTCCGTTTGATTGTACTCAAATTGAGCCAAACCGTTGGCATCGGTAACGGCCGTTCCCTGCGGTACCCCCTCATGATCATACAAACTCAACTGCCGTCCCGCTACCGGTGCCCCCGTCTCAATATCCGTCGCCCACACATGCACGCGGCCAAAATTCTCTTTCACCACTAAATTCGTATCCGCTACAATCAACAAATTCTTCATGTTTTGCCAATAACGTGCGTTCGCTTCAACGACTTGGGGACTATCCGCCTGTACAAAGTAAACGCCCAACGGCAAAGCCCTACCCTCCCCTAAACTCAAATTCGTCACCCCCGCTTGATTATACGCCGTCGCGGGCGCCAACTCCGTTTGCCATATCGGCTCTCCAAAGGGCTCATACTCTGATGTCCGATAAGGCTCTTGTAGCAATCCCAATGGCAATCCCAAATTATACAAAGACACCGTCACCGCCGACACATTCCGATGAATTAAATCGACCTGTGTTGGCTGGCTATTGCTCAGATTGCTCATCCGTGGTGGTAAATTAAAGGAAACCAACGGTTGTAAGCCAGGCGTCGTAAAGGACCAACTATAGGCTGAACCTAATGTATTGCCATACGGATCGGATACGGTCCCCGGTATGGTCACAACATACCGCGTATCCCGCGCCAACCGGAAGTTCGCCGAAAAATATTCGCCCCCGTTCTGATAATTATATCTCACTGTCTCTGGCTCAGGGCTGATCTGGAACTGCTCTTTCACCGTCTCCCAATCCATCGGCCCACTAAAATTCACCGTTATCCCGTTTTGATACGGCGGCGCCACCACATCTGCCTCCGGATAGGTTGCTACCACTCTGGGCAACGGCAATGTCATAAAATTAGTTTGATAATCAGCCCCTAACGTCACTTGCCCCCCAGCTGTCCGCACCGACCGATCAACAAATAACTGATATCTCGTCCCTAGCGCCAATTGCCGCTGTGGCGTCACTGTCGCCACTTTGCCCGTTTCATCTAAAGCAATTGTCACCGGCACAAATGGGGCCAAGGTCAAACCACCACTCAAACTCGTGCCATCCATCGCCGTATTAAACGTCACTGTAAATGGTTCCGTGGGCGACACATTTTCCCCAATACGTTCCCATTCCGTACTTACCACTTGTGGCGGCGCCGTCACAAACGACCATTGATAATCATTGGGCAATACCGCCCCATTCACATCTTCAAAAACGGCTGATACGGTGGCCACATAACGGATACCGGCAGTTAACGGCTCATTCGGTATAAACCGATAAATACTGGTCGAAATCCACTCCCCTTCCCCCGCCACCGCTGGCTCTAACTGTAACGGTTGCGGCAAGTTACTTTGCTCACTGTTACTCACCAAAGGCACCACTGGCCGATTAAACATCACCGTAATCCCTTTATCTGTCACCACCCCTTCGCTGTCATCAGCCGGTATCGTCTGGCTCACATCTAAATACCCCACCGTCTCTACCTCTAACTGCACAATCCCCGCCAAAGTGCGGCCGTTCAGCCCCGCTGCCGAATCAATCACCCGCACCCGATATCGCCGCTCCCGTTCCAATGTCGCTTCTGGAATAAATACCACCGTATCATTTCGGGGCCAATCAAATACCCCTTTCACCCGCTCCCCATCTTCTCCTTCACGCGCAATGGTCATCACTTCAAATGCCGCTTCTACCGATGCTTTATCCATCGGCTGATCAAAACGTAATGTGATCGCCCCATCTAAAACTGTTTCTTGCCCCGGTAACGGCCGACTATCCACCAACTGTGGCGGCCAATCAATATTTTCCGCGGCAATCAAGGGGATTGTGGGCCGTGGCGGCGGTGTGTTCGTTGGCACAAGCGCCCCACCACCTTCATTTCCCCCAGATGGCGTGGAGCCATCATTATCACCGGTGGCGACCACCGTTGCCGTTGGTTCCGGCTCCTGCAATTCATCATCATCACCCCCACAAGCAACTAACCCACTAATAAGTAATAAAAGAATAAGGAACAAAATCTGTTTTTGACGCATCAAAGGAACTCCTAACCAACGTAACAATAAATAGAGTTAAAAATGGGGTAATTAGTTATCGATTATGAACCATCCCTTAAAATTTTCACTCAATCGTACATTTTATACTAAATATGACAATTTGCTATACGCATAACCTACACATACTATGCGCTTTCAAAAGCCATCTGTCAAGCGCTCCCTCACAAATTATAGACGCTATCCCCACCTAAACAGTTCCATTTTCTCATCTTTCTAATTTGCATCCCAGCTCAACTCAAGCGACAATAGAGAAAATTTCTTTAGGAGAATCACGTGACTAATTATTTTCGTTTTAGCTTAGGTTTAATCATATTAATCCTTTTTGTAACTTGGGGAGCGACCCCCACACCAGCCACCGCCCAAGATAACTTATTACAGAATCCCGGCTTCGAAGGGGCCTTTTCCGCTTGGAGTGGCCTCAATGAAATCCAAGTGGCCGCTGGCTGGACACCGTGGTGGGTTGAACGACCAGAAAACTCTCCCGCTTGGTTTCGCCCTGAATACAAACGGGCTGATGCTAACATTTTCGCCAACCGTGTTTTAGCTGGTGGCTCGGCCCAACAATGGTTCACCTTCCACGCCTCCCACTTAGCTGGCATGTACCAACAAGTCTTCAACGTCACCCCCGGCCAACGCTACCGCTTCACCATCTGGGCCCAAGTCTGGTCCTCAACCGAAGATGGGGTCAACTCAGTCCTCCCCGCTAACCCCCATCTCCAAGTCGGTATCGACCCCACCGGTGAATGGAACGCCTTTTCCAGCAATGTCGTCTGGTCCAATGAAGGCCCCATGAATAACCATGTCGACCGTTGGGGCCAAATTTCTGTCGAAGCGGTCGCCCAAGCAGACATTATCACCGTCTTCATGCGCACCAACCCCGACTTCGCCAATAAACATAATGATATGTATTGGGACGAAGCCAGTTTAGTCGCTATCGGCAATCCCCAACCACCAGCCCCCCCACCAGCCACCAATACCCCTGTCAACCAAGCCCCCACCAACACGCCCGCTCCTACCAATACCCCCACCCCAGAACCAACCGAAATCCCCACCGAAACCCCCACCCCCACTGAAATTCCTACCGAAACACCGATACCTACCAATACCCCCACCACGGCCCCTCCCCCTTCGCCTACCCCCCTACCACCCACTAGTACCCCCCTCCCCACTGTCACTGCGCAACCAACAGCCACACCCGCGGCCGTCGCTGACAACACCAACAACACCGACAACACCGATAACACCGCAACGGATACAACCAACTCGGCAACTGAG
Source organism: Anaerolineae bacterium (assembly GCA_035459145.1). Classification (GTDB taxonomy): domain Bacteria; phylum Chloroflexota; class Anaerolineae; order Promineifilales; family Promineifilaceae; genus DATHYN01. The sequence continues at coordinate 21,895 of DATHYN010000068.1, read as the reverse complement.
AGCGAAGATGACGTCGTCGTGATGCCCCGGACCACCTTCCTCCTCCTATTTGGGGTTGTCGGGCTATTGCTCATCGGCCTAATCGGCGTCATTATCTACTTAGCCCGCTCGAAATCGTAATGCACGCCTTACGACCCAAAACCACGCATCCAATCAGCCAACTTGTGGGTCGCTTATTCATGGGCGGTCTCCTCCTAATAGGTATGACCGCCCTCGTTTGGTACAATGAAGGGCGCGTCAACTGGAGTGAGGTGACCGCCAATAGTCGTCCAATCACTATCACCGAGCCACCGCCAGACGATCTTGGCGCTGATAACTTAGTCGCCATCACCGCCCCCATCACCACCTCGGCCCCCCTCAACGACAACCTCTTCCTCCGCCCTGGCCCCTACGCCCTCATTGAACGCACCGTCCAAATCTACACCATTGATGACAATGAGACTGACCCAAGAGAAAAATGGGTCAATATTGATGCTATGCCTGAGACTTATCAACCACCCACTTGGGCTGATAATCAATTGATCACCAATGCCCGTTTTATCAATGATACCCCCTATCTCGGCCCCTACCAGCTCAACCCCACCGCTATCGATTGGCCCGATCCCCAACCCCTCGAACTCTCCGCAGCAACCGTCATCGAAACCCCGTTCCTCGTCATCCCTCAATACATTTTTAGCGGGACAGGCCATTTCAATCAGCCTAATATTGGTGATATCCGCATCAGTTACACCACCATCCCTAACGGGGCACAGATGACCGCCTTTGGTACTCTCACCACTGACCGCCTTCTCCCTTACCAATATCGACGCGACCAAACCTTCTATCGGCTCTTTTATGGTGAGCGCGCAACCGCCTTAACGACCTTAGATAATGAATATCGTAATCTTTTGTGGGGGTTTCGTCTTTTAGGGGTCGTTGGTATCTGGATTGGGCTATTACTACTTGCCAGTCCGGTCATGGGTATTGTGCGCTGGGTGCCGGCCGTGGGCAAATTGACAAACTATATTCTGACCTTCGTTATGCTCTTTGTCGCCTTGCTCTGGACCGCCATCGTCGCCCTGATTGCCATCATTGCCCACAATATTTGGCTTCTACTTGCTGTTTTTCTCTTAATTATTGGCCTGAGCAGTTGGTGGCTACGAACGAACAGTCAACCGAAAGAGTAAGGTAGTACGTTAAATCACACTACCTCACTCCTCTCCCTCACACATCCCCAAATCCTTCTTAATCTGCGGAATCATCTTCTGCGCCGCCTCTATCCCTAAACGAATATACTCCTGCGTATATCCAAAACGGAAATAGGATTTGCCCGATAACTGGGGCGCAATCACACAATCAGCATCATAAACCCCCGCCCCCGCTCCCTGTATCAACATCTCCAACGCCGTCGACCCCGGCCCTAACGGCCCTAAACGTCGATTATGCGCTGGTGTAAATAGATCAACCCCAATAATGTAGTCAGGATTCATCGTTTTAACCGCCGCTACTGGTAAGTTATCAACGACACCACCATCGCACAGCCAACGGCCGTTATGCCACACCGGCTCCACAAAGCCCGGTACCGAACAACTCGCCCGCACCGCCCGCGACAATGGCCCTTCTTTTAATAAAATCGGCTCACCCGTCGTCAAATCCATCGCCACCGCCGTGAACGGCACCGCTAAATCTTCAATCGATAACACCCCAATCTGTGACTCTAACCAATGCTCCATCGGCTGAAACGTAATAAACCCGTGCAATGGCAACACCAAATCAGCCACTCGCCACCAACGCGTAGCCAACGATAACTCGCGAATACGCATTAATGACAACCCCGCACAATACGCCGCCCCTACCACCGCGCCCGCGCTCGTGCCCGCTACACAATCAATCGGGATGCCCGCCTGCTCTAACGCGATTAACGCCCCGATATGGGCCGGCCCGCGCGCCACGCCCCCCCCCAACGCCAGCCCCACCCGCGGCCGCTGGCCGCGGACCCGCCGCTCCGCATTCAACAACGCCTTTAACTCTTGGCGCCGTCGCATTAAATAAGAATCAGCCATCGCTTACGGCCACTCTGTATCCAAACTGCTGGCACAGGCCACCAATTCCGTCGCCGACTTCGGCACCTTCATGATTTTCATCATATTCCCTTTCAATTTGAGCTTCCGTTGCATCAAACTCTTAATCGCATCTGTCTTCCCACTCAAAATATCTTTCCAAATTTGCAAATCCCCCGTCAACACAAAGGCGGAATCTACTGCTGTATCTGAACTGTATGCGTCCCGACACTCACCATGCCACAAATCAAGATAAATATATTTCTCTTGATCCATCCCCCCACCTTTCGTTACCACAAACGTCAAATCACCTTCCCACTTTTTCGATGCCGCTTTATACGCATCACTATTATTGATCGCTACCATTAACGCTTTTGCCCACTCATCTGAACCAAAAGGGATTCCCATTTTGCACTCTCCTTAAATTTATAACCCGTGTTCCCGCGCTATCTGCGGGTAAACTTGTTGTATTTGACTAAATAAATCTGATAAGGCCATCGTCTTCAAAATCGGTCCCTTAACCACGACTTGACGTTGACCCAAGGCTTTTTTCAAGCTAGTTTGTCCTAACATAATCGCATGTAACGTGTCTGTTGACAACTGGATATCAAGGGTAGGGCGGGTGGCGTTGGTGCCAAAGCGAATGTCTAACGGCCGTTGCCGCGCATCAATCACCACCGACGCCGTCGGCCCCGAACATTGGAACACAATTAATAACCGCGACCGCAATAACTTATTCACCGACGGGGGATACTGTTCCCGTAATTGCGTAAATAAATCATCCAACGCTTCATATAGTTGCGCCTCATCCGTAAATATTGGCATCAGCTAATCGTCGTCCTCGTCCTCACTCCCTAACAAACGCTGTTTTAACTGCTCTGCTTGGAATTGGGCCGAGTAGCTCACCATATACCACATCCCTTTCCATGTCTCTGGATCCGCTAAATCCTCAGCCTTCGCCCCTTCTAAACTATTCATAATATCTTGTATCAATTCTGGCGTAAACCGATCTGTGTTCTGCCGCACCTGTTTCAACAACGCCCGTGGTGTAAAATCAGATACTGTCTTCATATCCGAAACTTGTGATTGCAAATCCCCCACCAACCCTTCTAACTCTTGTATCAATCCATTCACTTCTTCCGCCGATGCCGCCGGCTGCTGGCTTCGTAACTCGGCTAACTCAATATGTAAGGCACAATACTCCCCATTCGTCTGTGGATTACGACAACGCGTCCCATCCGGCAATAAGCCAACACATACGGGTGTAGTCGTGCTACCCTCGTAAGATTGATGACTACTACAATAATCCGACCCCGCCATCGCAAATCGTTTACACGGATTTCCCGCTTTCGTTAATGCTTGACAGTTACGTTGAACCTCATTACTCATGGTGATTTTCCTTTTTTAAGCTAAGCTGATGGTATTTCCTATATATATAGACCTGATTTTAACAACTACCCCACCGATTCGCAAACCAATCCTAAACCAATTTCAATTTGGGGGTTGACATCTATGACGCACTGTGTTATATTACTGTTTATAACGCAGTGCGCCATGAAACAGACACACTGCACTTTACAGAAAATATAAGCAACGTAGTGCAAGCTTAAAGCTTTTGGCTCACCGCCTAAATTTTATCGCTTTCTTGCCTACATTTTGAGAAATGAAACAACCTGGAGGTTTTTAATCATGTCAAACAAAAATGGAACAATCAACGTCGTTGAAGAAGAAATGGAAGAAAAAGAAGCCAACCGCTTCTTGGCCAGCGCCCGTAACGTCTTGTTGGCCGGTATCGGTGCCGCCGCTTTAGCTCAAGAAGAAGTTGAAGAGTTTGTTAACAAACTCATCAGCCGCGGTGAAATCGCCGAACAAGATGGCCGTCGCCTCATCAACGAAGTGACCGAAAAACGGACCAGCCGCGCCCGTGACGCCGCTAAAAAAGCGGAAGATAGCGTCGAAAAACGCGTCGAAGATTTGTTGGCTCGGATGAACATCCCTACCAAAAAAGATGTTGAATCCTTGAACCGCAAATTAAACACCCTCAATCGCAAGATTGATGAACTCAAAAAAGCGCAAAAAGAAACGGCCTAAGCTAGCGTTAATGCTCCCTGCTCAGAAGGATTTGCGTCTTGCCAATGTGTGTAGGCTAGAGCTAAATTAGCTCTAGCCTCACCATCATGACCGGTCAGTAGGATTTGCGTAATATTTTGAACTCTGTTCAAAATCCCCCCCCAAGAATGGGAAACAGGGAGAGAGTATAACAACTCTCTCCCTGTTTGCTATTGACAGCTAGCCAGCCTGTCTTATAATTCGATTATAAGAGAGGTGAAAAAAATATGAGTACCATCATTAAACGGTACCCAAACCGTAAATTATATAATACCGAAACAAAAAAATACATTACGCTAGATGGCTTGGCCCAACTTATTCGTGAGGGAGAAGAGATCGAAGTAGTTGATAATGTATCGGGTGAAGACCTAACTGCCGTGACTTTGTCACAAATTATTTTCGAACAAGAAAAAAAACAAGGCGGTTTTTTACCCCAATCCGTACTAGCTGGCCTGATTCAAAGCGGGGGCAGTCGGCTTGGGGCTATTCGTCGTACATTATCTGCCCCCCTCGATCTTTTTCGCCAAGTTGATACTGAAATCGAACGCCGTGTCCAGCAACTGATCCATCATGGTGATCTCAAACCAGATGAAGGTGTTCGGCTTCGTGATAAACTGCTTGGCCTTAGCCGTTGGGGCACTGATTCCGCCGAAGAGGATGCACTCGCTAATCTCGATGAAGAAGAAATCGCGGCCGTTCTGCAAAAGCATGGCCTGCCTAAAAAAACGGATATTGACCAACTTATGGCCCAACTGGATGAGTTAGCCAGTAAACTAGAAACATTAGAATTAAATCAAAACGAGGAAACCAATTCCCCTTAACTGCTGTTTTCCCTTATAATCATATAAGTTTGAAGCCTGCTACTTTGCCCAACATCTTTTGCTAAGTAAACGAATGAGTAAGGACAAAGTAATTAAGTAATCTGATTGAATCATTTAGGCAAAAGATATTTGTCGGATTGCTACGTTTAATATAATAATATAGCTACATACGCTCCTGTGGGCGCATGTTAATGGCTTCGTATATAACCACTGAGACGAGCAAACGCATGATAAAAGTCGCTGGGTCAATAGGCCGTTCTTACATATTCCCTGCTCCACTAGCCGAAGCTTTTGCTTTTTATGCTGATTTAGTGAGCATTTTTGACTATTTACCCCATATTAATATGGTTAAACAGTTTAATAACCATCAGTTTCGTATGCACTACCAAACGGTAGAGCTAGCTGCTTATCATATCAATGTTTTCTCCGATATCGCTACTCAGGTTGATTATGATGCGCATATTATTCATATCACCCCCTTAGCTAATTATGAACCAGTTCAAACCTCGGCCAGCATGAACGCCACCACCGCCCCCGGCACCTTCTCCATGCGCTCCGTCTTCGAAGCAATGGGCGGCCAAACCAGAGTCGAATATCAACTCGAAATCCATTCCAATCTCCCCCGCCCCACCGGCTTACGTCTCATGCCTCGCACTGTCGTCAATAAAATTACCCAAAATATTACCCAAAAACGAATGCGGGAAATTGCTGAGGGGTTTATTGAAAATTCTATCGAGGGCTTCCTCGCCCAGGAAGAAGCCAGTGAAGAAGAGTTCTGGGATGAAGCGTTTTAATGCAATTTGAGGGGACTGTGGCAATTAATGCCCCTATCAACTTTGTCTGGCATCAGCTCACCTCACCATCGGTCGTCACTGCCTGCACGCCTGGTATTATCAGTTGGGAAGAACAGCTTCCCCAAGAACAATTTCTCGTCAACGGCCGTATTGTCATCGCCGATAACGGCCCCCAATGGGCTGTCCAAGCCCTCATCCATTGGTATGAACAACACCCCCCAACACAACTAAAATTACGTAGTCATATAACTGTCATGAAACAACAAATTGAAATGGATGGTCGCATGAATTTAACAGCTAACAGTGACACACAAAGCTCTTTAGCTTTTTTTCTAACCATTCATCTTCCCCTTGAGGCCACTGCCCGTCTATTTCGCCCCATTATCGCCCAACAAATGCCTCCTTTCCTCCAATCTTTTTTCCGTTGTCTTAAAAATAAGGCTGAAACGGCCGTTATCCCCCCCACAAGTGATATCCATGAATAATAAACCTCACCAAACACCAATCGCCGGTACGTTACGTGTCCCTCTCCCCCCTGAAGAGTTATGGCCCGCCCTAATCAATCCCGATTATTGGGAAAATAGCCTGCCGGGCTGTCTCTACTGCCAACGCTTCAATGACAATCAGTTTCAAGGACGTGTCATCTTACCCCACGGCCCTGGCGAAGGCGTTTATCAAGGCGTCATCACGCTCAGCCAAATTAATCCCAGTCATAGTTATCGTCTTAGCCTACAGTCAGGTGGCGGTGGCTCCACCATCCGCGGCAATGGCCGTGTCGACCTCATCGCCACCACCGATGGCACCGAAATCCGTTATGATGGCAATATTGTCGTTGACGGTACCCTCAATGATTATCCCCAACGCCTCCACCAAACTTGGCTACGTAGCCTCATCCGCCAAGGGGTCGAAGGCGTTGTCGCCCAAGCCCGCGGCCAAAAACCGGCCCACACCGGTCTCACCGCTACCCACACCCATCACCACCCCTGGCGCCGCTGGGCCTTAGTGGGTGGCGCCTTCGCCTTTGCTTACCGTTGGTGGACCCGTCGCAACTAACGAAAAATATAAATAGTATTACCCTCTGGAGAAAACATGCTCGAAAAAGCCCAAGCCTTACAAAATGAACTTGTCCGTATTCGCCGTGATATTCACGCCCACCCCGAACTCGGCTTCGAAGAGGTCCGTACCAGTCAACTCGTCGCCGATACACTGGAAGAGATCGGTATCAAAGTGACCAAAGGGGTCGGCCGTACTGGTGTCATCGGTGAAATTGGGACCGGTGATGGTCCTACCCTCGCTATCCGTGCTGATATGGATGCCCTCCCCATCAGCGAACAAACCAATACCGCTTATGCCTCTCAAAACCCAGGTATTATGCACGCTTGTGGCCATGACGCCCATACCGCTATCCTCCTCGGCGTCGCCCACCTGCTCAAAGGTAGTCTGGCTGAAGACAATTGGCATGGCAACGTCCGCTTCCTTTTCCAACCTTCCGAAGAAAAGTTTGATGACAATGGCATTAGTGGCGCCACCGCCATGATCGACGATGATGCCCTTGAGGGTGTTGATGCCGTTATCGCTCTCCATGTCATCTCTAATTTAGAGGCTGGTGTCTGCTTCTTCCAAGATGGCCCCAGTATGGCTGCCGTCGACTCGTTCGAAGGCTGGATTCGTGGCGATGGCGGCCACGGGGCCGCCCCCCACGAAGGAACCGACCCTCTCTTCATGCTCAGTAATGTCCTCCCCACCCTCTACGCCATCCCTTCTCGTCGTATCGACCCTCTCAAACAATCTGTCATTAGTGTCGGTCAAATCAGTGGTGGCTCGGCCGAAAATGTCATCCCCAAAGAGGTCTATGTCAAAGGCACAATTCGCTCTTTCGATTTAGAAACGCGGCATCGATTATGGGCCGAGATCGAAAAAGCGTTCAAAATCAGCGAAGTGATGGGTGGCAATTACAAACTCACCATCCACGAAGGCTACCCCATGACTGTCAACCATCCCGAAGCCAATAACTGGATGCGCCAAGTCGCTGCCGATCTCCTCGGCCCCACCGCCGTCAAAGACCACGCCTTCGGCATGGGCGCCGAAGATTTCGCCTACATGACCCAAAAAGCAAAAGGGGCCATGTTCCTCCTCGGCGCCGCCATCGATGATGGCATCATGCGCAACCACCATACCGATATCTTCGACATCGACGAAGCCGTCATGCCCCGCGGCGCCGCCGTCCTCGCCGAAACCGCCCGCCGCTTCGTCACCGGCAAACTCTAACCCACGCCTACCCCAAAGCGGGGCAGCCTAATAAAGACTGCCCCGCTTTTGTATCTGCACCCTGAAAAACAGTGTCCTTTTTTACAAAATCACCCCCCTAGTCCCCTTCGAGGGGGCGCCCCATTGAGCCCGATGCGTTCACGCTCGGGCGGGGGTACCCCTAAAAAAACATCCTCTTTCCACCACCACTGATCCAAAAAACACCCGTATTCTGAAGGTAGTCTGATTTACCAATTTACCAATTTTGCCAAATCACCCACCTCCCAACCAAACACCAACCCTCACCCCACCAACACCAAAAAATCCCCCCAATCCCCAAAATCCGCATCAAAATCCACCAAACCCCCTCAAACCAATCCCCTCCTCAAACGAAATCCCATCTAAAAAAACTCCCTCTTGACACTCTCTCTCAAATCACTTATAATTAGTGTAATTAATACACTAACAAGATCGTTAAGGTCTTTTTTTATATCATCAGTTCGTGTCACAAGCACACTATTAGAGGTAAATAACGCATGTTTGGCTTCCACTACCTAAAAACTGGCCCTACCCACTATGTCCTCCACTACCAAAATGGACAACTCCGCCGCGAAGGCGCTGGCCTCGCCTTCTTCTATTACAAACCGTTCTCCACTATCGCCGTCGTCCCCATCAGCAGCGCCGATATCCCCTTTATCTTCAATGAAAGTACCGCTGATTTCCAACCAATCACCGTCCAAGGCCAACTCACTTACCGCATCACTGACCCCAAACTGGTCGCCACCCTCCTCGACTACACCATCGAAGATAATCCTGATGTCTATACCAGTGATGACCCCGATAATCTCGCCCAACGCTTGGTCAACCTTGTCCAAGTCGCTACCCGCGCCGAAGTGCAAGGGCAAGATTTACGTGATGCGGTCAAATCATCCGATAAGATGGCTGATACCGTCTTTGCCACAGTGCGTGATAATCCCGCTCTGGCCGCCCTCGGCGTCGAAATCCTCAACCTCTCCATCCTCGCCATCAAACCCACCCCCGAAACCGCCCGCGCCCTCGAAGCCGAAGCCCGCGAAGCGTTCCAACGTCACGCCGATGAAGCCATCTACGAACGGCGCAACGCCGCTGTCGAACAAGAACGGCGTATCAAAGAAAATGAACTCAATACCGAAATCGCTGTCGAACAAAAGAAACGTCAAATCCGTGAAACCAAAATCGAAGCCGATTTGGCCGTCGAAGCCAAACAACAAGAGATTCGCGAAATGCAACTGGCCGGTGATATCAAACTAGAGACGGAACGGAAAGAGCTGGTCGCCGCCCAAACGGAAAACCGCCAATCTCTCGCCGATACTGAATCTTATGTCGTCGCCGCCTCCCTTAAACCATTACAACAGCTCGACCCCGAAATTTTGCAGCTACTGGCGATGCAATCGGCCGAGCCTCGCCTCATGGTCACCATGGCTCTCCGCGACCTCGCCGCCAACGCCTCTAAAATTGGTCAACTCAACATCTCTCCCGATCTCATGGAAGCGCTTATGACACATAAAGATAACTCATAAGTTTATCCGCTCGCTTCTAATCACCACCAACCTTCCCCATTCCTCTTTCTAGAAGCTTAATCCAAACCTATCTCACGATCATGGTCGTCTCTTCAGACTGCCTACTTTCAAGGAGTATAAATCATGCAACCAGTCCCTATGTCCGTCAAAACAGATTCTTACAAAGCTGGCCATTTCGCCATGTACCCCGAAGCCAACAAAATGGTCGCCTATGGTGAATTTCGCCAACCGTTCAAAGGTCTCTCCGATGACCGTATCGTCTTCTACGGCTTGCGCTACATTGTGGAAAACCATATCATGCGCCAATGGACAATGGATGATGTCACTAAAGCGGAATGGTTCTATGCCCAACACAACGCCGGTCTCACTCCCTACCCTTTCCCCAAAGCGCTCTTCACCAAATTCATCCAAGAAAACGATGGCTATTTTCCCATCAAAATCGAAGCGATGCCGGAAGGTAGTGTCGTCTACCCCCATATTCCCGTCTACCAACTGACGGCCAAAGGAGAATACAGCCGTCTCCTCACCTTCTTCGAAACATTATTGACCCAAGTCTGGTATCCCACCAATGTCGCCACTTTGAGTCGCTTAACAAAACATATTATTCATAAAGCCTTCGCCCAATCGGTTGACCCCGATATGTACTGGCTCTTGGCCAGCCGTTTGCACGACTTCGGCTATCGCGGCGCCACCAGTGATGAACAAGCAATGCTCGGCGGGGTCGCCCACCTGCTTAACTTCGATGGTACTGACACCATGAACGCCGCCTGGTATGCCCACCAACTCAACGATGGCGAACCATTCGCCCAATCCATTCCCGCCACCGAGCATTCTGTCATGACTAGCTGGCGCACCGAGCTTGATGCCGTCGAAAATATGATCACCCAATTCGGCGATGGCCTCTTTGCCACCGTCGCCGATAGCTACGATTACAACGCTTATCTCGAAACAGTTCTGCCCGCTGTCGCCGCCAAAGTCAAAGAAAAAGGCGGTACCATGGTCGTCCGCCCCGACTCGGGTGACCCTGTCACCATGGTCGTCAAAGCGCTCGACGCTTGTGCCCGGCACTTCGGCTACACCACCAATGACAAAGGGTACAAAGTTCTGCTCAACAGCGCCGTCATCCAAGGGGATGGTATCGACTATTTCATCATCCAAGATATCCTCGACGCCACACTCGAGGCAGGCTTTAGTGCCCAAAATGTCGCCTTCGGCATGGGTGGCGGACTTTTGCAAAAGCATAACCGTGATACGATGAGTTTTGCCACCAAGTTAAGCTTCATCGAATATGCCGATGGTCGTAAACGGGATGTGATGAAGATGCCCACTGGCGATAGTAGTAAATTCTCTTTACCAGGCGAACTGCATGTGATTGCCGAGGGGAATGGCCTCTCCGTTGTCCCCGCCGCCACCAACACCGCCCCTAATCTCCTCGAAACTATCTACGATTGTGGCCCTGTCGGCTACCAATGGGATAAATTCAGCCTCATTCGCCAACGTATCGAGCATCAATGGGCCCAACGACCAGCCAATTGGGATGTCATCTCCCCCGCTCTCCAAGCCAAAGTCGACGCCCAAATTGCCGCCCAACGGGAAATGCTCACCCCAGCTTAAGTCACCACAGGGGTGCCTTTAGGCACCCCTCCTTTTCTTACTACCTAAAAATAGAGTCAAATCAGTATGAATTACGAAAAACTTGTTCTCGTTACCCGCAAAACCCGCCTCGAAGGACTCATCGCCCGTTTTAACACCAAAGCCCAAGCCAAATTCTATATCGAACATAGTACTGGCAACTTCGCCCTTTACGAACGAGAACATGAACAATATTACACCGCCCTCGCCCAACTGCGCCGCAGTTTGCAAGGCATCATCAAAATTCATGAGATCGAACGCCAATTCCTCCCCAACTATATCTTCGCCGCTAACGATCTGATTATGACTATCGGCATCGATGGTTTAGTCGTCAACACCGCCAAATACCTCAACGGCCAACCCATCATCGCCATCAACCCCGACCCCCAACATATTGATGGCGTCTTATTGCCCTTCCATGTTGGCGAAGGCCCCTCGGCCGTCCACCGTGTCCTCAATAACCAGTTCCAAATCAACCCCATCAGCATGGCTCAAGCCACACTCAACGACGGCCAATCACTCCTCGCCTTCAACGACCTCTTCATCGGCCGCCACGACCACATCTCCTGCCGCTACCAAATCAAACTGGGTAACAAAACAGAGTCACACTCTTCAAGTGGCATCATCGTCTCCACCGGCGCCGGCGCTACCGGCTGGCTCAGCAGTCTCTTCAATATGGCCAATGGCATGGTCACCTACTTTGGCGATAATAAAAAAAAGAAGATCCCCTCCAAAACAACTACCACCAAATCAAATACATCTCCCCCCCTACGCCAACCCCAACTCCCCCGTGATGCCGAATCTCTCATCTTCGTCGTTCGCGAACCATTTATTAGCAAAACCACCGCCGCCTCCCTCGTCTGCGGCCAAATCAAAAAGAAATCCCCCCTCATCATCGAATCCAATATGCCCGAAGGGGGCGTCATCTTCAGCGATGGCCTCGCCGACGACTACCTCGAATTTAATGCCGGCGCCCAAGCCACCATCCAATTAGCCGACCAAAAAACAAACCTCGTCATCAATAACCAATAGATCAAAACATCGGAATGTTTCATATTCATTTAAGCTATCTCTAAAAAGAGACTTTTTTTGGATTCCTCCCCCACAAATACCATTATAATTACCCTATATCATATCAATCATCAATATAACGATGGTTCATATCTATCTACAAATCACTTTATAAATCCCCCCTTGTTAGACATGTCATACCTGCGTAGGCAGGTATCCACGCCTAACCACGCCTTTGATTGGGTCTTGTTCTCCGCAAATCAAATTCTCATTTATAAAGTTAATTCTGAACCATCCCACAATCATGTAGGGTTCATTTATGACAACATCACTTATCTTTTCTATCACTTGGCTAATTTGCATTATACCAATCGTCGCCTTCGTCTCCCTCTCTATTATTTGGCGCTCACCCCAATTAGCTCACTTATCACCTATACAACAGCGTTACTGGTCACAAACAGTTTTCTGCATCTGTTTAATCTTAGCCTTTGGTCGTGATTTTTTTGGTATTATCGGGGCCATCATTCTTGGTGCAGGGCTTCTTATGCGCCATTTCAGCTTTCATAACCATCAATTAGGTTTAGCCAGCAAAAAATGGCCACATGTTATTGGCCAAATATCGAAGTCTGAAATTATCTCTTATGCCGCCATAAATGATGCCGATAGTCGCTACAGATTACTTGTTGAAACTAAATACAAAGTTGATAACCAATCTTTTACCACCAACTGCATCGCCTTTGGTCACTACCACCCTAAATACCGCTCTACTGTCAACCAAATATTACAAACATACCCTCTGGGCAAAAAAGTAAAGGTCTACTATCAACCAGATCAACCGTCTTTATCAACTTTAGAACAAGGTACTCACTATACCCAGAAAGGCTTATCAACCGGCAACAATCTTCTAATCATTGGCACTATTTTTATGCTGGCTGTGAGTCTCTTATATTTCAATGATATATGGGAGCAACTTCTTTCTTTAATGAACTAAGTAAGTTATTATGAAAAAGGTTTTATAGCTTATTCTTGACAAAAAAAGTTATTAAAAAGAGACTTTTTTGGGATTCCTCACCCCCACACACCATTATAATTACCCTATATCGTATCAATCAATAATATGGAGATGGCTCATATCTATCTACGAGACCATCCTCCAATAATATAGGGCTTATTCATGACAATACCACTATCACTCATATTTCTTATTCTTTGGCTAGCTTGTGTTATACCACTGCTCACCCTTAGTTCACTCGCTATTCTTTGGTTAGCACCACCATTAGCTCATCTATCATCAGAAGAACGTCGCTATTGGACACAAAACATATTGATCATCTGCTTAATCCTAGCTTTTGGTCACACCTCTCTTGGCTTTATCGGTCTCATTGCTATTGGGATCGTTCTTGTTATGCATCATTTCAACCACAAAAACCACCAATTAGCTCTAGCTACTGAAGAATGGTCCCATGTAATGGGCCAAGTCATAAGCGCCACCATCAACAACCCTATTGGGCAAAAAAAGAGAGATAAGCGATACGGTGTATTCGTCAACGTTAATTACAACGTTGATGGTCAATCATTTACCACTGAACGCATTGCCATTGGTCAATATAGATTTAAACATCGCTCTAAAGCTGAACAAATTTTGCAAAAATACCTACCTGGCCAAAAAGTGAATGTCTACTATCAACCAACTAAACCTGATCTAGCCGTTTTAGAACAAGGGACACACTATTCAGGAACCCTTTTGTCAAGAACCAACAATCTCCTAATTTTAGGCACAATATATATGTTATTTATGGGTTTGTTATCCTTCTACAACATATGGGAGCAGATTAGCGCTATCATTTAGACAAATATCTGCGCCAAAAATCATCTCTAACACAGTTCTGCCTACTGCAATTTTTATCTCTATGGTAACAATATGACTCTATTCGATTTTTTCTATTACTCTTTCTTCGCCTGGTCTTTATTTATAGCCCCCCTTATCACCCTCATCACCCTCGGCCTCCTCTGGTTCATACCCATCCCCGCCACCACCAACATGCGCCCCAGAACAAGACACCATTTAACCCTTATCACCCTCGTCGCAGGCTTCACCTTCATCTTCGCCAATAATTTTTCTGGCTGGATAGGCCTAACCTTCTTCTGCATTGGCAATCTATGGTATTATTATCGAGACCGTAACCGTCGCTTCAACCAAGAAAGTATCAATTGGCCCACCACTGAAGGGGAAGTGCTTAAATCTGACATAAAACCAGTCAGATATTTAAGTGGTGTCATTGTCAATTACGCCCCGCAATTAACTGTAAAATATTCGCTTAAGAAGCGCCAATTCTCCACCACCCGCTATGCTTTTTTCCCTTCCCTCGATGATAAAGATTTAACCAAAGAAAAATTAAAACCATATGCCGTTGGCAATCGCGTCACTGTTTACTACCATCCCACCAACCCCAGTATTGCCGTCCTCAACCCAAATCTACATCGAGATGATACCCATATCACCCCATTCGTCACCTTCACCCTCTTCATCCCGTTTGGCCTTCTCGTCATCCTCTTCGCCACCCGCACCTACATCCCTAATCTTTGGGAATTTATCCAACTCTTAACCTAATACCCTCAATCCCCACCACGAATCACCCGCAAATAATGCCCCATCCCTTTCTCTTGCCGCCATTGACGCGGATACCCTAACGATACTTCATGGTGTACCACCCCCTCCCGCCGACTCGTCTGCCGGATGTGTAAATGACCATACACCACCGCCTCAATTGGGTACTCACGTAACAATCGTTCCGTACGCCGTGTCCCACACCAAATCTTAAACCGCGGCACCCGTGGTAACACCGCTAAATCTGCCCGCCACGGCCAATGCGTCACCACCATAATCGACCGCCCCGCCCCCACCTCGGCCAACCGCCCCTCACTATAAACACACCGCGCATGACACCAACTCGCCCGATCCGCAAACGGATCCGGATGCAATAAATACTCATCCGTACACACCGTATCCACCTCCGCCGCCCACGCCACCGCCTCATCTAAAGCCACCCCCTCCGGCTTAAACGTATAATCATACAATGTAAACATCGGCGCAATCACCACCTCCCCCAACTCATCCCGCCACGTCAAAAACGGATCCTCCGGCGTCGCCACCCCCAACTGCCGACAAATTTCCACAAAATAATGATACTTCACCACCCCCCGCTTCGGATCGGCACTATTCGGCATCGTCCATAAATCATGATTCCCCGGCGTCCAAATCACCTGCGCAAACCGCTGTTGCAACTGGAGCATCGACCACGCAAACAACTCCTCCCCCTCGGCCACATCCCCCGCCACAATCAACCAATCATCAGGATAATACCCCAGCGCCGGTAACGCCTGCCGATTAACCGCCGCCCCTAAATGCAAATCACTAATCCCGTATAAAATAGCCATAAAAATAAAAAGCGCCTCCCAGATAAATAACCTAGGAGGCAACTAACTACAAAAGCATCCTTAAATGCTTACTCTTTTTTCTCTTTATCCGTATTCTTCGACTCTTTCAATCCTTGCAAATTGCCAATCGCCTCAACAATATCAAGACCCGTCAACGCTTCCACCGTCGCCGGCACCTGCGCAATAATGTTGGTCACATCCTTGGTCAACTTCGATGCCCCCGCATTATCACTATCACCAGAATTGACAATCACAATCCGATCCGTCTGCGCCAATGGCGCTGAAATCGCCGATGCAATCTCCGGCAACTTTTCTAACAACTGCTCAATAATCGCCGCTTGTGAATACTCTTTCCACGATTCCGCTTTCTTATACGCCGCTTCCGCCTCGGCCAAACCTTGTTGCCGAATAACTTCTGCCTCAGCCAAACCACGTTGCCGCAAAACCTCAGCCTCAGCCAAACCCCGCGCCTTCAACGCATCAGCCTCCGCCTCACCCCTCTGCCGAATCGCCTCCGCTTCACCTTGCGCTTCCGTCTGCAACTGATACCGACGCGCATTCGATAATGTCTCTACCTCATACTGACGCGCCGCCGCTGGCTTCCGTACCGTCGCTTCCAACTCTTGCTCACGCCGTTGAACCTCTTGTTGCTCAACCTCAATCTGCTTCTGCTTCTTAATCACATCAATCTGGACTTTTTCCGCTTCCACTTTCTGATTGACAATGTTCTGTTGTAACGTATACGCCAATTCCGATTCCGCTTTTTCCCGATTCACTTCAGCCGTGTAATGCGCTTGTTCAACCTCATAATTCTTACGACTTTCCGCAATCCGCGTTTCCGCCCGGAATTTGGCCGCTTCCCCCTGTTGCCGCGCTTCGGCACTCTCAATCGTCGAATCCCGTTCCGCTTCCGCTTCACCAATCGCCGCATCCCGCTTCACTTGCGCAATCCGTGTCCGCCCCAACGCTTCCAAATAGCCTTCGTTATCACTAATATCTTTGATAACAAACGAGACAATTTCCAAACCCATGCTGGCCATATCGTCCCCAGACACTTCCTGCACCTTCTGTGCAAACGCTTCCCGATCTTTAAATAACTGCTCAATCGTCAATGTGCCCAAAATCGCCCGCAAATGACCAGCTAATGTCTCATGGGCAATATATTGAATCTCATCTTGCTCTTTGGATAAAAATTGGATCGCCGCCGTCCGAATCGACGCATCATCACTCCCGATTTTGACCTGTGCCACCCCATCAACCGTCACCGGTACGCCTTGAATACTCGGCACATCCGGCGTCCGAATGTCAATGGTCATAATTTCGAGGGATAAATCATCCACCCGCTCTAAAATAGGCCATACAAAAACACGACCACCCACCACAATCCGGGCCGTTTCCCCCCGACCAGATACAATCAGGACTTCATTGGGCCCTACCTTCTTGACTCGACTCGCATACACAAACGCGACTCCAAAGACAACGAAGAGAAAACCACCGATAGCAAATGCTAATGTACCACCCATCATTTACCTCCAACTTAACATAAACGACTCGAGCTGCTTAAATGAAAGAGTTGGCTCTTTTATTTTAACAACCTCAAATATAAATCACTCACCCACTTATCTACCATTATATGCGATTCCTTATTTAGATGCGATATACTAGTTAACATCGGCGACCACACCACTCAACTTATCCTCAACTGGCGACACAATCGCCAACCGACCACTCAACCGCTCAATCACCACAATGCTACTAACCGCAATCGACTCATGATCTGTGGAACGGGCCGCCAACTTTAATCGCCCACTCGCATTATTAATTCCAATCTCTCCCCGCCCATCGGCCGGAATCGTCGTCACCACCTCCGCTTCCCGCCCCACCAAATCCTCTAACGTGAAATTACTCGACACCGTTGGCGACAAAATATAAACAAAAAACGCCTGCCCCATAATCCCCACCGCCAACGCCGCCACCGTCGCCACCACCAAACTCTGCACCGCCTCCATCCCTAACCCCAGTCGCGTTACCAAACCCATCGCGCCAAATGTTGCAAAGAAAAGAGCCAACGCAAATGGGCTCACACTGATAAAATCGAAACTGCCATCCGTGTCAATTTCCATATCGAAATCTAACGCCTCTCCCGCCCCAACCCCTAATAAACTGATTAATGTAAACACGATACTTAACATCAACATGCCTGCATAGGCCACATTCAATGTCCCCGTAGCGATCAAATCATCCATCATAAGGCCCTCTCTTTTCTATCATCAAAACTGTAAACTATTTTACACTTATATACGGCTATTATGCGGCAAAGTTGCATAACGTATTTGAATTTTACCTCATTGCCATTATACTCGCTGTAACTAATCTCACAAGCAAGGAGAATTTCGCCATGTCCCGATACCTACGTACCCCCGATGACCGTTTCCAAAACTTACCCGACTATCCCTTTACCCCTCACTACCTCCAGCAGGCGGACGGCCTCCGTCTCCACTATCTCGATGAAGGCCCACCCGACGCCGCCGAAACCATCCTCTGCTTGCACGGCGAACCCTCCTGGTCCTTCCTCTACCGCCACATGATTCCCCTTCTCGGCCAACACCACCGTGTCCTCGCCCCAGACTTCATCGGTTTTGGCCGTTCCGATAAGTTACCGTCCCCCCAAGATTATTCTTTTCAATTTCATTTAGACACCTTGGTCTGGTTTTTAGACCGATTAGATTTAACCGGTGTCACCATTGTCGTCCAAGATTGGGGTGGTTTATTGGGGCTAACGGCCGTTAGCCAACACCCCCACCGCTTCCGCCGCCTCGTCATCATGAACACCTTCCTCCCCACCGGCCACGAAGACCTCGGCGAAGCTTTCTACAAATGGCAACGCTTCAGCCAACGCGTCCCCGACCTCCCCATCGGCCGCATCATCAAAGGCTCCCTCGCCCCCGGCAACACCCTCCCCCCTGAAGTCATCGCCGGCTACGAAGCCCCCTTCCCCGATGCCAGCTACAAAGCGGGTGCCGCCATCTGGCCCAGCCTCGTCCCCACCACCCCCGAAGACGACGGCGCCGCCCAAATGGCCGCCGCCCGCCACTTCCTCCAAAGTTGGGACCGCCCCGCCCTCGTCATGTTCTCCGATAGTGACCCCATCACCGGTGGCGCCGCCCCCTTCTTCCGCCAACTCATTCCCACCGCCAGCAAACAACCAGGCATCGTCATCAAAAACGCCGGCCACTTCCTTCAAGAAGAGCAAGGCCCCACCATCGCCCAACACATCCTCGAATTTATTAGCCGCACCCCTATACCACCACCGGCAAACTCTGCAACCGATGCAAAATAGGCATCTGCTCATACACCAAACGCTCCCTCGGCACCCCCAACCGCAAATTAGGCGCCCGCGCCAACAACATCTCAAACGCCTTCACCCCCTCCAACCGCGCCAACGGCGCCCCCAAACAGTAATGAATCCCCTGCCCAAAAGCCAAATGCTTATTCGGCGTCCGCCCAATATCCAGCTGATTCGGCTCTGCAAAAACCGTCTCGTCTCGATTGGCGGCCATAATCGCTGGCAATACCATCGCTCCTTGGGGAATATCCACACCGTGTAATTGGAAATCATGGCGGGCGAACGCCATTTCGGTGGTTACGAGGGGGCCGTCGTAGCGGAGGAACTCTTCGATGGCCGAGGGGACCAACTCCGGCTCGGCCCGCAACCGCGCCCACTGCTCCGGATGATCCACCAACGCTAACATCCCATTCGCAATCAAATTAACCGTCGTCTCATGCCCCGCCACCAACAACAAGAAAATCGTGCTCAACAACTCATTCTCCGTCAACTTATCCCCCTCCGCCTCGGCCAACGCCAACGCCGTCAACAAATCATCCCGGGGCTCCGCCCGCCGCTTCGCCGCCAACTGCCGCGTATACCGAAAAAACAACCACAAGTTCGGCAACATCTTAATCATATTCCACGTCGTCGGTAACGCTACAATACTGCTCGCATACCGCGCAAACTTATCCCGATCCGCTTCCGGAATCCCAATCATCTCCATAATCACCGTCAATGGTAACGGTAACGCAAAATCCTGGATCAAATCAAACTCCCCCTTCGCCACCGCTTTATCCAGCAACGACGCCGCAATCCCTTCAATTTGCCCCTCCAACTCCTGAATCCGCCGTGGCGTAAACCCTTTATGCACCAAATTCCGCAACCGCCGATGATCCGGCTCATCCGTATTCAACATATTATTCATCAACGCCTCCACCATCCCCGGCACCCATGCCATCGCCTTCTTCCCATCTTTTCCCCGCGCCGTCTGCGGGTTCTTCATCAACTCATCCCCCTTCAACAACCCCATCACATCATCATAACGCGTCACCAAATAAACCGACTTCCCCCGCGTAAATGTCGCTTCATACACCGGCGCATTCTCTCGCATCCACGCTAAATACGGATGCACATTATTAACAAAATCAACATCACTAATCGACATTTTTGGTTTTACATTCATTGCTATCTCTCCATAAACTTCGGGATAATTCATAATCAGCCCATCGTTAACCAATCACTTCACAAAATCACAACCCAACAACAGCTGTCATACCTGCGCAGATGCTGTCTGTTTTTCTTATGTCAACAACCATTTACAGCCCGATCAGAGCTGTCATCCTCGCGAAAGCGGGGATCCACTCCTAAAATCACCTTCATTTCGGCTTCGTTCTCCGCAAATCTCATGCGCCTTTATCAAACCACTTCTGAACCATCCCCAAACTTCTGCAATAACTTAACCACCGCCCCCGTATACGCATCCCAATTCTCGGCCACATGCTCATCCCCCAACAACCGCAACAACAACAAACCCATCAACGGACTCGCAAACAACCGCGACAAAACCACCACATCCATCTGCGGCAACACCCCCTCGGCCATCAACTTCGCAAAATATTCCTCCGCCACCGCAAACCCCGGCAAATAAACCTCCTCATTCACCTTCGCCTGCAACGACCTATCCTGAAACAACATCTCCGACATCACCGCCTTGAACGCCACAAACTGCTCATCCACCTCCTGCATCCGATGCGGCACATACATCGCCACAAACTCAGCAAACGGCATCTGCTCCGCCGCCGCCAAATCCAACTCCCGCATCTCCGCCTCACTAAACTGCGCCATCACCGCCATCAACAACGCATCCTTGCTCTCAAAATAGTTATAAATCGTCCCATCCGCCACCCCCGCCTTCTGCGCTATCTGCTTCACCGTCGTCCGCTGAAACCCCTGCTCCGCAAACAACGCAATCGCCGCCTCTAATATCGTCTGCCGCCGCAAGGCAGTCACCTGCTCTTGAAAATCATTGCTCATATCATTTATCCTTTACTCTGTGAATGAATATTCAATCATATGAATGAATATTCATTCATACCGATATGATAAAGGATAATCCGCCTCTTGTCAACAACTAAATAACCCCAATCAACTATTTTTATGCTACAATAACCTAAATTCGACAATTCACACCACCCCTCCCGACGTCATTTCGAGCGCAGTTCAATCCCCCCACCCTCGACAAGCCCCACCCCCTCCCCCAAACGTCATTTCGAGCGCAGTTCAATCCGCCCCACCCTCGACAAGCCCCACCCCTAAATCAAGGATTGAACGAAGTCGAGAAATCTACCCTAACCACACCCTAACCAACTCTCACATCGGCTTCACTAAGTATCGGACTCAGATTACAATAATAAAAAAACAAAGCCCACCCCAAGTACACGCTTTCTCTTTCAACTTACTGAAGGATAAAAACCAATGGAATGGTCACAAATCATCTCTGATCCAACCTTACAGGATTTACCCTACAAAATTGAACAAAATGAATGGGGGCATATTGAAATGAGTCCAGCATCTAACAAACACAGCTTTATCCAAGGCGTGCTACTAATCATGATTTATCAACATTGCCAAAACGGGCGCGTCTTACCCGAATGCTCAATCCAAACAGCAAAAGGTGTCAAAGTCGCTGCTGTCGTTTGGGTATCTGAACAATTCTTAGCTGAATTTAATACCACCACCCCCTATCCTCGCGCCCCCGAACTATGTGTCGAAATCATATCCCCCTCCAACTCCGATGCGGAAATGGCCCACAAAATCGACCTCTATCTCGCCCGTGGCGCCCAAGAAGTATGGCTCTGCGACCTCAACGGCCACCTCCGTTTCCACACCTACGACGGCCCCCACCCCCAATCCACCC
>DATHYN010000067.1:0-9569 GCA_035459145.1 Anaerolineae bacterium | reverse complement strand
CATAAAGTGAATGCGGTTTGGTTTCGGTTGGGGGGGCGAATTAATATTCAGCAATGGTCTGATGATGTGGTGTGGCAGGGTCGGGTGCCTGGTGGTGAGCGGTGGCAAAGCACGAATCATTTAATGGGGGATGGGTATTGGGTGTGGTTAATTCCGTTGGCTGGGGGGGCGACGAGTGTGGGGATTGTGATGGATAGTGAGCGTTATGCGTTGTCTGATGTGAATCGGTTTGAGAAGGCGTTGGCTTGGTTAGAGGCGCATGAGCCGCAATGTGCGGCTGAAGTGGGGCGGTTAGCGGATAGGGTGCAGGATTTTCGTTGTTTGCGTCATTTTTCACATGGGTGTCGGCAGGTTTTTTCGGCCGAGGGGTGGTGTTTAACGGGGGAAGCGGGGATGTTTTTAGATCCGTTGTATTCGCCGGGGTCTGATTTTATTGGGATTAGCAACAGTTTGGTGGCGAATTTGATCGAACGCAGTTTGGATGGGGAGGATATGACGGCGGTGGCGGCCCGGCATGAGAAAACGTATCGGCAACTGTTTGAGTTAATGTTGATGACGTACGAAAAGCAGTATGGGATTATGGGTAGTTGTCAGCCGATGATGGCGAAGATTGGGTGGGACTCGGCCATTTTGGGGACGGTTATTGTGCCATTATTTATTCAGAACGCGATTGTTGATGATGTGTTGATGGCGGAGTTAGAGCCGTTTGTGGCGCAGATCGGGCAGTTACAGGCCCGGATGCAACTTGTTTTCCGGCAATGGGCCGAGTTGGATCGGACAGAAGCGGAGGATTTTTTCTTTGCGATTCAGGATTGGGGCTTTATGCATCAGATTATTCGGAATGTGGTGGGTGAGACGGATAGGGCCGAGATGCGGCGGCGGATGGCGGAGAATGTGATATTGATGGAGCAGTTGGCGGTGGGGATGTTTGCTAAGGCGAGTTATTGGTTGGGGGAGCAACGGCCGTTAAGCCCAATTAATCCGTATGCCTTGTCATTGAACCCAGCCGAGTGGGCGGAAGAGGGGTTATTTGCAGGTGAGCGGTTGTGGTCTATGGATGAAGTAGAAGTAACTGGTTTAGACCGATTGTGGTTGGATGAGCGCACGGTTAAAGAGCCGGTACCGGTATGGCAATTCAAGTAAAAGCAAGGTTTAGGTAAAGAGGAGAAGTAAATGATGAAACAAGAAGAAGAAACGGAATCCACATTGTGGCGTAATCGGAATTTTAATATTTTTTGGTTTGGGCAGACGTTATCTAGTTTAGGAGATGCGTTTGCGTTAATTGCGGTGCCTTTATTGGTGTTGGAGGCGACGGGCTCGGTGGCGCAGATGGGTTTGGTGACAGCGACCTTTAGTGTGGGCTGGTTGTTATCGGGGATTTTAGCGGGGGCGATTGTGGATAAAGTTGATCGGCGGCGGTTGATGATTTGGTGTGATGTGGGGCGATTCCTTAGTTTTGGGGCGATTCCGTTGGGGTGGACGTTGTGGGGGCCGAGTATGCCGTTGATTTATATAGCGACGTTAATTGGGTCGATGTTGGGGATGACATTTTTGGCGGCGAACTCGGCGGCGGTGCCTAATTTAGTGGAAGCGGATGAGGTGGTGGAGGCGAACGGCCGTTTTCAATTAACGTGGGCGATGTCGTTTGTGGTGGGGCCGGTGATTGCTGGTTTTGTGTCTGATTGGGCGGGCCCGTTAGGGGCGATTTGGGTGAATGCGTTGTCGTTTTTGGTGTCGGCGGTATCGATTTATTTTATTAAATTGCGGATACCGAAACCGGTGGTGACGGATGAAAAGGAGAGTGTGATTGATAATATGTTGGCGGGGGTACGGTATATTTGGAGCCAGCCGGTATTGAAAGATTTTACGATCACGATGTTCTTTGTGGTGATGGTATTGTTATCGGCCAATGATTTATTTATCTACTTTTTGAAGACGGAGCTGGGGCAAGATGATAGTGGGGTGGGTTTGTTTTTTGGGATTTCGACGTTGGGAGCGGTGATTGCGGGCACGTATGGGCCGCGGATTCGCAAAAAGTGGGGGTTTGGGATTAGCTTTTTGGGGGCGGTGGTGGTTGAAGGGATTGTGATGATGATGATGGGGGTGATGCCGACTTTTGTGTTGACGATTTTCTTAGGGGTGTTGTTTCAGTTTGCGCAGAGGGTACGGGTGGTGGTGATGGTATCGATTCGGCAGGAGTTGACGCCTAATCATCTGTTGGGGCGGGTGACGGCGGCGTTTTTGACGTTGGCGGCGGTGCCGGGGCCGATTGGGGTGGCGATTGCGACGGGGTTGGCCGAGCATGTTGGGGTACGGCCGGTGATGGTGGGGGTGGGGATGTGTGCGATTGTGATTGCGGCGATTGGGACGCGGACGCGGGCGAATGTGGCTTGGCCGGAGTTAGGGTTTAAGGGGGCGTAGGGGCTGGTAGGGCGCGGCATTGTCGGCTAGGGGGCAATGCCGCGCGGTGGGGGTTAGTCGCGGAGTTTGTGGATGGTGCGGTCGAGGGCGTTGAGGAGGAGGTGGACGTTTTCGAGGCGGCTGTTGAAGCCCATGAGGCCGACGCGCCAGACTTGGCCGCCGAGTTGGCCGAGGCCGTTGGCGATTTCGATGTTGTAATCTTGGAGGAGGATGCGGGTGACGTCTTGGGGATTGATGCCATCGGGGACGCGGATGGTGGTGAGGCTGGGGAGGCGGTGTTCGTAGGGGACGTGGCATTCGAGGCCGATGTCGGCGAGCCCTTCCCAGAAAAGTTCGGCGTTGTGGCGGTGGCGGCCCCAGCGGACGGCGAGTCCTTCTTGGGCGACGAGGCGGAGGGCTTCGCGGAGGGCGTAGTTCATATTGATGGGGGCGGTGTGGTGGTAGGTGCGTTCAGTGCCCCAGTAGCGGCCGACGAGGGTCATATCGAGGTACCAGTTTTTGACGGGGGTTTGGCGGTTGCCGATTTTGGTCATGGCGCGGTCGTTGAAGGTGAGTGGGCCGAGGCCGGGAGGGCAGGAGAGGCATTTTTGGGTACCGCTGTAGGCGATGTCGACTTGCCATTCATCGAGGAAGAGGGGGATGCCGCCGAGGCTGGTGACGGTGTCGATGAGGAGGAGGCAGTCGTATTCGCGGCAGAGGGCACCGACGCCATCGAGGGGTTGTTCGGCACCGGTGGAGGTTTCGGCGTGGACGAGGGCGAGGATGGCGGGGCGGTGTTTGTCCATGGCGGCGCGGAGTTCATCGAGGGTGAAGATGTCGCCCCATGGTTTTTCGATGGTTTGGACGTTGGCGTCGTAGCGGGTGGCCATATCGACGAGGCGGTGGCCGAAGTAGCCGTTGAGGCCGATGAGGATGGTATCGCCGGGTTCGATGGTATTGGCGAGGGAGGCTTCCATGGCGGCACTGCCGGTGCCGCTGATGGGGATGGTGATGTCGTTGTCGGTTTGCCAGGTGTAGCGGAGGAGGGATTGGATTTCGTTCATGAGTTCGATGAAGCGGGGGTCGAGGTGGCCGACTTGGCGCATGCCGAGGGCTTGGAGGACGCGGGGGTGGGCGTTGGAGGGGCCGGGGCCGAGGAGGAGGCGGGGGGGGAGGTCTAGTTGGGTGGTGACGCGGCGGTGTTTGTCTTGGATTGGTGGTTTCATAATTAAGAAGTCCTTGAGTTGTTTGTTGTTTGTGGGCGCGGCGGGGAGATTGTGGGTTGTGGGCGCGATGATTTCAAAGAGGTGATCATAATCGGTTTTTGGTGATGGGGCAAGTTTTGGGGGGGAGTGGATTGCGGAGAATAAGGTTGATTTAAAGGGGTTTTAGGAGTGGATTCCTGCTTGTGCAGGAATGACAGTTGTAGGGGGTTTGCTATTGTGTGTGTGGGGAATGTTTGGTGGGTTTTGACGCGGATTTTGGGGATTGGGCGGATTTTTGGGTGTTGGTGAAGTGAGTTGGGTGTTGGTAAAGGGGATGTTTGGTGGGTTTTGACGCGGATTTTGGGGATTGGGCGGATTTTTTGATGTTGGTGAAGTGAGGAGGGGTGTAAGGTAGGTCGTTTTTTGAGTTGGGATTGGTGAAAGGAGGAGGGTTTGGGTGGGGTGGGTTTTGGTGAAGAGTAGCTGACTATGCCTTGAAGTTGGCATTCTTAGGTTTAATTAAGCTGAGGGATGATGATTAAGTCTGGGATTAATGCATAATCGGAATGGTTATGGGTTAATAGTGGATATTGGTGGCGTAAAGCACAAGCTGCGACCCATGCGTCTTGGGCGGCAAGAGGTCGGCCCTGTTCGAAGCGTACAGCCCGTATTTTTGCCCATACTTGTGCAGTTTCATCATCATATGCTAAAACTTTGAAATTTGACAACCAGTGATGTAATTTTGTACGCCGTTTTGTACCCCAATCATGAATCTCCGTCCATTGATATAATTCTGCTACCGTTTGAAATGATACACATAACACATTATTATCGATATATTGACGATAGTTAATAATCCTTGAATCGCCTTTAAATAAAAACGACCATATATCAGTATCTAAAACTATTGGATTCATATGATTTCTTGATGCAGGTCTAAATCATCATCACGCCATTGACGTACTGTGGCAATAAATTCATCAATAGATTCATCTTCTGGCCAAAAATCACCAAATAGATCTTCTAAACGAACCACTGGTGGTGGAGAAGGATTGGCTAATGTTTGAGCAAAGTGAAGAACTGCTGTTGTTTGTTCAATAGATAAATCAGCAATGGTGTCAAGTAAAGTTTGTTGTAATTCTGTTTTTGAAGGTGGATTTGGTGGCATAAAAACCTCCTTTATTTGGTTTAATTACTACGCAAAATTGTGGTTTTGTGGTTGCTTCGCATAAGATATTGTAAAGGATTTATTGTTTAATTAGCAAGGGGCAAATCGTAACAAGGTGGGGGTGAGTCTAAAATCAAAAATTAGGTGAGGAAAAGGTAGTATAAAATATGGAACAAGAGGGCAGAGATGATTATATAGGCGAAGTATTTAGTTGATTAAGCGGTTGGCGAGGTGGTGGCGGTTGAGTTGGCGGTGGGTTTGGGCGAGGAGTTGGCGGCGGTAGTTGTCGTGTTCGTCTTCGTCGTTGTGGACGCCGTAGGGGCGGCCGTGGCGGAGGATGCGGAGGGCGAGGGAAGGGTTCATGTCGGTGATTAGGTCCATTATGGTTTCATCGGGCCAGCTTATGCGGTTATCGAGAAGAAAGGGGATGATGTGGTGACGGAGGGCCCAGTGGACGAAGGGGGTGGCGTCGATTTGGTGGGCGAGGTCAATGGTTTTGACCCAAGTTTGGTGGGGCATATTTTTGGTTTGGCGGAGATAGGGGAGAAGGGGAGCGATTAATTGGGGGCGCTCGTCGAGTTCATCGATGGCGATGATGAGGGGGAGGGAGAATTCGTTGAGGGGGAGGGGGTGGAAGTTATGGATGAGGGTGGGGACGAATTGGTCGAGGGGGATATCTTTTAGGCTGTGGCGGAAGGGTGCGTCTTCATTTAAGAAGGTGAATTGTTGGGCGAGGTCGACGGAGCCGTCATCATACCAATCGGGGGCGATGAGTGGGGAGATGTGGCCGTCGGGAATGGCGGCGGTGCCGAGTTGTAGGACGAGGTCGCGGGCGAATTGGCCGACGGTTTGGTCGAATTTGAATTCGGAGTCGTGGCAGTAGGGGTTGAAGGTGAGGAGGTGGCCGTCGTCGTTGAGGGCGAGGAGGCAGCGGCCAACGATTTGGCCTTGTTGGTCGCGGAGGAAGAGAACTTGTTTGTTGATGTCGGCGGCGTTGGCGAAGACGGAGAAGAAGTTGGCGTTGCCGGGGCTGAGGCAGGTGTCGAAGGGGGTGCCCATGTGGAATATGTCGAGGGGGTCTTGGCTGATGGCGAGGGTGAGGGAACGGCCGTTAGCGCCAACTACCGTTTGAGGCGGTGGTGGATTGAGCCAAGCGTCGACATTGACCCTTTTGTGACGTAGTTGGTCGAGGAAGTGGGCATTGGCGGGGTCGTGGCGGAGGTCCCAGGGTGGGGGGCCGAGGCGTGTGTGGAAGAGGCGGTGGGCGAGTTGTTGGAATTGGGGGGAGAGGTCGGGGAGTTTGGCGAAGATGGTGAGTTGGCGGGGGGCGAAAAGCCATGGGGGGAGGGTGGGGTGGGTGGCGGGGTCGAGGTTGAGTTGTTGGTAGATGAGTTGGTGTAGTTGGGGGGTGATCTGTTTTTGCCATTGGTCGAAGATGAGGAGGTGGATGGTTTGGTGTAGTTTGTGTTGGAGGTTGTGGACGCGGGTGGGGGAGATGGAGGTGGGGGTGGTGAGACGTTGTTGGAGTTTGTCGATCTGTTTTTGGAGGTGGGGGTGGGTATCGAGTTTGGCTTGGAGGGCGTCGATTTGGCGCTGGAGGTTTTGGGGGAGGGGGAAGTTGGTGCCGAGGATGCGGTCGGCGATGGTGGCGGCCGAGGGGGTGATGGCGTTGAGGAGGGTGAGGTTGTCATGAAAGTGGGGGGGGTAGTTTAGGACCCAATCGGGGAATTGGAGTTGGTGGGGGGCGGGGTAGGGTGGTGGTGGGAGGAGGAGGTGGTGGCGATGGAGGAGGTTGAGTTGGTCGATGAAGGGCCACAATTGTTTGTGTTGGGGGCTGGTGATGAGGTAGTGGAAGAGGGCGGGCCAGTTGGCCGAGGTGAGGAGAGGGATGATGTGGTCAAGGGTGAATTGATAATCATCTTGGTTGTAGTTACTGTCACGGAGGCGGGTGAAGATTTGGCCGAAGGTGTCAGGGTGAGGGAGGGTGAGTTGGTGAGCTAGTTGGATGAAAGAGGTTCGGCAATAACGGTCATGGGCTTTGTGGTCAATGAGTTGGCCGATGTAGTGATACCGTTGGTCGAGGGGGAGTTGCGGGAGGGCGAGGGCGAATTCGACCGTTCGGGCCCAGCAGGGAGAGCCCCATTGGTCAGGTAAATCTTGGTGAAGATGGTGGTGGATGGTGGCGAAAATGGTTTCGTATTGAGCCGGAGTGGGGGTTTCGTCTAAAATATCTTCAATTAAGTGCCAGTAATGTTCGGGGGTACGGCGGTCCCAGTTACCGAGATTGCTGTCCCAAGGGAGGAGTAATTGGTCGGTAGGTAAGTTAGTGCGGAGATATTGATGAAAATGGTGGAGGAATAGGGGGAGTTGTTGTTTATGCTCGGAGGTATGCCGGTAAAGGGTGTGCATGAAGGCGGGGCGGGTGAATGTTTGGTGGTGAATGAGGGGAAGTTGGTTAAGGATGCCGGTGATGGTGTGGTGTGATTTGGCGGGGATGTATTGGCTATAGCTTTTGAGAAGATCAAGGAGGTGGGGGGCTTGGGGGCGAGGGGGTGGTGGGGTGGCGTTTAAGGTTTGGCGTAAAGCTTTGGCGGGGGTGGTGACAGCGGAGGTGGGGGAGATGGCGAGGAGGCGGCGGCCGTGTTGGAGGTAGGGGGTGATGGTTTGCCACCAGGTTTGCCAGTTGGTTAAGAGGTCATCGGGGAAGAAGGTGTTGAGTAGGTTGAGGGCGTGGCGGCGGGGGCCGCGTGATTGGGGCCAGAGCCAGAGGAGGATTTGTTGGAGGTTGGGGCCGAGGGTGGGTTTTGGTTTTGGTGGTGGTTGGTTGTCGTTGAGGGTTTGTTTTTGGGCATCGAGAAGTTTTTGGTCCCATTGTTGGAGATATTCGGGGATTTGGTAGGTGGGGAGGGTGTAGGCGAGGGGGTTGGTGAGGTGGATGATGAGGCTGTGGGTACGTTGGTGGCGGCGTTGGTTATCGCGGCGGGAGAGGTCCCAGAGGATGAGTAGGTGGTTGAGGGAGGTCTGTTTATCGGGGAGATGGGCGAGATAGCGGACGCAGTGGGGGGCGTAGGTGTTGAGCCAGGTTAGGGCTTGGGCGAATTCTTGGGGGTAGAGGTAAAGTTGCCAGCTGAGGGCGTGGATGAGTGGTTTAAGGGTGGGGTTTTGTTTGAGGTGGTGGCGGGCATCGCGGGCGAGGGTTTGAGGGTAGTGGTTGAGGAGGTGTGGGGGGAGGGGGTGGCCGTCGTGGACGGCTGGTTTGAGGAGGTCGAGGAGATGGGGGAGGGCGTCGTGCCAATGGTCGAGATTGGGGATGATGTGGGGGAGGGCATCGGGGAATTGGTGGATGATTTTTTGCCAGTTGCCGGTAGCGCGGTGGAGGTGTTTGCGGGTGAGGGTGAGGGGGGTGAGGTGGCGGCGGCCGTGGTGGGGGATGGGTTGCCAGTGGGCGGGTGGGGCTTGGGGATTGAGGAGGGAGGTGGGGTAGCCGGTGATCCAGTTGAGGTGGGATTTGAGGTACATGCGGGCGCGACCTTGTTGGGCGCGATTTTGCTTATGTTTGTTTGGTTTCATGGGGTCATTTTAGCATGGAAAAGGGGCTGTGTGAAGAGTTGGTCATGGTGGGGTTTTGGGTTTATAATGAGGTATGGAATTATTAAGTGCGCGGTTGCGATTACGTTCGTTTGAGATGAGAGATGTGGCTGGGTTTGTGGCGTATCGGTCTGAGCCGGAGGTGGCGCGGTATCAGAGTTGGGAGGCGCCGTATAGTGAGGGGCAGGGGGTGGCGTTTGTGCGGGAGATGATGGGGGCCGAGGCGGGGCGGGTGGGGGAGTGGTATCAGTTGGCGATAGAGTTGCGGGAGACGGGGGAGTTGTTGGGGGATTGTGCTTTTTGTGTGTTGGCCGAGGATGGTCAGCAGGCGGAGATTGGATATACATTAGCGACGAGGGCGCAGGGGTATGGTTATGGGCGGGAGGCGGTGAGTTGTTTGTTGGATTATTTATTTGTAGAGTTGGGTTTGCATCGGGTGCGGGCGATTTGTGATGTGGAGAATGAGGCATCGGTGCGCTTGTTGACGCATTTGGGATGGCGGCGTGAGGGGCATATGGTGGAGAATGTGTGGTTTAAGGGTAGTTGGGGGAGTGAGTATTTGTATGCGCTGTTGCGGCGTGAGTGGTTGGCTTTACGGGCTGATTAATGATTAAAAGGAGTGGATGATGAGTGAGCAGAATGATTGGAATAAGCAGGTGATTGCTGAGTTTCGGGAGAATGGTGGCAAGGTGGGGGGGCATTTTAAAGGGTGGGATTTATTGTTGTTGCACACGACGGGGGCGAAGAGTGGGTTGGAGCGAGTGACGCCGTTGGTGTGTATGGCGGAGGGGGATAATTTGTTTGTGATTGCGTCGAAGGGTGGGGCGTCGACGCATCCGGATTGGTATTATAATTTGAAGGCGAATCCGGGGGTGGAGGTGGAGTTTGGGCGGGAGCGGTTTGTGGCCGAGGCGGTGGAGGTGGAGGGGGCGAGGCGGGCCGAGTTATATGAGCGGATGGCGAAGAGGCATTCGTTTTTTTATGATTATGCGGAGAAGGCGGGGCGGGTGATTCCGGTGATTTTGTTGGAGAGGGGGTAAGAAATAGTTGGCGTGGGGGGGGAGGCTTGGGTGGGGTGGTCCCGCCCAAGGATGAATCCGTTGGGCTAGGTTTGGCGCCCGGTGAACCGGGCTGGGGGCGGGGTGGTGAATGCGCAACGGGCGACCTACTCCTTAGCGGGACAGCCGATCGCCTATATGGAGATTGGT
>DATHYN010000066.1:0-5027 GCA_035459145.1 Anaerolineae bacterium | reverse complement strand
CGAAGGGGGCTTGGGGGGTGGAGGGTTGTGGTGAAGTTGTAGGTGATGTGTGATTTTAGGAGAATGAAGATGTGAATAGGGTTGGGAGATAGCATTACTGTATCCTTACAAAGTTTTTAAATAGTTTTTGCATGAGTGGGGTATGATTGGGTTATAAGTGGATCCCCGCTTTCGCGAGGATGACAGCCCTGATCGGGCTGTAAATGGTTGTTGACATAAGAAAAACGGACAGCATCTTCGCAGGTATGACAGCCATCATCGGGCTGTAAAAGTGATTTGTAAATGAATATGAGTTATATCGACATTGTTATTTGAAAGAGGAGATAAAATTATGTTACGTCAATTATGGAATAAACGGCAGGTTACTGGGGTAGAGGTGATTGATCCGCAAGGATTGCAAGCTGAGTTGGATAAGGGGAGTGATGTGGTAGTGGTGGATGTGCGCTCGGCGGGTGAGTATGCGGGGGGGCATGTGGCGGGATCGCGGTTGTTGCCGTTGTTTACGTTGCCGTTGCGGCATAATGAATTGCCGAAGGATAAGCGGATTGTGTGTGTGTGTCGGTCTGGGGCGCGGAGTCAGGCGGCGTGTGAACAGTTGGTATCGTTAGGGTTTACGGATGTGATCAATTTACAAGGGGGCATGATGGCTTGGGAACGAGCTGGCTTGCCTGTGTCTAATTAAGAAAAGGGGGTTGGTATGAGTATATGGCCAGCAACAGAGGAGTGGTCGGTTGGTGGGGGGGAGTCAAAGGGGGATTGGACGCGGTTTTTACCAATTATCAAGACGTTACGGACGTATAAGCGTGAATATGTGAGTGGGGATATGATGGCGGGGCTGATTGTGGCGATTATGTTGATTCCGCAGGGGATGGCGTATGCGTTGCTGGCTGGTTTGCCGCCGCAGGTGGGGTTGTATGCGAGTATGTTGCCGTTGTTTATTTATGGGTTGTTGGGGACGAGTCGGTATTTGGCGGTGGGGCCGGTGGCGATTGTGTCGTTGTTGACGGCGGCGAGTGTGGGGGGGATGGTGGCCGAGGGGACGGGGGAGTATTTGGTTTTAGCATTGACGTTGGCGTTGATGGTGGGGTTGATCCAGATGTTGATGGGGGTGTTGAAGGTTGGTTTTTTGGTTGATTTCTTGAGCCATCCGGTGTTGGTTGGATTTTCGAGTGCGGCGGCGATTGTTATCGGATTCAGTCAGGTGAAGAATTTGTTGGGGTTGTCGGTGGCACGAGGGGAGTCGTTTGTCGAGCAGGTATTGGTGGTGGGGCAGAATTTGGGGGAGACGAATTTGGTGACTTTGGGTATTGGTGGTGGCAGTATTATGGTGTTGTTGGCTTGTAAATGGTATTTGGAGCAATGGTTGCGGGCGTGGGGGGTGACGGAGAAGTGGATTGTACCGATTACGAAGAGTGGGCCGTTGGTGGTGGTGGGGGTGACGACGTTGTTGGTGTGGGGGTTTGATGGAGGGGCGACGGCGGGTATCGGGATTGTGGGGATGGTGCCGGCGGGGTGGCCGTCGATGAGTTGGCCGTCAATGAGTGGGGCGGATTGGGGAGCGTTGGGGACGACGGCGGTGGCGATTAGTTTTGTGGGGTATATGGAGAGTATTTCGGTGGCGAAGTCGTTGGCGAGTCAGCGGCGGGAGGAGGTGGATGCGAATCAAGAGTTAATTGCGTTGGGGTTGGCGAATGTGGGGGCGGCGTTTACGGGTGGGTATCCGGTGACGGGTGGGTTTAGTCGGTCCTTGGTGAATTATGCGGCGGGGGCGCGGACGACGTTGGCGTCGTTGATAACGGCGGTGTTGATTGCCTTGGCGCTTCTATTTTTGACGCCGTTCTTCTATTATATACCGAAGGCGACGTTAGCGGCGATTATTTTGGTGGCGGTGGGTGGTTTAATCGATTTGCCGACGTGGCGACGGGTGTGGGGGTATAGTAAATTGGATGGGGCGGCGTTGCTGGTTACGTTTGGGGCGGTGTTGTTGGTTGGTATCGAAACGGGTATTTTGCTGGGGGCGGGGACGAGTTTGTTGTTGTATTTGGCGCGGACGAGTCAGCCGCATGTGGCGGTGGTGGGGCGTTTGCCGGGGTCTGATTATTATCGGAATGTGTTGCGGCATGAGGTGGAGACGTGGCCGGAGGCGGTGTTGGTACGGATTGATGAGAGTTTGTATTTTGGGAATACGCGGCGGTTGGAGGAGGTGGTGCAGGGGGTATTGGCGCGGCAGGGTGAGATGCGGTATTTGGTGTTGATTGGGACGGCGGTGAATAGTGTTGATTTTAGTGCGTTGGAGGTGTTGGAGCGGTTGGGGGAGGTGTTGGCCGAGGTGGGGGTTGAGTTGCATTTGGCTGGGTTTAAGGGGCCGGTGATGGATCGGTTGGAGGGGAGTGCGTTTTTGGCTCATTTGGGTGAGGGGCGGGTGCATTTGACGACGCAGGCGGCGGTGGATGCGTTGGGATTGGGTGGGGGGGAGTAGGGGGGTGTTTTGCTGGGGGTGGGGGTTGGTTTGGGTTAGGTTTGGTGGATTTTGACGCGGATTTTGGGGATTTGACAGATTTTTTTGTGTTGGTGGAGGGAGGTGGGGTGTTTGGTGGGGAGGGTTTATGTGTGGGTTCCCGCGTGCGCGGGAATGACAGTTGTAGGGGGTTTGCTATTGTGATTGTGTGTAGGGGTTAGGTTTGGTGGGTTTTGACGCGGATTTTGGGGATTTGACAGATTTTTTTTGTGTTGGTGAAGGGAGGAAGGTGTTGGTTTGAGGGTGTTTGGTGGGTTTTGACGCGGATTTTGGGGATTTTGGGGATTTTTTGTTGTTGGTGAAGGGAGGAGGGGTGTTTGGTGGGGAGGTTGGTTTGGTAATTTTGCAAATCGCGCTGCCTTGGGTTAGATGAGGAAGCGGTGGCGGAGTTGTTGTTGTTCGGTGGGGGTGAGGCCGTGTTGGGTGAGGTAGTTGGGGATGGAGTCGTAGGTGGTGGTGATGTGGTCGAGGGTGGCGAGTATGAGTTCGGGGGGGGTGAGGGGTTTTTGCCAGAAGGTGATGTTATCGGGGCCTTTGTCGGCGATCATTTTTTGGTAGAGGGGCCAGAGGGATTGTTGGCTGAGGACGTAGTCGGTGGCGATGGTGTGGGGGGTGAGGCCGAGGGTGGTGAGGAGGAGGGCGGTGACGAGGCCGGTGCGGTCTTTGCCGGCGTGGCAATGGATGAGGATGCCGCCGGGGGGGGCGGTGATGAGGGCGCGGAGGATGGTGACGAGGTTGTGGGGGAAGTGGTCAATGATGAGGCGATAAACTTGGTGATGGTCTTGGGCGGTGGCGAGGATGGCTTGGCTGTTGGTGTCTTGGTCTTCGACGGGGAGGTGGTGGAAGGTGATGGTGGGGTGGTCGTGGTAGGGGGAGGGGATTTTGTTTAGTTCGCGGTGACTGCGGATGTCGATGATGGTCCGGATGCCGTATTGATCGAGGGCTTGGCGACCGGCGTCATCGAGACGGGTGAGGATGTCGCTGCGGACGAGGGCGGCCCAGCGGGTGGTGTGGTTATTAGTGGTGGGGAGGCCGCCGAGGTCGCGGGCGTTGTAGCAGTGGGGCCAGTTGAGGTGGCGGCTGGGGGGTGTGGGTTGGGGGTAGGCGGTGGTGAGGTAGGCGCGGATTTGGTTGGCGATGTCGTTCATGGCGGGAGGTTGGAGGTGTTCGGTTTGGGGGGTGCGGAGGTAGTTAAAGATGTTAGGGCCGCGGTGGGTGTCTGGTTGGTCGTTCATGACGGGGATGATGTGGAAGTGGACGTGGGGGTGTTGGGGGTGGTCGGCGAATTGGACGATGTAGGTTTTGCGGCAGTTGGTATTGGTTTTGAGGGCTTGGGAGGTGTGGTGGAGGAGGGGGCCGAGGGTGTTGTATTCATCGGGGGTGAGGTTGGCGATGGATTCGACGTGGCGGCGGGGGATGAGGACGAGCCAGCCGGGGAGAGAGGTGTTATAGCTGTGAACGAGGTCCCAGTTGGCGGTGCGGTAGATGTTGTCCCAGAGGGGGGCTTGGTTGTTGTCGCGGCGAGCGAGGAATTGGCAGGTGAGGCAGTTGGTCATGGGGAATGTCCTTGTTGCGTAACCTTTAATTGGCGATACCAGTGGATATTGAGGATTATGGTGGCGAGGAGCATGAGGATATAGGCGGGGAGTTGCCAGTCGTAGTTGCTTAGTTGGGGGAGGAGTGTTTGGAGCATACGGTCGCCGGCATTGATGCCGGCGTGGAGGAGAGCGACGATCCAGAGATTGTGGTTAGCGTGGTTGTGGGTATAGGTGAAGAGGTAGCTGAAGGTGATAGCTAAGATGAAGAAGAAGATAATGTTGATGATATTTTGGGAGATGAGGACGGGGAGGTGCCAAGCGGCCCAGGCGAGGCCGAGAATGGCGCTGGCTTTGAAGGGGCCATATTGATTTTGGAGAAGAGGGAGAGCGAAGCCGCGAAGGCCGGGTTCTTCACCAAGGCCGGCACGGAAAAAGAGGTAGGTGAGGAGGCCGGCATTGAGGCTGATGAGGGTGGCGAGTAGGGTAGCGGGGGTGATGGTGTGTTGGGTGAGGATGGTGGGGTCGGCGAGGATGGCGAGGGTGGCGGCGAAGGAGTAGAGGCCGAGGGGGAAGAGGAGGGCAAAGAGGAGCCAGCGGAGCGAGATAGTTTTGGGGTTGAGGTGTGTGGTTAGTTGTTGGAGACCGGCTGGGCCAGCGGTTATGAGGATGAGGATGATAGCGGCAAGGGTGAAGGCAAAATCTTGGAGGCGGGTAAGCAGGTAGAGGATGGGAGGGGGGATGATGGGTTCTGTTTGGAGGGAGTCAAATTGCCATGATTCGGTGATGTCGATGAGGGTGGCGCCATCGGGGAGGCCGGCACGGGTGGCGACGATGTTAAAGATGGGGATGGTGCTCCAGGCGATGGCGGCGGCGATGAGGAAGAAAAGGGTTACTTGTTGGTTGGGTGATAAACTTTTATTTTTCATGGGGGGAATTATAGCGGAAAAGGGTGTTGGGGGGTAGGGGGTGGG
>DATHYN010000065.1:0-11844 GCA_035459145.1 Anaerolineae bacterium | reverse complement strand
GGAAGGGGGTAGGGTGGCCGAGGGGGCGGTGGTGATGCCGGGGGTGACGGTGACGAATTTGAATGATAGTGGGGCGGGGAGTTTGCGGGCGGCGGTGGGTGGGGTGGCCGTGGGTGGGGTGATTACGTTTGAGCAATCATTGGCGGGGGGTACGATTACCTTTTTATCACCTATTTTAGTAGATAAAGCGATGACAATTGTAGCTAATGTGCCGATAACGGCGAGTGGTGGGGGGAGTAGTGATCTATTTTATGTCGATGCGGAGGGGGTCACCTTAGATTCGATAGATATCCGCGAGAGTATTGGCAATAATGGTGCTATATATGTCACCTCAAATGGGGGAGTGACAATTACGAATAGCTCATTGGTAGATAACGGGAGTAATACAGGAACTGTTTTAAGGGTGGATGGTGGTGAGGTGTTGTTATCAGGTAGTGTTGTTGCCCGCAATGAGGTTAATAATGACATTGTTTATGTAGGTAGTGGGTCTACAATGATCATTGAGGGGACATCTTTTTATGATAATGTGAGTAGCGGTGCGAGTGGTGCTATTTATAATGAGGGTATGGTTGAGGTGAGAGATAGTACGTTTATTAGTCATTCAGCTAGTGCTGTTGGGGGGATTCTTAATCTCAATCAGCTTAGCATGACGAATAGTGCATTAATGAGTAATACGGGTGCTACAACCGGGGGGATTTATAATTTAGGTGTTTTAACAATGAGTGGGGGAAGTGTCGATTATAATAGTGGTAATCAGAGAAGTGGGGGGATTTATATGGATAGTGGCTCGAATATGTTGATTACGGGGACAACGTTTAGTGGGAATCGGACGAGTTCTGGTGAGGGGGCGGGGATTTATTTGAGGGGAATGGCCGTTGGTGAGATTTATAATGCCACTTTTCATGATCATAAGGTGACAAATTTAGGTGGGGTGATTAGCAATTACAGTCTGCTTTCGGTGACAAATAGTGCCTTTATTAGTAACTCAGCTAATTTGGGAGGGGCAATTATTAATTGGAATCAGTTAAATGTCACTGATAGCTGGTTTATAAGTAATGTGGTGACGCAGAATGGTGGTGGGATTTACAATTTGGGGACATTATGGATGCAGGGCGGGGGATTGGTTAGTAATCAGGCTGATGGTCAAGGGGGTGGGGTGTTTCTTGGTGGATCGGGAGCTGCAAATATGGAAAATGTGAGTGTAAGAGGGAACCAAAGTGGTGATGAAGGTGGGGGGATTTATGTTAATAATAGTGCGTCAGCTGAGGTCAATGGTGGTGAGTTCGTTAACAATACGTCTTCATTTGGTGGGGCTATTAGTAATAATAATCGGTTATCGTTGACAAATAGCTCTTTAATTAGTAATACGGCTGTCTATGGTGGCGGGATTATGGGGTGGACAGGTTTGACAATGACACATAGTTCCTTAATTAGTAATGTGGCTACCAGTTTTGGTGGTGGGCTTTACATGTTAGATGATTTGGTGATGCGGGTGGTGACATTCACAAATAATGAGGCGGAGGATGGTGGGGGTGGGATTTATAGTGATGGTGCGTTAAGTTTGAGTTTGGAAGGGGGGTCTTTTAATGGTAATCGGGTTTTATATGGTAGTGGTGGGGGTGTTTATGTTGATTCTGGAACGGTAGCGACAATTACTGGCGGGGTGTTCTTTGATAATGTGGTCAGTGATGATGGGGCGGGATTGTTTAGTGGTGGGGAGTTAGTGGTGGTTAATAGTACGTTTTTGAGTAATACGGCCGAGTCGAATGGGGGTGGGTTATATAATTATGGGATAGCAGAGATTGATAGTAGTTCGTTTATCAGTAATGTGGCGGATTCTTATGGGGGTGGGATTATTAATGAAGGCACGATGAGTGTGACGAATAGCACAGTGGGCAGAAATAGAGCGGGGTTTGATAGTGGTGGTATTTATAATGATTATAGCTTGTGGTTGGGACGGAGTACGGTGGTAGAGAATGGGTCGCCACGGGTTGGGAATTTGCTTAGTTATGGTGATTTGTATTTGTATTATTCGGTTGTGGCCGAGGCGACAGAAGGTGTGGATTGTCAACAGAGGTATTTGAGTGGGGCGATGGTCGTTGTTTATACATTGATCCAGAATAATGATATTGATCGGCCATGTGGTGAGCCGTGGCGGACAGCTGATCCGCTGTTAGAGGAATTGGCTAATGATGGGGGGGCATGGGTGTATCGGCCACAGTTGGGGAGTGTGTTGATTAATGCGGATGGGTGTACGGATATGGTAATGGTTGATCAGCGGGGGGTGACTCGGCCGCAATACAGTTTCTGCGATATTGGGGCGGTGGAGTATGATGGGGCGCCGTTTGTGAATGTGCGGGTGCGGCACGAGATGACGAAAACGATTGTTGTTTCGGGGGAGGTGGTGTCGTTGGTGATGGTGGCGGAGAATTATGGGCCGTTGCCGGCAACGGGGGTGGTGATGTCGACGACGTTATTACCGGAGTTGACGGGGGTGACGTATGAATCTTCGGCGGTGGTGACGGCGACGGCGGGGATGACGTATACGTGGGATGTGGGGGATATGATGGTGGGGGACAGGGTTGTGATTACGGTGACGGGGGTGGTGTCGGCCGAGGCGGGGGTGGTGAGTAATGTGGTGCGGGTGGGGGCGGTGGGGGATGCAACGGCCGTTGACAACGAGGCGACTGTCTCATTTTACGTAGCGAGTACGGTTGTGACGGCCGTGGCTGATGGGTATGACATGGTACAAGATACGACATTGAACGTGAGCACGGCTAATTTAGGGGTATTGGGAAATGATGAGTATGATAACAACCTTGTGCCCACGTTGTCCATGGTGACTGATGTGCATACAGGTACATTACAACTGAATAGTGATGGCACATTTATGTATACGCCACCCGTTGGTTTTGTTGGTTGGGTGTCATTCAGTTATCAGCTTGATAATTCGTTTAATCAGTCGGTGACTTGGGTGGCGATTCGAGTAGATGGGTCGTGTGCGTATGATTTAAGTGGTGGTGTGATGGGTGCGGATGTGATGTTAGATTGGCAAGATTTGACGGCCAGTACAGCCAGTTTTGATGTTTATCGGCATACGGAACCATACTTTGCCTTGGTAGAGGGTGTGAATATTGGTAGTAATACGGCATCGGATTATAGTGATGTGGCTGTGTTACCATTGACACCGTTGTTTTATAAGGTGAACCCGGTGGGGTGTGGTGTGGCACCGATGGCGGTATCGAATGAGGTGGGGGCATTTACGTTTGAGGTGGTGGTGGGGAATTAGAAGCTGGTGTTGGGGGGGGGAGCTTATTGTAAATTGTTGATGATAGATTAACTGTTTTAAGGATGGGTGTAATTAATGAGTATGAAAGCACAGATTGAGCAGGCGGAGGATTTTATTGCGGCGGGGCAGGTGGGGAAGGCGCGGGAGTTGTTGTTGTATGTGTTGCGTGTTGATCCGGATGATGTGTATGCGTGGCAGGTATTGGCGGGGATTGTGGCGGGGGAGGAGATGACGCGGCGTTGTTGGGGGCAGGTGTTGCGAATTGAGCCGGCGCGTAAGCGGGATTGGCAGGGGGATTTGCCGGCCGAGGAGGCGGCGGTGGCTGTGTTAGCGGATTTGGTGGGTGGGGGTGTTGTCTTGGATCAAGATCATTTTGTGTCGGCGGCTGATTTTGAGGAGGGTTTGGCGGGGATTGTGGCCGAGGATGCGGTGACGGAAGAGATGTTGGCTGGGGATGAGGATACGGTTGGGAATTCATGGTGGCAGAAGGTGCGGGGGTGGTTTGGGGGGTGATGCTGGGGATTTTGCTAGGATGTATGATACAATGAGTATGGAGTGTAAGTGTATTAAACTAAATAAACTCGACATTTGAGCTTGAAGATATGCCGTATGTGAAATTGACTTTGTTAAGTGGTTATGGTGTGCGGGCAGAAGAGGCTCGTTTAATGGCGCAAGGTGTAGTTGCTTGTTTAAGAAAACCAGTGATGTTAAGGGATTTGGTGGCGGCTATCCAAGAGGTGTTACAACTGTAGATATATTAATTAAAGAATTCCTATTGAATAGACAGAGATGTTGGAGGCGATGAAGATGATGACGAGACGTGTGATGGTCGTGGTGGTGGCAATGGTAGTGGCGGTGGGGCTGGTAGCAGGGTTGGGGATGAGTTGGGGGGAGATGGGTGAGGCGGAGGCAGCGATGAGTAGTGTTACGGTGACGAATTTGAATGATAGTGGGCCGGGAAGTTTGCGGGAAGCGATCGGGTTTGTGTTGCCGGGTGGGGTGATTACATTTGATCAATCATTGGCGGGGGGAACGATTACGTTTTTGTCACCAGTGGCGGTGGATTGGGGGATGGAGATTTCGGGGAATGTGCCGATTACGTTGAGTGGTGGGGGAACGATGAATCTGTTTTATGTAACGTCGGGTGGGCTTGTTTTTGATGGGGTAACGATACGGGATGCGGGGGTTTATGGGGCGATTTATGCCTTTTTGACACCGGGAGAGCGAATTACAATTGCCAATAGTTATTTGGTTGATAATCAAGCGTTTACGGGAGGGGTGGTAACTGTGGAGAGTGGGGAGGTGATGTTGGATAATGTGGTGGCCGAGGGGAATGTGGCCGATCAGGGTGGAGTCTTGTTTCTGTGGACGGGGGGAAGAGGAATTG
The DNA here is from genome assembly GCA_035459145.1 of Anaerolineae bacterium. Classification (GTDB taxonomy): domain Bacteria; phylum Chloroflexota; class Anaerolineae; order Promineifilales; family Promineifilaceae; genus DATHYN01. Next base: position 7,168 of record DATHYN010000065.1, on the reverse strand, counting down.
TGCGCGGGAGTCAATTGATTGATAATACAGCTAATAGTGCGGGTGGGGCGATTTATAATGAGGGCGTGGTCGAGATTATTGACACGCATATTTTGACGCAAACGGGTAGTGCGGGCGGGGCTTTAAATAATAGGGGGCAGATGAGCGTGACGAATAGCTTTTTTCACAATAATCGGGCGTTGGGAGGTGGTGGGGTGGTTTATAATAGGGGTGATTTGTGGATCCTTGGTGGGGAGATGAGTGATAATCGGACTGATGGGCGTGGGGGGGCGATTTTTGCCGGGAGTGGGGGAACGATAAGGATTAGTGGGACTCATTTTAGTCGGAATGAGATAGGGGGCTTGAGCGGGGGAGCGATTTATATTAATGGGGCGAGTGGAATGGTGGAAATTCGTGATAGTCTGTTTTTCGATCATGCGTCGAGCAGTGAGGGGGGGACGATTGATAATAATAATGTGTTGTCGGTGACGAATAGTTCATTTATTAGTAGTACGTCCCACAGTGGGGGGACGATTATGAATCAGAATGTGTTGAGCTTAACGAATAGTTCATTTGTGAGTGGGGTGGCGAATTCTAATGGTGGCGGGATTTATAATTCTGGGATGTTGTATTTTGTGGGTGGCGGGATGGAGAATAATGTGGCGGCTAATTTTGGTGGCGGGATTTATGTAGAGAATGGGAGTTGGGCGCGGGTTGAGGGGGTTGATTTTGTGGGGAATGAGGGGAATGGTGGCCGAGGAGGGGCTATTTTTATTAATAATAGTGGTGAAGCGGAGGTTCGTGATAGTTCTTTCTTTGATCATGATGTGAGTTTGTTGGGCGGGGCGATTATGAACAACAATATATTATCGGTTTCGGGGAGCAGTTTTATCAGCAACTCGGCCACCTACGGCGGCGCCATTTTCAATGTGAATGAACTACAATTGTATGATAGTAATCTGATTAGCAATGTGGTGGACACGGAGGGTGGTGGTGTTTATAATTCAGGCCGGATTATGATGGGTGGGGTTACTTTTGAGCGTAATGTGGCGGCGGCCGAGGGTGGGGGGCTGTATAATGAGGGTGGGGGGATGATAACGGGGACGATGTTGCTGTTTATGGGGAATGAAGCGGTGACGAGGCATGGGGGTGGGTTGGTGAATCTGGGGCAGATGAGCATCATGGATAGTGCTGTGATCAGTAATACAGCCGGGGATTTTGGTGGGGGGATATATAATAGAGCATTATTGTCGGTGACGAATAGTACAGTGGGGCGTAACCGGGCGGGCACAATTGGTGGGGGGATATACACGCAGAGTAGTTTGTGGTTGCAGAGCAGTACGGTGGTGGAGAATGAAGGGCCATATGGGAGCAATTTGCATGCTGATTATGATTTGGAGATGAGCCATACGATATTGGCGAATAGTATGGAGGGGCCGGATTGTTATTATGGGTTTGGGGGAACGGTGGTAGTGAGTTATACGTTGATTGAGAATAATGCGGTGGGGAATCCGTGTGGGGTGGCGTGGTCGACGGCGGACCCGTTATTGGAGCCGTTAGCGGATGGGGGGAATGGGATGTGGCATTATCGGCCGCAGGGGAGTAGTCCAGTGATTGATGTGGTGGCTTGTGATGGGTTGCCGGCGACGGATCAGCTAGGAGTGGCGCGGCCGCAATCGGTTTGGTGTGATATCGGGTCGATTGAGTATGATGGGGCGTTGCCGATTAATGTGCGGTTGGGGACAGGGCTGACGGAGACGTGGGTGGTAGCGGGGCAGGCGATATCGATGGTGCTTGAGGTAGAGAATGTGGGTGGGGGAATGGCGACGGATGTGATGGTGGCGGCACCGTTGGTATCGGCGTGGGCCGAGCCTAGTTATACGGCGTCGCAGATGGTGACGGCGACGGCGGGGATGACGTATACGTGGGATTTGGGTGATTTGATGGCGGGGGAGCGGGTATGGATTACGATGACGGGGGTGGTGTCGGCGACGGATTTGGGTTTGTTGATCACGACGACGGCGACGGTGACGGCGACGGGTGATACGTTGGTGGGGGATAATGTGGCGGCGTTGACGATGACGGTGGCGGGGATGGATTGGTGTTATTTGGATTTCAGAGGGGAGGTGATGGGTAGTGATTTGTTATTGAATTGGTCTGATGTGACGAATGAGGTGGCTAGTTATGGGGTTTATCGGTCTAATGTTCCCTACTTTGATGTGGGAACGAGTGATGAGCTGGCGACGGGGTTGTTGTTCACGCATACGGATGTGGGGATATTGCCGACAACGCCATTGTTTTATAAGGTGGAGACGGTTGGGTGTCCGTTAGCGGTGAGTCGGTTCTCGGATGAGGTGGGTGCGTTTACGTTTGATGTGGTGAAGGGGAATTGAGTTAGCTGTCAATTGGTCCCCAACGGCCGTTGGGGACCAATTGACACCAATTCAAGTTCGATAGTTGGTGTGATATCCGGGTTTAACTAAACCAGCGTTTTTCACGCAAGATGCCAAAAATTTTCTTATGTTCGACCAACTCTAGCGAAGGTTCTGTAAATTTGATAGCGGGTTTGGGTCCGGAAAGAAAATCGGGATGGTTCAGAATTAACTTTACAAATTAGTGATGGAATTTGCTGAGAACAAGGCCAAATTAAAGGTGATTAATGACAATAATTATACCGCACAAATGATAGAACATCTAGGAGTTTGGCTTGTATGGTGGATGAAATTAGGCATCGTTCCGCATGATATTGAGCGGTCGTGAAGCGTTAGCTCCGGCAATTGGTGGGATTTATAATCGTAGCATTTTGGTTGATCAGTTAATGGATGATATGGGAGATTGGAAGGATGATTATGAAGAAGGGCGGGTGACATTGCCTGTAGTTGCTAGTTGGGAAGCGGCGGGAGTGGCCTATGAGGTAGGATTGGGGATGTTAACCGCATTTCAACGTCGCTTAGCGGGATGATTTGAGCAGGAGCTTTTGGGGGGAGATGCAAGGCAATAGTGTTCGTAGAATGATGGGGGTTATGGTTGCGTTTCGATGTACTCGAGGCTTTGGTGGCGGAAGTAGGTTTGGTAGAGGTCGGCGTAACGGCCGTTCGCCCTTGCCAACAGTTGCTCATGAGTACCTTCCTCAATGATGTGGCCTTGGTCGAGGACGAGGATGCGGTCGGCGTTTTTGATGGTGGAGAGGCGGTGGGCGATGACGACGGCGGTGCGGTCTTGCATGAGGAGTTGGAGGCCGGCTTGGATATGGGTTTCGGTGAGGGGGTCGACGCTGGCGGTGGCTTCATCGAGGATGAAGAGGGCGGGGTCTTTGAGGATAACGCGGACGAGGGCGACGAGTTGGCGTTGGCCACGGGAGAGGCGGTCGCCACGTTCGCCGACATCGGTGTGGAGGCCGTGGGGGAGGGGGGTGAGCCAAGCGCCGTTGTTGATGCGACGGGCGGCGGCGAGTAGTTGCTCATCGGTGGCATCAGGGCGGGCGTAGCGGAGGTTATCGGCGATGGTGCCGGAGAAGAGGAAGGGGGTTTGGGGGACGATGCCGATTTGGTGGCGATAGTGGGCGAGGTCGAGGGCGCGGATATCTTGGCCGTTGATGAGGATGTGGCCGTCTTGGAATTCGTAGAAGCGGGTGAGGAGGCGGCCGATGCTGCTTTTGCCGGCGCCGGTATGGCCGACGAGGGCGACGGTTTGGCCGGGGGGGATGGTGAGGGAGAAGTCGGGGAGGACGGTTTCGCGGTTGGTGTAGCTAAAGCGGACGTTTTGGAATTGGATGGGGCCGGGGAGATTGGCGGGGAGGGTGTTGGTTTGGGTGACGTGATTGTCGGCATCGATGAGGGAGAAGATGCGCTCGGCGGCGGCGAGGCCGTCTTGGAATTGGCTCCAGAAGGTGGCGGCGCTCATCATGGGGCGCCAGAAGTAGCGGACAGATTGCATGTAGAGGAACCATTGGCCGGGGGTGACGGTGCCGAAGCGGCCGAGGAGGCCGGTGTCGCGGGTGGCGAGGCCGCCGACGTAGAGGAGGATGACGGTGGTGAGGCCGATGGAGAATTCGACGACGGGGGAGATGGCCGAGAGGGTGAAGCCGCGGCGGAGGTTATGGTAGTAGCCTTGGTTGTTGAACTGTTTGAATTGGTCGTAAAGGGCGTTTTCTTGGCGGAAATTTTTAGCGATGAGGATACCACCGATTGATTCTTGGATTTGGGCGTTGATGGTGGCGGTGATGCGGCGGGCTTGGGCGGTGACGTGGCGAGCGAGGCGGCGGAAGCTGAGGGCGATGATGATGATGAGGGGCATGATGCTGATGAGGAGGAGGGTGAGGGTGAGGTTGATGGTGAAGAGCCAACTGCCGAGGATGATGATGAGGAGGAGTTGACTGGCAAGAGTGAGCGTGAGGGTGGCGGTTTCGGCGAAATCTTGGGTGTCGGCGGTGATGCGGCTGACGAGTTTGCCGACTGGTTGTTGGTCATAGAAGGCGAGGTCATGGTCGATAGTGGCGTCGAAGACATCGGCGCGGAGTTGCCAGACGATGTCACCGACGACAACGGCGGTGTAACGTTGGTGGATGTAGTTGGCGAGCCAGCCGAAGAGGCCGAAGAAGGCGAAGCCGAGGGGGGTGAGAACGAAGACGAGGCGGGTGGGTTGGGTGACGACGAGATCGATGGCGTAGCCCATGAGGATGGGGATGGCGGTGCTGGAGAGGGAGCTGAAGATGATGGCGATGATGATGAACGTCATGAGGCGGCGGTGGGAGCGGAAGTAGGTGAGGATGCGGCGGACGAGGGCGCGATCGCTGTATAGGCGGTCGTATTTTTCGTGGGCTAAAACGTTCATTTCACGCATAGTGAATTGATTATATAGGATATGGCCATTTATTTTAAGGGTTAACAATCACCGGTAAAAATGTTTTGTAATCATTACTTAGAATGGTGACCGTTCCTTGGGCTTGGTAGATAGTCATATTGGTTGGATTGCTAAGGGTTAGGTAGAATGTTTCGGCGGGTTCTGGCTGGCCCACATTGCTATAGATAGGGATGGAGATTGTGTGGGAGATTACGCCAGGGGAGAACAGCAATGTGCCTTGTGTTGATTCATAATCTTCGCCCGGCGAAGCGGTATCAGCGGTGGTGGTGTAATCGATGGTGCTGGTGGTGGCCGTGGTTGTGCCCAGATGGATGATGAAATCGGCGGTGGTTGAGCCTTCATCCGGTTCAACGAGGGTGACATTGTTGATATGGGTACTGGGGGGGAGTTCGTAGGCACCGGCATCACAGGCAGGACCTTGGGGACGGGTTTGGTTGAGTTGATCGGTGGTGAAGGTTGTGCCGCAGCCATTGGTCCCAGCAGGAATATGATTGATGGCTGGGCTGAGGTGGTGTAAGCGATATGATGGGGTGTGGCCACCATTATCGGCTAAGGTTTCCAAGTGGATAGGGGTGTTTTGGAGGTCACCAGAGTTAGAGAAGTTACAACTGGCATCAGCGACAATATTGTAGCCACCAGAGGTGTAATTTCCGTAGCAGCTTGGGCCGATATCATGGGTGATAATGCTGTTGCTAATGGTATCTAATGAGGCGGTGTCAATACGGTATAATGAGGCAGCGAGAGGGGAACTGTTATAAGCAAAGGTGGCATAGTTGATGTTTATTTCATGTTCGAGAATGCTATTTTCAACCCAATTATAGAGACCACCACCTGCTGTTTGGGCGTCGTTGTGGGTGATGGTTGTATTGGTAATGTTGGTACTCCCTTCGACAAAGACCCCACCGCCGAACCGGGCATTATTGTGGGCAATGGTGCTATTTTCTATGTTGGCATGACGATAGATATAAATACCGCCACCATTTGACTCGGCTGTGTTATGGGTAATGGTGGAGTTAGTAAGATTAAGGTCTTGGTTGGTAAAAACGCCGCTACCATAGATACTGGTATTATTGGTAATTAAGCTGTTATTGATGACAGAGGCCTGATGTTGCATAAAAAGACCCCCACCAAGAAAATCAGCTGTATTATTTTCGATGGTCACATTGGTTAAAGTTGCGTCACTGACACTCATAATAGCGCCGCCAAATATGGGGGTGCTGTTATTGTGAAAATGTGTATTGGAGATAATAAGGGAGCCATTAAAGGAAAAGAGACCGCCCCCACCATCGGCGGCGGTGTTATCATGAATGATGCTATTGTTTACGATTAAATCACCGGCTTGGTTGAATATGCCGCCACCATGATAAGGGCTCATAACGGTGTTGTGGTGTATGATGACATCGGAAACGGTTAATTGGCCATGAAAATTGTAGATACCGCCACCACGTGGCGCGTACCCATTGGTGATGGTGAGATCGGTGATGGTGACAATGGGATGGGTGGGGGGACAGCCGTCGCCAGGGGAGGGGTATGAAGGGGTGTCACAGCCGATACGAATGGCGCGGTCTAGTTGATTGGCATCGATAATGGTTGTGGCGGCGGAAGCGCCAATGAGGGTGAGGTCATCGGTGATGTCTAGATCGCCCATGGCACCTCCATTATCATCGCCGGGCAAGGTGAGGGTAAAGACACCTGATGGTAGATGGATGGTATCGGCACCGTTGAGGGCGTTGGTTTCTTGGATAGCGGCGCGGAGGGTACAGATGTTGTTGCCGGTGTCGGTTTCGCAAATACCATCGCCGGGGTTAATGTCAACGGCATCGTGGGTGGCGTTGACGGTGAATTCAGCGGATGTGGTGGTGGGGGTGAAGGTTTGGAGGAGTAGGTAGCTGGTTATGGTGGTTAATAATATTAGGAGGAGGGATGTTGATGAAAGTTTCATAAAATATCCTTGTTTGGGGTTATTTGGGTAACAGCTGTTGATTGTTAAGCAGATTATAACTGAAAGAGGTTAGAGTGGGAAGGTTGGGATGTAGGTGGCGTCTTGGAGGAGGGTGTGGCGGAAGATGTATTCGAGTTGAGGTTTGGTTTGGGCGAGGTTGATGAGACCGTTTTTTTCGAGATGTTTGATTTGGAGGGGGAGTTTTGGGGTCATGGTAATTGAATCCTGATGTGGTAATGGGTGGTTTGATGATTTGTTGTTTTATTGATATGAAGGATATTGGTTTGTAATTGGGGGAGGGGGGGTAGAGGAGGAAACCTCTGAGGTTTTTAGGGAGGGTGTTTAGAGGTGGGGTTTGGGTGGGAAACCTCAGAGGTTGGGGGT
>DATHYN010000064.1:0-2105 GCA_035459145.1 Anaerolineae bacterium | reverse complement strand
TCACCACCCAACCCACTACCAACCCCGCCGACCCCACCGCTACCATGATCATCAATGTCGCCACACTCCCCCCCACCAACACCCCCACCTCACCCTCCCAACCCACCTCACCCCCTGCCCCTACCTCGCCACCCATTCCTTACCCCAACGGGGACCGCTTCCTTCTCTTCTATAATGAAAATGGTTTCTACTTCTATAACGACTCGCCCAACGACTATCCCACCTCCTCCCTTCTTTTCCAACGGTTGAACGCCAGTGGCTCTCCCACCAATCAATTCTGGGGCTCTCAATGGGCTCGCTTCTATCCCAATATTCAATCTGGCGGCTGTACCCGCATCGAGATAGTCAGCACCAACACCAACCCACCCGCTCAATGCACCAACAGCAACAACAACAGCACACGTAACACTGTCCCCGAAGCGGACGATGTCTTCTGGACAACGCAAGGTACCGATGCCACCCAATTCCGTGTAATGTGGAATAGTGAAGAAGTCGGCCGTTGTGATATTTCTGTTGGTCAATGTACCATCTTCCTACCTTCACGCTCATAACCATTATGTCTTTTTTTCTATAACAATTGGCTTTTCTTGTAAATGAACGCCACTTCCAGTTATAACAAGTTTATCCTTCTCATCAGCACCTGCTTCATCCCACTCATTTTAATTTTTGGTCTAACCACCACCACTTATAGCTGTCCCCCACAATCCCAAACCTGCTCTCCCCAAACATTCCCCACCCAATTATCATCCAAACCGATTCATTCTGGCACCACACCCTACATTCTCCACTTCCAATCTGATACCGCTGCCTATCCGCTCAACACCACCAACCACCAAACCCTATATCAAACCCTCACCAATCAATATCAAACCAACCTACAGCTAATAAATCCCCTTCTCCTACGCTTACAACAGCAACAACAACTCACTATCACCCACCATCTCTGGCTCATCAATGCCCTCGCCCTAGAACTGACTCCAGCCGCGGCCACCACCATCCGCCAACATCCAACCACAGCCACCCTCACCCCCGACCAGTTGCGCCACTACACCCTCTCCCCCACCCACCTCACCCCCACCAACTCGCCGTCAACACCATGGCACATCGATCATCTCCAATTAAACCATGTCTGGCACGGCCTCAACATCACCGGCACCAACAGCACCATCGCCATCTTCGATACCGGCGTCGATGGCCACCACCCCAACCTTGCCACCAATTACCGTGGCTACCAACAAACCGACCAAGCCAGCCACTGGTTTGACCCCATCGACAATACCCCCTTCCCCTTCGACCCCAACGGACATGGTACCCATGTCGCCAGCACCGCCGTCGGCGCTCCTCCCATCGGCCTCGCCCCCGGTGCCACCTGGATAGCCGCCCGCGTCTTCAACCGCAATGGTGGTGCTCTCGACAGCCATATCCTAGCCGCCTTCCAATGGATCTTCGCCCCCAACAATGACCCCAACCTCGCCCCAGACTTCGTCAATAACTCTTGGACCAGCAGCCCCACCAATCTCACCTTCTACCAAGCCGTAACCCTCCTCCAACAAGCTGGTATCACCCCTATCTTTGCCGCCGGTAATAGCGGACCCAATCCAGCCACCATCGGTGCCCCCGCCAACTACACCAACACCCTCAGTGTCGGTGCCACCGATGACTATGACCAACTCGCCTGGTTCTCCGGTCGTGGCCCATCCATCTTTACTCCCCAACCCAAACCCCTCCTCTTTGCTCCCGGTACCCACATCTTGGCCGCCCAACCAGACAACAGTTATGGCTATAAAAATGGGACATCGATGGCTACCCCTCAAGTCGTTGGCACTTTCGCCCTCCTCCATGCCGCCAACCCCCAGCTCACCCCCGCTCAACTCACCTACATCATCACCTCAACCCAACAAAACGGCCGTATCGCCCCCTACCATGCCCTCGCCGCCACCCCCAACACCAACTTTGCCACCCTCCACGGCCGCCTCCTCAATCACCTTAACATCCCCCTCGCTCACACCCCTCTCACCATCACCAACCTAAGCTACACCACCGACCACCTCGGCCACTTCACCGCCACCCTCGCTCCCGGTACCTACACCCTCAACACCACCCCC
>DATHYN010000063.1:0-5000 GCA_035459145.1 Anaerolineae bacterium | reverse complement strand
CCTCCAAACCAACGTCCCCGGCGGCAACGTCTACGAAAACCTCCTCACCATCTACCACTCCCCCGATAACGGCCTCTCTTGGCAACGCCTCAACACCACCCTCGACACCCAAGAAAACTTCGCCGCCGCCCAAATGCGCGGAAACGGCCTCTACACCCTCCTCTCCACCATCCCCTATGACCCCTTCACCACCGGCTGGAACAACTTTGGCTACATCATCCCCGAAACCCGTCCTATTACCACTGAATTAGCTTCCATTATGAACCACTATAGTTCAATCCACCATCGCAACGCATCAAACGATAGTTGGTCTATCTACGACCCCGCTGTTACCACCAACCACCCCGCTTTTGCCCCTCTTGTGAATAATCTAATGAGCTTCGATTACACCCAAGCCTACTGGATAACTGTCACCCAACCGATCACTCTTTTTATGGCACCACCTAATGATGCCCCCACATCCCTAACCAATCGCTCACAATCATTAGCCCTGCAATTCCCCCCAGCCACTTATTTCGGCTGGATTACCCCCACGGCCAACATCTTCACCCCCACTATTGGCCTGCCCGTCACCGCCTGGATCGATGGCACCCTTTGTGGCTCAACAACCATCATCCCCTGGCAAGGTCGACTCGCCTATAATCTGCAAGTTGACAGTATCGCCCTCTTCGGCCCCTCAAATAACTGCGGCCAAGACGGCAAAACAGTCACCTTCCAAGTTGGTAGCTGGACAATGGATCATAATACTCTTTGGCATAACGACCATGCTTGGTACCACCCCCTCAACACCACTGTTTGCACCACCCCAACTACTGTCAACACTTTCAATCTCACCCCTGACAACAACAATCTCCTCCTTACTTGGACCACGACCAATGCCGATAAATATGCCGTTTATCACGCCATCAATGACCCTTACTTCATACCACCCACTGAATGCCTCCCCACCCTCAACTGCACTTCCGTTACCAATCCCACATTAACCCAAACCAATGCCTTAACCAATCCAGATAATAATTACACATTCCTCATTGTTGCCCAAAACAACTGTGGTACCGACGCGCCCGCCAGCGAATATCGGGGCAACTTCCAATTTACTATCATTCCCGGAAACTAATAAGGAGACAGATCATGCCCAATAACCCTCTATCTCGTCTAATAATGCCTGTGATAATAAGTTGCTGTTCGCTTCTTGCTCTTAGCTTTTTATTAGTTCCCAACCAGGCTATCGCTCACACCCTTTCATTTAAATATGTATCTACCGCTAAGCAATCAATCACGACACCAGCTAATATCGAAACCTCCCCTACCTCTTTCCCCGATAGCACCTTTTTCATTACAGCTATCACCAATGGTGGTAACGCCCTTGATTGGGGCGACTGGGACAATGATGGCGACCTCGACCTCGCTTTAGCCTCTAACTACACGCTGAAAATCTATGAAAATGACGCTGGCGTCTTAACAATTGACGAACTATCAGGCTATGGCCTAGAAATTGATTTAGATTCATCCGCCGCTGACCTCCAGTGGGGCGACTGGGATGGCGATGGCGACCTCGACCTCGCCATTGCTGGCAACAGCTTCCTCGGCGATGGCTATAGTTACGTATATGAAAATGACAATGGTCAAAATTTATACCTCGACCCGGCTAACAACTGGGGCTGGCAAACATCTGACCTCAAATCAAGCCAAGCTGTTGCTTGGGGTGATTACGATAATGATGGCGACCTTGACCTTGCTCTCGCCACTGGCCGTGGTGGCAACGCCCAATACAATGAACTTTACGAAAATATCGGCACAACCTTATCTTTAACTTGGCAAAGCCCCAACACCGATATCGCCCGCGACTTAGCTTGGGGTGATTATGACAATGATGGGGACCTCGACTTGATAATCTCTACCATAGGTGGTGACAATATGAACCACCTTTACGAAAACGTCAATGGCACCTTACTAAATGAACTTGGCTTTGGTTGGTCTGGCACTTCTCTTTCGACATACAGTGTCGATTGGGGTGACTGGAATGATGATGGCTACCTTGATTTAGCCTTTGGTGCCTATGCGGAAACATACATCTATACCAACAATACCGTTAACAGTTTCGACTTATCATATCAATCAACACATTCCCCCAACACCAGCTACGCTGTTTCTTGGGGGGATTGGGACAACGATGGTGACTTAGATTTAGCCACCGCTGGCAATCGTTTTCAACGAATCATTGAAAATGATGCCTATGCCACCTTTGAATTTGATACCTTAAACAATTGGGGCTGGGAAGAAACAATCGTGCATACCGTCAATGATATCAAATGGGCCGATTGGGACAATGACGGCAATCTCGATTTAACCATTGCTGACACCAACCGTAATGTTATCCTCGGCAATCACTCCGGCTTACCCATCGACCAAGCTATCACCTTCACCCACCCCTTATCAAACCCACAAGATTTAGCTTGGGGGGATTGGGACAACGATGGCGACCTCGATGTTGTTGTCGCCACCGGTAATGGCTATCCCCTTCAACTTTGGGAAAACGATAATGGCACTTTAAAGCTTGACCCCAGCAACAATTGGGGTTGGGAATCAACGGAAACAGTAACCAACACAGCCGTTGCTTGGGGGGATTGGGACAATGACAACGATCTTGACCTCGCCGTGGGCAATGGTGACAACACCCCTAATTACGTCTACGAAAACGACGGTGGCACGTTACAATTAAATCAAACTAGCCTCCATGGCTGGATATCACCAAATAGCTACGATACCTCACAAATTGCTTGGGGCGATTATGACAACGATGGTGATTTAGATCTCGCCGTGGCCAATCGCAACGGCCCTAATATCATCTATCAAAACAATAACAACAATTCAACCCTCAGCCCCCTCGATGAAATCGCTTGGCAATCAACCTATATCAGTGCAACCACCGATATCAGTTGGGGTGATTATGATAATGATGGGGACCTCGACCTTACTATTGCCAATTTTGATAGTTACAATCTAATTTATGAAAACGAAAATGGCACCCTCAACTTAGACCCCGATAACGGCATCGGTTGGCGTTCGCCTTACGCTTTTCCCACAAATGCCTTAGCTTGGGGAGATTGGGATGGTGATGGCGATCTTGATTTAGCCGTTGGTAACGATGGTGCTCTAAGTTATATCTTCGAAAATATAGCTGGCAACCTACAAGTGAGCATCGCTAACAATATTGGTTGGGCATCTGCTACTAATTTAAATGCCCACGATATTGTCTGGTTCGATTGGGACGGCGATGGCGACCTCGACTTGCAGACAGCCGGCGGCGATTTGATTAATGCTAAATCATACTTCTTTGAAAACATAAACCAATCTGATCAATTTTTATACACAATCAGCGATCTGCCCGTTAACGATTTAGCTTGGGGAGATTTAGATCAAGACGGCGACCTCGATTGGGGTGCAGTTGGCCCCTCCAATAGCTTCATACACCTTAACAACAGTCGACCTAACAATAACGTCCAAGATTTAGCACGGATTCATGTTTCACAACCAGCCAATACGCCAAGCGCCTATGGCTTCGCTACCGCTAATTTCATCACTACTACAATTGTCCCTTTAACCTATACACTCAACGGTAATATCGCTGGCCACATTCAAGTTGAGTTCTCACCCAACGGAGGCGGTGAATGGTTTACCGCTGTGCCCGCCGCAGGTAGTATTATCAACAATCCAGCTACAGGTGTTCCTCATCCCTTCTATTGGGACACCTTTGCCAGTGGCTTTTTTGGTCAAAGCGATAATATGATCGTTCGCTTCACAGTTTATCCCCAACCCGCTACTGTCACTTCTAACGGAACTTATGACTACTATTTACCTCGTGATACAAAATGGACTTATCATTCTGCTCAAACCACACCATTTCGTATACGTGGCACACAAATTCAAGTATACGGCACCCACCTAACCCCTGATGCCTATTGGAATATGGACACAATCATCGGAACAGGGGCTGTTGCCAATCAAATTGAGGGTCTTCCCGAGGCCACATTTGTTGGCTCACCCACCATCCTATCTGCTACCGCCCCCACCGATTTCACCAATCAATACGCGATCTCTTTTACAACTGTTACCTCTGATGGACTTGCTGTTGCTAACCATCCTGTCATTAATAGCGCCTCCAATTACCCTTATCGCACCATCTCACTTTGGTTTAAGGCTAACAACCCGAATGGACCAACCCAAATCTTATGGGAAGATGGTGGCGCTGTCAAAGGTTTCAATATGTATATCGAGAATAATCATCTGTACATAGGTGGTTGGGGAGATTTTGGCTGGTCTGGTACTTGGCACAATACAACAATTGAAGCCAACCGCTGGTATCATGCCGCCTTAGTTCTCGATGGACCGCAAAGATTATTCTCGGCCTACCTCAATGGCCAACTCATCGGTCGCGAAACAAATGCAACCGATATAGGCAATCATCCGGGTGGTATTGGCATAGGCTATATGAATGGTGATACCCGTTTACATACAGGCAATGCAACTGGCACGGGCCTTTACTACACTGGCCTTATTGATGAAGTACGCCTATTCAACAGTTCCTTTACTGATGACCAAATTCGCCAACTATACACCGCCGGTGTTGCCGCCACAGGCGCGGTCAAAAATGCGATCGTTTATCGTATTCCTTCGGGGCAATCAGTAGGTGGAAAAATAATGGGCAATGATTTAGGAGAACCTTTCACCACCAACGGAAATGGCTATCTCAGCGGCAACGGCACCATCGGTGTTGGCGACCAACTCATCGCCCTCTATCCCATCACCACCTCGGCCAAATACGACGTCTACTACACCAGCGCCTCCCCCACCACCATCGGCCTCAACGCCCACACCGTGCAAGCCGGTGGCACCCAACGCCTCACCGTCTCTCCTAACAACCCCCTCATCCTCTACCATCTCAACATCTCCCTCGAATGGGACGCCCGCCAAGATGGTAGCTACCTCCAAGAACTCCA
>DATHYN010000062.1:0-5198 GCA_035459145.1 Anaerolineae bacterium | reverse complement strand
CCTCCAAACCAACGTCCCCGGCGGCAACGTCTACGAAAACCTCCTCACCATCTACCACTCCCCCGATAACGGCCTCTCTTGGCAACGCCTCAACACCACCCTCGACACCCAAGAAAACTTCGCCGCCGCCCAAATGCGCGGGAACGGCCTCTACACCCTCCTCTCCACCATTGCTTACGACCCCTTCACCACCGGCTGGAACAACTTTGGCTACGTCATCCCCGAAACCCGTCCTGTAACTGATAGTTTAGCCTCCATCGCCAATCAATACGGTTCCATTCATCGTTATACATCAGGAGCAACCACCAGCTGGCCCCTATACGATCCATTGCTTGACAAAAACCATCCCTCTTTTGCTCCTCTCGTAAATACATTAACTACCCTCGATTATAATCAAGGCTATTGGATCACCGTTACCCAACCCATTACACTCTTCATGACGCCACCTGATGATACCCCCAGCTCATTCACCAACCCATCTCACCTCCAATCGCTACAACTTCCTCCTGCTACTTACTTCGGCTGGATTACACCAACTACCAGTTTCACCCCGACTATCGGCATGCCCGTCACCGCTTGGATCGATGACACTCTCTGTGGCTCAACCAACATTATCGCTTGGCAAGGACGGCTAGCCTATACAGTACAGGTTGCTAGTGAACCGTTATGGGGCACACCCAATAATTGTGGGCAAGCTGGCAAAACAGTCACGTTCAAAGTAGGTGAATGGGTCATGACCCATGACCGGCCGTGGGCCAATGACCATGCTTGGTATCACCCTTTAACAGACATTTTCACCTGCCCCTCCCCCTCTCCCATCTCTACCTTTACCATCACCACCAACAATGAGGATATCAATCTTGCTTGGACAAATAATGACGCCGATCTCTATAACATTTGGCATGTGATCAATACCCCCTACTTTATCCCTACCACAAGCTGTGCCACATCACTTAATTGCACCACCACCACCGCCACCAACCATACCCAATTAAATGCTCTCAATAACGCATCTGAAAATTACACCTTCTTGATAATCGCCGAAAACAGTTGTGGCATCACATCCTCATATAGTCAAAGACGAGGCAATTTCCAATTCACCCTCACATCTGGCCATTAATTAATAGAGTGTAAAAATAATCAGGACAGTTGTCATTCCTGCGCAGGCAGGAATCCACTTATTAATCTGACAGCATGTGAAACGTCCCACTTTAGCTTATTTCATTTACACTCTAATTAAGTTGTTTAACCAAAAGATTTCACCTTAAGGAGACACAAATGCTCTCTAATCACTCAGCTAAATATAGTCGCCTCATACTCCCTGTTTTGTGGAGTAGCTGTTTTCTATTAGCCCTTTTCATTGCCACCCCCTCTAATACCGTCGCCTCTTCCCTAACCGCAAAAAAAATGGGGACTATCACCAAACAGTTCAGCAACCAGTTTGGCGATAATAATACACCGCCAGCAACATTTGGCCACGATATCATTTACTTAAATGACATCATTGATGAAAGCCAAGCACTAGATTGGGGTGATTGGGACAATGATGGCGACCTTGATTTGGTAACCGTTAATCATGATACCATCTTTATCTACGAAAACATCAACAACGAGTTAATCCTTGAACCAACCCTCGGCCACGGTTGGCAAATCAACCTACCCACCCCCGCCACCGACGCCAATTGGGGCGATTGGGACGGTGACGGCGACCTTGATCTCGCCATCGCCACCATCTCTCTAGTTGCCGATAATAGTTGGCCCAACTACCTTTATGAAAATGACGCCGGTCAAGCCTTATACTTAAACCCTAATGAAGGCTGGGGCTGGCAATCAGCAGAACCAGCCCCTAGCCGTGCCCTTTCTTGGGGTGATTGGGACAACGACGGCGACCTCGACCTCGCCTTTGGTAATGCCACCAATGAATTTACAGGTTTTGATGATTATATTTATGAAAACATCGGTGGCACATTGAGCCTCACCTGGCAAAGCCCTAACGCTTACCCTACTTTTGGTCTAGAATGGGCTGATTTCGATAACGACAATGACTTAGATTTACTATTTAGCTATGCCAATAACCTACCCAATGAGCTTTTTGAAAACGAGGCTGGTCTATTATTGCTTGGTGCTGGCAATGGCTGGACCCAACCAAATAGCGCCACAACTTATGGCTTAGATTGGGGTGACTGGAACAATGACCAATATCTCGATATCGCTTTCGCCAATAGTGACGGCACACAAATTTACACCAATGACCAAGCTGGTAACTTTACCTTAACCACTAATGACCCTTATTATGAAACAGCGCGCGCCGTTCACTGGGGCGATTGGAATGGGGATGGTTATATCGATTTAGCCTCTGTCGGTGATAAACATCATCGTATACTTGAAAACAGTAACAACCTCAGTTTTTTTCCTTCTTGGGACCTTGCCGTCAACTACAATGTGAATGATGTTCACTGGACAGATTGGGATAGCGATGGCAATTTAGATTTAACCGTTGCTGATGAAAACCGCAATGCCATCTACGCCAACTACAACCGGTTAATAACAGCTAACAATCTATACCCATTTAATGCCACCCCACGCGACTTCGCTTGGGGTGATTGGGACAATGACGGCGACCTCGACCTCGCCACCGCCAATGATGCTTGGGGAAGCAGTTCAGTTACCGTATATGAAAATGTCAATGGTCAATTTTTCTTCGATGTCCTCTTAGGCTATGGCTGGACATCCACCGAAACCGCCTCGGCCACCCGCACCGCTTGGGGCGATTGGGACAACGATGGCGACCTCGACCTCGCCGTCGCCACCGGCTCACCACTCGAAAGCGGCGGCTTCCACCTTACCCCCCAAGCCACTTCCATCGCCGACTTCAACTATGTCTATGAAAACGATGCCGGCTCCTTACACCTCGACCCAGCCAATGGCTTAGGCTGGATCTCCCCCAACAGCCATGACAGTAGCCAAGTTGCTTGGGGCGATTGGGACAATGACGGTGACCTCGATTTAGCCGTTTCTAATCGCAACAATGCCCCCAACTACGTTTATGAAAATATTGGTGGCAACTTAATCCTTGACCCAACAGCTGGGTATGGCTGGCAATCCACTGAATTAAGCAACACCATGGATCTCGCTTGGGGCGATTGGGACAATGATAGCGACCTCGATTTAGCCATTGCCAATAATGGTCAATACAATCAAGTCTACGAAAATGAAGATGGTAATTTATATTTTGACCCCGATAATGGTTGGGGCTGGCAATCACCCGAAACGTATGGCTCAAATGCCCTTGATTGGGGCGATTGGGATGGCGACGGCGATCTCGATCTAGCCGTCGGTAATGATGGCAGTTTAACCTATATCTTTGAAAATAGAAACAATAGCTTAGAAGTAGAACCAACCGAAGGTATCGGCTGGGCCTCCAATAGCAACTTAACCATTCGCGACGTCACCTTTTTCGATTGGGATGGGGATGGGGACCTCGATTTGCAAACAACAGGCGGCTTTGATTTTGGTAATAATGGCTATATCTTTGAAAATATCAACCAATCCAAACAGTTCCTATACTCTACCTTTGACCCCAAACCAGCTAATCTTATGTGGGCTGATTACGATCAAGATGGTGATTTAGATTGGGGTTCAGCTGGTGTTTTTGATGCCGGTATATATCCCAACCCCCACCGCTCTAACAATACAACCCCCTCTGATTTAGCTCGCATCTTTGTCTCACAACCAAATGACATACCCGCCGCCGATGGGCTCGCTACGGCCAACTTTATCACCAACACCATCGTCCCCTTTACCTATACCTTAACCGGCCATGTAGCTGGTCATATCCAAGCTGAATTTTCACCTAATGGCGGCGGCTACTGGTTGCCAGCCGTGGCCGCTACTGGCAGTATCACCAACACCCCACCCATTGGTGTCCCTAACATCTTCTATTGGGACACATTTGCCAGTGGCTTTTTTGGTCAGACCGATAATATGGTTCTCCGACTAACTGTTCACCCTCAACCAGCTATCGTCTCGGCCAATGGCAGTTACACCTACACCCTACCCCATGACACCAAATGGGCTTACCATTCTACTCAAACACACCCCTTCCGCTTGCGCGGTAGCCGTATCCGCGTCATTGGCAATATTCTCGACCCAGAAGCGTATTGGTCAATGGATAATATATCTACTACTGGCGAACTCATTACAGAAATTGATGGCCTACCAAACGCCACCCCCACCGGATCTCCCCAAATCACCACCGATACACCACCAACTCTATTTATTAATCAAACCGCTATCTCTTTCACCGCCGCTACCAATGACGGCTTTACCGTGGCCGACACACCCATCATCAACACGGCCTCTAATTACGATTATCGCACCACCAGTTTATGGTTTAAAGCGGATAATCCCGCTACGGCCACAGGGGAAACATTATGGGAAGATGGTGGTCATACCAACGGCTTTGGTCTACATCTAAGAGATGGAGATTTACATGCCGGTGGCTGGTCAGATAATCGTGGTTGGTCTTCATGGATAAGTACAACAGTTGCCGCGGAGCAATGGTATCATGCCGTTATCGTCTTAGATGGTATTGAGGGTTCGTTTTCACTTTATTTGAACGGCCGTTTAATCCAAACTAACCACAACGCCGGCACCATGAGCTTTCATGCCGGTAATATCGGCATCGGCTGGACCAATGACGGCACCCGCATACAAGCAACCCAATATGCTGGTAGCTCCGGTTTACACTACACCGGCTTCATCGATGACATACGTCTTTTCAATACGGCTCTTACCCCTGACCAAGTCCGCCAACTATTCACCTCTGGCCTGGCCCAAGACACACCAGTCAAAGACGCCTTCGTCTTCCGCATCCCCGCTGGCCAAACGATCGGCTCACCCATCAATAATCTAGGCAACACATTACTCACCAACGCTGAGGGTTATCTCAGCGGCAACGGCACCATCGGTGTTGGCGACCAGCTCATCGCCCTCTACCCCATCACCACCTCGGCCAAATACGACGTCTACTACACCAGCGCCTCCCCCACCACCACCGGCCTCAACGCCCACACCGTGCAAGCCGGTGGCACCCAACGCCTCACCGTCTCTCCTAACAACCCCCTCATCCTCTACCATCTCAACATCTCCCTCGAATGGGACGCCCGCCAAGATGGTAGCTACCTCCAAGAACTCCA
>DATHYN010000061.1:0-1343 GCA_035459145.1 Anaerolineae bacterium | reverse complement strand
TGAAGGAATACAAAAAGGTAGCGGAGCGGCTTGGTTGGCGGGCGCGGGCGTTGCGAAAGCGGAAGGGCGTAAACAATACGCTATTCTTTTTTGAGAGCCTAACAGCTAAGAATGGTGACTTTTGGGACTGTGATAATGACTTGTTGGCGGTGGAAAATGGGGTGGTGGACTTGCGAACCGGTAAGCTACGCAACGGGCGACCTACGGACTATATGCGGCTATATGCGCCTACGGAATGGCGAGGCGTTGACGAGCCAGCGCCGCGCTGGGATACCTTTATCAATGAAGTCATGGGGGATGACGAGGAAACCGGCGCTTATCTTTTGCGCTTGTTGGGCTATGCAATTAGCGGGCATACTATCGAGCATAAGCTGCCGTTTTTTATCGGTGATGAGGGTAGCAATGGTAAGAGTAAATTGTTTAATGCGTTGCGTAGTGTGTTAGGCGATAGTAATAGCGGCTATGTCAGGATGCTAAATAAAGAGGTGATTTTAAAATCACGCGCTAATGATGGCGGCGCATCACCTCATATCCACATGATGCGGGGGGCGCGGCTTGGTTTGCTATCTGAAACTAGCGAGGGCGAGCGGCTTGATTTGGGGCAAATGAAGCAGATCACCGGTGGTGATGCCATCACATCACGTAAATTGTATGGTGACCCAGTGACATGGGAGAATCATTGTCAATTGCTTATGGTGACTAATCACCTACCTCATGGGGATGCGGATGACAGCGCATCATGGCGGCGGCTTACTGTTATCCCATTTGAGCAAAAGTTTGTTGAAAATCCAAAGCCCAATACCAACGAGCGGAAAATGGATAAGCGGCTTGACGAGGTATTAAGGGCAGAAGCAAGCGGGATTTTAGCCGCACTCGTCAGGGCGGGGATCGAATGGCGGGCGACTGGTTTACAGCCTAGTAAAGCGGCGCGGGCAAGGGTAAGGGCGTATCGGATGCAGGAAGATACCTTACAAACGTTTATTGATGATTGCCTTGTTATCTCTGGTGATGACTCATTTATAGAGGCACGTGATATTTATAAGACTTACGCAACGTGGAGTAAAGAAGGCGGGATGAAGGCAATGTCCAGTAATGCTTTCGGGCGTAAATTCGGTAAACGGTTTGAGCGCCAACGGCCGAGCGGGGTTACTGTTTATTTGGGCGTAAAGCTGAAAGCGTTGGGGCGGGATATATTGGCGGCGGCCGAGGCGGGCAAGGGTGGGGGGATGGTAACGACGGCCGAGGATGACGAGCAAACCAACGTATCATTCCCGCCTACATCACTATCATCACCGGTAAATACAACGGTGGGTGAGTCTAAACCTATCGTTGCCATCTCGTCA
>DATHYN010000060.1:0-19303 GCA_035459145.1 Anaerolineae bacterium | reverse complement strand
CCCCAAATCATGCAAACACCCCTCAATTCAACGCCGTTTCCCCCTCATTCATTTCCCCACCACCCCAAAATTCGATACAATAGCACCTTTATCCACCAATTCATTTCATCCAACCTCTTAAATATCCCCACACCCCCTAATTTGATAACCAGATCCACCAAATAATTATGATACCATCAACCAAAACTCCCCACTATACCCCCCTCCTCCTCCTCGGCCTCATCATCCTCTTCGCCCCCGGCCTCGCCCTCACCAATCTCATCCTCGGCCGCGGCGATACCTTCCTCTACTTCTACCCCTACTGGGAAGCCGCCGCGGCCGCCCTCCACGCCGGCCGCCTCCCCTGGTGGAACCCCCACCTCTTCATGGGCGCCCCCCTCCTCGCCAACAGTCAAATGGGCTTCTTCTACCCCCTCAACTGGCCTCTCTGGTACCTCCTCCCCATCCCCTACGCGACCAAAGCCACCATCATCCTCCACCTCTGGCTCGCCGCCCTCGGCACCTACACCGCCGCCCGCCGCGTCTGGCACCTCAACCACCTCCCCGCCCTCTACGCCGCCACCCTCTTCACCCTCGGCGGCTACCTCACCGCCCAAATCGAACATATTAACCAACTCCAAGGCATCGCCTGGCTCCCCTGGTTCTTCCTCGTCTGGGCCGCCACCCACCGCCCCCCCTACCAACGCCTCCTCGGCCTCGCCCTCCTCTTCACCCTCCAACTCCTCGCCGGCCATAGCCAAACTACCTTCCTCACCGGCATGACCCTCGGCTTCTGGTGGCTCGCCCGCTTCCCCCGTTCCGATAAGGCCGCTCGCCACCTCTGGTTCACCGACATCCTCCTCCTCGCTGGCGCCGCTCTCCTCGCCCTCCCTCTCGCCGCCCCCCAACTCATCCCCACCCTCGAACTCACCAATCTCTCCGCCCGCCAAGGCGGTCTCAGCTGGCACGAAGTCGTCTCCTTCTCTTGGCACCCCCTCATCATCCCCCGCGCCCTTCTCCCCGCCTACAACCAATCTCTTTTCACCGAATATGTCGCCTTCTTCCCTCTCACCACTCTCCTTCTCGCCGGCTACGCCCTCACCACCCCCGCCCCAAACCACCATCCCAACCTCAAACCGCTCGCTTTTCTTGCCCTCCTCGGCCTCCTCCTCGCTCTCGGCCGCTTCAACCCCCTCTATCTCCTCCTCGGTCGTCTCCCCGGCTTCAACCTCTTCCGCGTCCCCGCCCGCTGGCTCCTTCTCTACGCTTTCGCCACCCCCCTCCTCGCCGCTCACGCCCTCCAAAATATCTCCCACCTCTCCACCTCAGCCAAAAACCGCTGGCCCCTTCTCCCGCTCCTCGCTCTCGCCACCCTTGCCTCGCTCGCCCCCTTTCTCGGCCGCATCATCCCCTTCCCCCCTGAATCCCCCCCCGAGCTCCCCAACCTGCTCACTTACACTCTCTGGCTTCTCGAACTCGCTCTCTTCTTCGCCCTCATCAACATCCCCGCTCTCCACAAACGTCTCGGCCTTAAACCTTTGCTCACCCTTCTCACCTTCTTCTCTCTTTTTCTCGCCTCCCGCGCCCTCCCCTACAACAATCTCACCACCCCCAACGCCTACTTCGAAAAGCGCCCCCCCGTCCTTCGCCTGCAAGCCTCAGCCGCGACCGATAACGGCCGTGCCGACCGCTTCCTCAGCATGTCCCCCATCTTCTTCGACCCCGGCGACCTCGCCGATATCCATCTCCTCTACGATGACCAACTTCCTCCCGCCGCCGTCCACGACTACATTGTCGCTCTCAAACACCAAGCCGTCATCGGCCCCAACCTCTCCATGGTTCATAACCTTTACGCCGTCGATGGTTTCGATGGCGGTATTCTCCCCCTCGGCCGTTACCGCGACTGGTCCCGCCTCTTCCTCCCCAACAATACCGGCACCACCGATGGCCGTCTCCGCGAAAACCTCACTTCCCTCCCCCCCGCTAACTGGCTCGATGCCATGAATGCCCGCTATCTCATCACCGATAAGGTCGGTGACCTCTGGCACGAAGGAATTTTCTTCGACCGCCAACTCCCTCTCACGATTACCCATCCCACCGCCGCCGTCGCCTACTTCCCCCCGTTCCCCGCCACCGGCCTCCGTCTCCTCACCCCCGCCCCCCAAAATGCCCCGCCACTCACCATCACCTTCGCCGACAACAGTACCCTCACCGCCACCCCCCAACCAATCGCCCCCGGTATCGCCACCCTCTCCTGGCCCAACCCAGCCCAACTAACCGCCATCACCATCACCCACCCCCTCACCACCAGTTGGCCCCTCCAAGCCATCACCCTCATCAACAACACCGACAACAGTTTTCAACCCCTCACCCTCGGCCACTACCGCCTCCTCCACTCCGGCGATGTCAAAATCTACGACAACCTCGACGTCCTCCCCCCCGCCTTCCTCGTCTACGACTGGAGCACCACCACCTCCCCCGCAACCGCTCTCCCCCTCCTTCAACAACCCACCTTCGACCCCCGCCACACCGCCATCATTGAGACCGATGTCTATCCGCCCCCCCCACCCAACACGCTACCTTTAACGCCGTCACAACAACACGACCACGTCACCCTCACCCAACACACCCCCGAACATCTCACCATCACTGCCACCACCCCCACCTCCGCCACTCTCATCCTCACCGATGCCTACTATCCCGGCTGGCAAGCCACCCGCAACCAACAACCCACCCCCATCTACCCCGCCAACATCCTCTGGCGCGCCCTCCACCTCCCCCCCGGCACCCACACCATCACCATGACCTACCACCCCCTACCCTAATCTCCCAACATCATCCTGTAACCTAAATAACCCAAAACGCTGTCATTCCGTCGCAGATACTGTCTGTTTTTCTTATGTCAACAACCATCTACAGCCCGATCAGGGCTGTCATCCTCGCGAAAGCGGGGATCCACTCCTAAAATCACCTTTATTTCGGCTTCGTTCTCCGCAAATCCTACCTGCTCAACAAAAACGGACAGCATCTGCGTAGGCAGGCATCCACTTACAATCTGACAGCATGAGGAACTTCCAATTCTAATCAAACATAACCCTAACAACCCGAACCTTACCCCCAAATCAACAAAAAAATCCCCAAAATCCCCAAAATCCGCATCAATATCGCCAAACCTCACCTCCACCAACACCTCTCCTCCACCACACAACAAAAAAAATCCCCAAAATCCCCAAAATCCGCGTCAAAACCACCAAACCTTCCCCCTACACATAATCACAACAGCAAATTCAAGATTACTTCATTAATTCTATCCCCCCCCACCCTACTCATACCGCACCGCAAACACAAACGCCCCATCTTCCCCCCACAACAACCACACATTCGGATTCTCAATCAAATCCGCCGGATCCCACAGCCCACCACGACTCCCCACAAACAGATGCGTAATCCCATACTCATGAAACAGCCGAATACTCGTCGGCTCTGTCCAATCCGCCACCGCCACCGCTTCCCCATTAAACGCCCGCACCTCCTCGGCCAACCCCCGATTATAAATATAATCCACCGGCGGCGTACTCACCATCCGCCCCGTCAACGGCAATACCCACGCCCCACCATCATTCACCGCCCACGTATTCCCCAACCATTGCCACCCATTCACCCCCACCTTCGCCTCGGCCGGCAAATTCTCATCCACCCACGCCCACCCCGCCACATCCGCCGGCTCCGCCAACACCGTCTGCGGGTTGATAATCATCCCCTGCTGCTGCCATCCATACCACCCCACAATAGCCACCCCGCCACCAACCAAACCATACCCTACCACCTGCCACAACCATCTCTGCCTCCCCAACCAACGCCCCCATGCGTACCCCCCTATCCCTAACAGCAACGCCGCTGGCCAAAACAAACTAATGTACAAACTACTCAAATTCAACAAATTCGTTTCCGGCAACCCAACCCGCCGCCCCGATACCGCCACCAATGTCGCCACTACCCACAACAGCACCGCCAACGGCAACGTCGCCCGCCTCGGCCGCCTCACCGCCAAATAAACCACATACACCACCACCACAGCCACCAATCCCCAAAACCATTGCTCCCAACCCACACTCAAATACCCCGTCGGAAACTCATGATAATTACTAATCGTCGGCCGCGTCCACCGACTCGGCGTCGTCCACCGCCACAAAATCCACAACCGCGGCCCACTCAACAAAACAGTCAATCCGCCCGCCAACAACAACGGCTTCCAACGCCGCCAACCCGCTAGCAACGCCACCAACCCCGCCCACGGCAAATAAAAGATAAACACCCGCATATGAATCAAAAACAGCCCCGTCGCCAACACCCCCATCAACAATACCCCACCCTGCCGCCGCTGGCGCGCCCCCAACCCCACTTGCCACGTCACCCCCATCAACAACGGCAATATCATCATCCCCGATAACTGTGTAAATCGCCCCCACGTCGCGTAATAAGCTGGAAAAAAGTAAGGAATACTTACCCAAAAAGCCGCCAGCAACCCCACCCACTTCTGTCGCGTCAACAACCACGCCCCACTAAAGACCATCAACCCCACCAACCCATTCAACAACTGCCCCAAATACAACAACGCTTCCGGCTCTAATTCATCCCCCTGCATCAAAAACCAGCTCGCCGCAATCGTGTGAAACCCATAATGATACGGTAACCGCTCCGCTTCCCAATATGGCTCATAATCTGTGATCATCTGCCCCGTATCCATCGTTATCTGCGTCATAAACGCGTGCCGGCTCGAATCCACCCACGGCGGAGCCACCAAATCCCGCACCGCCACTAACCGTCCCATCAGCCCGATAACCAGAATTAGCAACAACAAACCACCCACCCCACCCAATTTCTGCCGCCTCACACCACCTTCATCATCACCTTTCTTACGCTTATGCCAATAAAATCCTGCCCCGCCCACGAGCCACCATATAATCGTTAATCCCCATAAGCTGGTGGGACCGAAACGGCCGTTCACCAGCGTCACCCAGCCCCACACAATCGGCCACGTCCCCATCCCTAACGCCACCCCCATCCCCACCCACACCAACCACGGCCACCGCCAACTCCCCGGCACAAACCATACCAACCACGCCACCCCCGGCCCCAATAAAAACAACCCCAATAACAACCAACCAAACCCATAACGCCCCACCGGCCCCACAATCTCCGCCACCGCCGTCCGTGGTAACAACTGATATGTCGTACTAAACCGCATCTCTGCCAAATCTGTCAATTCCCCCTCGGCCGGCTCAAACGCCCCGCCCGCATGCACATCCACCGTATACCCCCAAAACGTAATCGGATTATACCCATTCCCCACCATCTGCAACCGATACTGTTGCCCTCCAGAATCCACCTGCGGCTCAAATTGCAACGTATACGGCTCATTATGCCCTATCCCCCCCGTAGCCACATCCCACTCCGCCACCACCTCCCCAGCCTCATTCGTCAACTGAATAAACAACGACCCTAGCTCCGCTTGCGCCACATCCTCATACCGCACCGCCAACAAATCAATCTGATACATCCCATCCCGCCGCGGCCGAAACGTCTGACTATACCCTTCAGCCCGATTAATCCCTGGTAATGGTTTGTTAAGCCGATGTTGGTTGATGTCAACGGCCGTTATCACCCCCGGCCAACCCAATACCCACGCTACCATCCCCACCGCCACCATCATCACGACCACCACCAACCAACGTCCCATCTCCGGTAATTGCTGTTCTCTGCCCATAAATCCTTACCTCATCCACAATATCAAAAAAAAAGACCGCCCCTTAGGACGGTCTTCATCATTTCTGTGGCGCCAGGTGGAATCGAACCACCGACTAAGGGCTTATGAGTCCCCTACTCTACCGCTGAGTTATGGCGCCAGCAAACCGACAAATATTCTATCAAAAAATATCTGTTTTGCCAACCCCTTTTTTTAAATCGATTCCCATTACCCCCCTACAAACCGTAAGGGTATCGGCACAAACACAAAAAAGAAGAGCAAAAATGTAAAAATCGCTATCGCTCGCCGTCGTTTATCCAACGGGGTCACCGCATCCAACGGCTCCGCATGTTGTTGCCCGAAAAACCACAATAACAAAATCCAAATCAACCACGTCCCCCGTGGTGGTATAAAGGTCAACATCACCAACCCCATAATGACCGGTATAAACAACTGTTTCGCCTTATCTCCAAACAGCACGTAAGCTGTATGACCACCATCCAACTGTCCGACTGGAATTAAATTAAGCCCAGTCACAAAAAAACCAACCCACCCCGCCCATGCAACTTGATTCAAACTAACATCATAACCGGCCGGACTAGGCAACTGCTCCCCAAAAATCATAAACTTTAATCCAAAATAAAGGATCGAATTCCCCTCGGCCCAATACGTTTCCGGCAATGGCCCCACTTCAGACGTCATCAACCCATAAATCAAGACCGGAATCGCTATCACCATCCCCGCTAACGGCCCCGCCACCCCAATATCCAACAACGCTCGCTTATTCTTGATCGGCTCCTTCAACCGAATCACCGCCCCCAATGTCCCAAATACAGATAATGGTGGTGGCAATGGTAAAAAGTATGGCAATGTCACCGCCACTTTATGATAACGAGCCGCAATATAATGCCCCATCTCATGTGCCCCCAAAATCATCAAAATGCTCAAACTAAACGGCCAACCTAGCCAAATCTCTGTCCCCGTAAACCCTGGCTCACCACTAGCCCCTAACAACATCGTACTCAAAATAGTCGCGATAAAGAGCACCGCATTAATCCATACCTTCGATGGCGGCGGATCAAACACAACCGGCACCGCAATTAAAATCGGTTGCCCATTCTCCTCTCGAATCATCGGTGTAAACCCATGCTTCTCAAATCGCTCCCGCAAGGTATCAAAACAGAGCGTCAAATCACATAAAAACCGCCCCCGAAAAAAGATATACCCATCTTCCGGCGCATTTAATTCCGTATAACTACGGGCAAACAAATCCCCAATATCAGCCACAAGCGCACCCACAACAGCTGGCTCCACCGCCTCCTGCTTCCCCAGCATCGTTAAATCAATCTCATTCAAATCATCCCACTCATTCTCCCGCTTACCTTGTTCATCATTCATATATTACGCATCCTCATCCTCATCGTCCCCCCAACTAATAATCCACACACATAAACCCGCCACCAAAAAGGTAATAAACATCAACCAAAACCATTGACTACCATTCAACCCCACATCACGCGCCTGCACGGCCAATATCCCCATCAATCCCGCCCCTAAAACAAACCAAGATGTCAATAACGGATGTTGCTCAACCCAACTTTTTATCTGTTCCATAATAATTTTCACCTTCTATCTTGTATAAAAAGTAACCCCTCGCTCTTATACTAAGCTAAGGGGTCACTACTTGTTTTAGTTGTTTAACTAAAAGATTTCACACTATTTAGATTAATAACTTCGGGATGGTTCATAATCGATAACCAATCCCTGTACAATTGTCATTCCTGCGCAGACAGGAATCCACTTATAATCTGACAGCATACGGAACTTCCCACTCTAGCTTATTCGGTTACACTCTACTTATCTATTAACTATGAAAGTGACCAATAGCTAACCAGACGCTACGTTTAGGCAATCCGGTCGTAACGTAGCCCTTTCAACAGTAACTGCGTACCTTCCGGCTGGGACTCTTTAATCGCCGTTTTCCACACCCGTGGCAAATCATTGATATCATCTGTCTTGGCGTAACCGTAATCGGCAAACATCTGATACACTTCTGTAGGGGCGTCTAGCGCGGGAAAAGCTAAGATTGCTTCGCAGAACAGCTCTTTGGCCGAGCGTTCTACCTCTTTCATCACCGCGCCACCCGTTGTCCGCGCCGCATCCAGAGGATGCAAGAAGACCTCTTCTACCCGGGCAATTCCACCTTCCGTGGCCCAACCAATAACTGCACTGACCGTCGTTCCTTCCTGGCCAATCAAATAGCTTCGTTCACTTAAAGCCATCAACAATTGTGCCCGTTTCATCTTCACTCGGCCATCCGTCGCCTTATGAATCAACAACAAAATCGAAGGAATATCCCCCGGCCGCGCCCGCCGTGCCGATACATTGTCCGGCAATTCCGGCGGCGTCTCCGCCGCCTCCGGCACCGGCGTCGGTGTCGCATCAGCCGCTACTTTCTCCGTCGTCCGCACCACCTCCGGCTCCGCCGCTTTGCCTTTCTTCGGCTCAGCCGCCTTCGACTCAGCCGCCGGCGCCGCTTGCGCCACTGGCTTCGGTGCTGGTGGCTTCGGCTTACGCCGAATCGGCGCCACCGCTGGCTTCGGTAACCGCATCCACGCCATCTCAAACTGACCTTCCGTATCCGCTAATGTCGAATTCGTGTCAATCACCACATCCGCCCGCGATACTTTCGCATCTTGCGATGGCTGTGCCTCCACCCTCTGTAATGCACTCTTCGTATCCATCCCCCGACAAATTACCAAGCGATCAATCTGCCGCTCCTTCCGACAACGTGTCACCCAAACTGTATTGCAATGATTGATTAACTCCCCTTCTAATAATTTGATCGCTTCAATCATCACGATAGTCTCATAACTATCATCAATTTGCCTAACAACCTCACTCTGCACCGCTGGATGAATAATCTCCTCCAAACTTTGCAAAGATTCCGGATCCGCAAACACAATATCACCTAATAATTGACGATTAATGGTGCCATCATCTTGCCGTAATCGCGACCCAAATGTCGCCAATACCGCCTCTTTGACCTCATCATTGCTCTCCAAAATCTCATGTACGATTTTGTCCGCATCTAAGATCATTGCACCTTTTTTGCTTGCCATTCGTAACACCGCCGACTTACCAGTGGCAATGTTACCAGTTAAACCAACTATTACTTTATCGGGCCATCTACTTTGATCACTCATGGGCTAATTCACCCCACTCCTCTAATAATGATTCTAACTCTATCTCTGCTAACTGATATGCTTCCGTCGCATCTTGTATCCGACTGAAGTCTTGTTCCTGTGCCGCGATTTCTAACTCGCGACTCAATTGTTCCATCTTTTCTTCAATTACGCCAATTTTGGTCTCAATATCAGCAATCGCCGCCTCTAACTGCCGTCTCGCATTCTTGCTCAACCGCTTCGACGTCCCATTCGTTGACGCTTCCACCACCCGCGCCTCCTGCCGTTCCACCGCGGCCGCCTCACGCGCCTCGGCCGCTGCCGCTTCACGCGCCTCTAAATATCGCTGATAACTCCCCTCAAACACATGTAAATAACCATCTTCCAAGGTCCATATCTGATTCGCCAACCGATTAATTAAATACCGATCATGCGATACCATTAAAATCGTCCCCTGAAACTGCTCCAACACTTGCTGCAACATCTCTTGCGCCGGTATATCTAAATGATTCGTCGGCTCATCTAACAATAAGAAATTAGCGCCACTCAAAGCTAAGATGGATAGGGCCAATCGCCCTCGCTCCCCACCACTCAAACTCTTCACTAATTTATAAACATCATCCCCCCGAAACAAATATTGCGCTAAATAATTGCGCGCCTGACTATCATACATCGCCGTATGCCGCTGTAATTCATCAATCACCCGATTCTCTAAATTCAACGTATCATGCGCCTGCGCAAAATAACCAACATCTAAACTCGCCCCTAAATGAATCTCTCCCGCCAACGGTGGCATCTTCCCTCTCAACGTCCGCAAAAACGTCGTCTTCCCACTCCCATTCGGCCCGATTAACGCCGCACACGTCTGCCGTGTCAACTCAATATCATCACATTTAAACAACGGCGCATCTGGATACCCAATCTCTAAATCATTCGCCCGCATCACAATATGCCCGCTCCGCTCATCCGCTTGCAAATCTAACTTGATCTTAGGGTTCGATGGCTTAGGACGCCGTAAACTCCCTATCCGCTCCGCCGCCTCATCAACACTATATGCCCGCACCCCGCCAATATCAATGCTCTTCATCTGCAAGCCCGCTAACCCCCACATCTCATACGCATACAACTCCCGGCTAATCCGGCTCAACTTCCCCTTCGCCATCTGCGTTCTCTGCCGCCCCATATTTTTCCGAATGTAATCCAGCTCTTTATCCATTCGTTCCTTAAATTCGTCAAACTCCTGCCCCCGCCGCTCCCAACGCGCCTCTCTCTGCTCCACATACGCCGTATAATTACCCCGATAACTCTCCACCTGCTCACGGCTCATCTCCCAAATCGTATTCACCACTTTATCCAAAAAATAACGATCATGGCTCACCACCAACAACGCCCCATCCCAATACATTAACGTCCGCTCCAACCACTCAATCGCTTCCACATCTAAATGATTCGTCGGCTCATCCAAAATCAATAGATCCGGTTTCTCCAATAATAACCGCCCCAATAATGCCCTTGTTTTCTGCCCCCCACTCAAATGGGCCAACGGCATCTGCCAACTCTCGTCATCAAACCCCAACCCCGTTAAAATCTGCTTAATATCTACTTCGTACCGATACCCCCCAGCCAACTCAAACGCCTCTTGTGCCTGACTATACCGCTCAAAAAACGCCTCATCATCCCCCCGCTCGGCCATCTCCACCTCCCACCCCCGCAACTGCGCCTCTTTCTCCCGTATATCCCCAAAAACAGTCAACATCTCTTCATAGACTGTATGATCCTGCTGCGCAAATGCCTGCGCCGCTTCCTGACGCAAATAACCTATCCGCCGCCCCTTCGCTAACTGCACCTCCCCCGTCTGCGGCAACTCCACTCCCGCTAAAATTCTTAACAGCGTCGTCTTACCCACCCCGTTTGGTCCCACTAATCCAATACGACCATCCGGTGGAATTGTGACTGATATGCGCCGAAATACATCGAACGCACCAAATGATTGACTTAAGTTAATTGCCGTTAATACACTCATTCTCCTTCCATTATAGCCTATCCTGCCTCAGAAAAAAAGACGCTTAGCCGATAAATCTGCTAAGCGTCTTCATATTTAATACCTAGGAGCAAAAAAATCGCTCGCGATAACCAAATTTAATTCAAGTATTGACGTAAATGTCCCGCAAAATTGGGATGACGTAACTTCCGTAACGCCTCTTTCTCCAACTGGCGAATCCGCTCACGTGATAAACCAAACATTTCACCAACTTCTTTCAATGTCCGCGATTCACCATCTTGCAAACCATAACGTAATCGCAAAATACGCGCCTCACGTGGCGTTAACTGATCCAATATCTGGCTGATCTCTTCCGTTAACATATTTTGCGCCACCATTTCCATTGGTGGTGGGGCCTCAATATCTTCGATGAAATCACCTAATTCTGCATCTGACTCATCACCAACCGGCCGTTCTAAATGCACTGGCTGACGACTTGTCCGTAACATCCATCGTACCCGCTCGGCCGGCAAATCCATATTCTTAGCAATCTCTTCCGCTGTCGGTTGCCGCCCAAACTCTTGCTCAAGCTCTTGCGCCACTTGATACAACTTGCTAATCCGTCCCCCTAAATGCGCCGGAATACGAATCGTACGCCCATGATTAGCCAATGCCCGTGTCACCGCCTGACGGATCCACCACGTCGCATAGGTACTAAACCGGTTACCACGCCGATAATCATACTTCTCCACCGCTTTCATTAAACCCACATTCCCTTCTTGAATCAAATCCAAAAAGTTCAATCCCCGCCCCCGATATTTCTTCGCAATACTAACCACTAAACGTGTGTTTGCTCGAATTAAATGCGCTCGGGCCGCATTTCCACGCTCACAAATCAGATCTAATTCATCCATATCATTTAAGGATAAATTACCATTCGCCTCTTCTCGTGTGGCTACCGCCTCACGACCAGCTTCAATCTCTTTCGCTAA
The DNA here is from genome assembly GCA_035459145.1 of Anaerolineae bacterium. Taxonomy (GTDB): domain Bacteria; phylum Chloroflexota; class Anaerolineae; order Promineifilales; family Promineifilaceae; genus DATHYN01. The sequence continues at coordinate 7,420 of DATHYN010000060.1, read as the reverse complement.
CTGCACTTCCTCATCCGCTGATAACAACCCCTGCTGCCCCATCTCACGAAAATATAAACCAACTGAATCATCAATAGGCACACTACTTAAATCAAATAAGGGCGCTGTATGTTCCCCTTCTTCTAAGTCACTATCGTCTATCTCAAAATCATCATCAAGTTCTAAATCTTCGTCATCATCTTCATCATCACCTACTTCGATACCAGCTTTCTTCCGTGCTAACATACCTGCTTTCACTTCCGCCATATCCACATCTGATGAATTCTCATAGACCGGAATATTGGCCGCTTGTACCTCTTCTAAAACAGTATCAAGTAATGATAAATTGTTTTCAACTTCAGGAATGGTTTCTAATATCTGATCGTACGTGACATAACCTTGACTCGCAACATCTGTCAACAACATATTGATCAGTTCCATTTCGTCAAATGAATTCGCTATATCACCCATATTATACTTATACCTCTCCCAGTTTTGACAGGATAATAGATTAAGATATCTTTATCTTAATCCTTTCTATAAAAAAATAAAATTTTTACTTCAGCCCCCGCCAATTTGACAGATCATCTTTACATCATCATCAACTTTGCTAACTGTAAATTACTTTACAACGCTGATGCAGTCTAGCATATTTACTAGGCGAAAGTCAATAACCATTTTTTCTGTTTGTGCAAATTACCGCAATTGGTCTGCTTTTTGATATGCTCGTTCCGCAGCATCTTCATCACCCACGGCCAACCACGCATCTCCCAACCCCTGATAATAAAAAGCCAATGGCTCCATGGCCACCACTTCCTCTAACACCATCACCCCCCTCTCCTCTTCACCATGATGCAATAACATCCGCCCCCAACTATATCGCGTCCGCGCTTGCCATGCAATCGCCCAGTTCTGTTCTTGAGTTAATCGTGCCGCCCGCTCGTAATCTGCCCACGCCTCTTCATACATCGCTAATTTCTCATAGGCCAATCCCCGCCAAAAATATAAACTAGCCAATGTCGGCTCAACCTCAATCCCTCTACTATACCATACAATACCCGCCGCCAATCCGTCAACCCTCTCCGCCATTTGCCCCTGATTCTGCACCAACCAACCGCCCTCATCATCTCTAGCCCACACTGTTACCATCATCTCCTCATCATCTAACCCATATCCCACCCACCCCTGATACCGCGGCTCTAACTCTTCTCCCGCTACTACCCATCCCGGTATCTCACCTCCCGCCCATAACCATTGATCCAATAAATGCTGTCGCCAATTCCGCTCCCCCCATTGGCTTACCCCCAACCCTACCCACAACAACACCACCATTACCCCGATAAAGATCTGCCTGTTTGCCCACGTCTTCTCACCATCACCATCTTCCCCACTCACTAACCCCGCCAATATGAGCCAAATCAAAATAGCTGGCTTCTGGCCTAAACTTAACATATCCAACCAATTAAAACTTAAATAACCAATCACCCCTAATCCCCACGCTCGTACCCAACTCTCATCCCCCTCGGCCCACACCCGCCCCACCACCACCCCCCACAACCAAACCAAACTCACCAACCCCGGTACCCCCAACGTCACCACCGTCTGTAACCATAAATTATGCGCATGCCCCATCTCAAATTCAGGACCAATCAATACGTACGGATAATAACGCCAACTCACCGACTCAAATGTGTATAAACCCGACCCCACCCAACTATAAATCGGCCACAATTGCCACCCCGCTTCCCATATCTCCAAACGCGTATCCCAACTACCTGTGGGCGAACTACCATGCTTCGTCAAATTATCCCACACAATCATCTGTCCCGATAACCATTCTCGCCCACTCGGCCACATCACCACCCCCACCAACCCTACCACCACCAATCCCACCACCACCAACCCCCACCGCCGCGGCCGCCTCCCCCACACCCAACTCGCTCCTACCACTACCAACACCCCCAACCACGCATTCCGCGACTGCGTTACCAATAAACCCATGCCATGTACCAGCAACACCCCGCCCATCAACCACCTCTCCCCACGCCCCCGGGCCCATCGCCACCCAAAATAACTAATCGGCAATAACGGCAATAATGTCCCCGCCACCTCGTTATGATGAATATAAAAACTCCCCGTAAGATGGGGTATTATCTCCCCCCAATTGCCTAATGGAATGACTTCTCTTTCAGGCCATCGCATCGCCAATAAAGCCACTACCGTCACCCCACTCCCCGCTACCGCCAATATTCGCCCCAACCACGCCTGCCGCTCGGCCACATCCCCCCCCCGAATCACCTCAACCCACACCCCTAATCCCACCACACCCCCTAAATGCACCAATAACTTGGGCCAACTATCAGCCGGATACGGACTTAACCACCACCCTTGTCCCACCCACAATAAATAAATAGCCAAGGGCCCATTTAACCATGTCCTCGGCCACCCCCGCCTCACCACCCCCACCATCACCACCAATAACCACCCTAACCCCCACAACGCCAACCCCTCTCGCCACCAACTGCCTACCCCCCCAAACAAAAATCCGGGCAAGGCCAAACACCATCCCACCACCCCATATCTCTGCCATACACCGTTCACATTACCCTCGCGCCGCCGCCAACACCGCATCCACCCCCAATAACGGTGTCGCCAACACCTCTTTTGCTCGGCTAATATCTAATCGCGTATCCAACGGCCACCGCCCCCCATCCGCCTCCCCCAATACCACTTTGTCCCGCTCCGCCACCTCAAACCAAGCCAATAATTTCTGCGCATAAACAGCCCGCGTCATCTCTTGCTCTCCCGCCACATTTAGAACCCCCCGATAATTACTCTCCGCTAACTCTAAGCAGGCCGCCGCCAAGCTCGACGCCTCAATCGGATTGCGCCACTGATTTGTAAATAAAGTCACCTCTTCTCCCGCCCGCAACGCCCGCTCTATCCATTGCGTCCCATGATCCCGCCGTTCTACATCATATATCAACGATGTCCGCACAATCACCCCCTCATCATACCCCCCCACTATCCCCTCGGCCGCCACCTTCGCCCGCCCATACCCATGCAACGGCCGCCCTACCCCACTCTCATCATATGGCCCCTCCCGCCCATCAAAAATCACATCTGTCGACATAAATATCAACCGCGCCCCCACCTCTCTACACCCTTCAACCACATGCCGCGTCCCCGCCACAATCACCTCTTCCATACTCTCCCCACGATTCGACCCCGCTAAATGTATGATCACCTCCGGCCGCCACCGCTTAATCAGCCCCACTACCCCCGCCCGATCGCGCATATCAACTGACCACGCCGGTATCTCCGTCTCCGGCCGATTCCGCCAATAACAGATCGCCGCTGCCTGCTCCCGTGGTAACTGCTCTAACAACCGATACCCTAAAAAACTGCTTCCGCCTGTCACCAATAACCGCTTCATACCCCCTCCGACCGCCGCATCATCGCCTCCTCAGCCGCTGCCTGTGCTGCTTCACGCTTGTTTCGCCCCTGCCCCTCTCCCCACACCTCATCCCCCATAAGCACATGCACCGTAAATGTCTTCGCATGATCTGGCCCTTCCTCATTCACCACTTCATAATGTGGTGTCACATTGTGCGTCGCCTGCGCCCACACCTGAAATTCACTTTTCGCATCTTTATGCAACGACTCACTCAACACTGTCTCTAACGTCGGCCTCAATAATGGTTCCATAAATGTCTGCACCGCCGGCAACCCTTGATCCAAATAAATCGCCCCCACCACCGCCTCAAACGCAGCGCACAACGTCGCCCGCCGTTCACGCCCCCCACTCTCCGCTTCCCCATACCCTAACCGCAAATACTGTCCTAAGTTAATCTGCCGCGCAAAACCAGCCAACGTCCGCGTCCGCACCAACGCCGCCCGCAACGCCGTTAACTCCCCTTCCTGCTTCTGCGGAAACCGATTATACAAATAGGCACCAACCACAAAGTCAAGCACAGCATCCCCCAAGAACTCTAACCGCTCATTATCCTCAACACCGCTATCACTCGTCTCATTAATATATGACCGATGCGTCAGCGCCCGTTCCAACAATGCATAATCATGAAACTCTATCTTTAGTTCGTCTTCTAATTCGCGTAAATCACTCATGCCTGATATCGTTTAAATATTAATACCGCGTTATGACCACCAAAGCCAAACGCATTGTTCATCACTACATCCACTTTCGCCGCCCGCGCTTCATTCGGTACGTAATCCAAATCACAAATCGGATCAGGCGTCTCGTAATTGATCGTCGGTGGCACAACCTGTTCTTGCAATACCAACGTGCTAAACACCGTCTCAATCGCCCCCGTTGCCCCTAAAATATGCCCCGTCATCGATTTCGTCGAACTGATTGGAATCTTGTAAGCATGATCACCCAAAACTTGCTTAATCGCCATCGTCTCATGCTCATCATTCATTGGTGTCGCCGTCCCATGCGCATTGATATAATCGACATCTTCTGGCTCTAAACCGGCATCAGCTAACGCTATCCGCATCGCCCGCGCCGCCCCCAATCCCCCCTCGGCCGGCGCCGTAATATGATGCGCATCCGACGTCTGTCCATACCCCACCACCTCCGCCAAAATCGTCGCGCCCCGCGCCTGCGCATGCTCTAAACTCTCCAAAACAACCATCCCCGCCCCCTCACCAATAATTAACCCGTCCCGATTTTTATCAAACGGGCTTGGCGTCTTCTCACTTTTCTCTGATGTCGCCCCCATCTTCTCAAATCCACCAATCGCCGTATCAATCAACGTCGACTCAAATCCACCACTCAATACCGCCACCAACTCCCCATACCGAATCGCTTTGTACGCCGCCCCAATCGCATCACACCCCGCCGCACACGCTGTCGTCACCGTTGGACTCGGCCCCTGAATCCCAAAATCAATCGACAACATCCCACTCGCCCCATTCGGCATAATCATCGTCACCGCAAACGGACTCATCCGCCGTATCCCCTTCTCCCGCCGGACCGTATCTTGCTCCACCAACGTCATCGTCCCCCCAATCCCCGTCCCCAAATAGACCCCTATCTTCTCCCGATTCTCATCCGTTATCTCCAAACCCGCATGTTTCATCGCTTCCTCCGCCGCCACCGTCGCTAACAGTTGCGACCGATCCCGCCGCCGTGCCCGCCGCCGATCAATATAATCCGTCGGCTCAAACTCTTTCACTTCACAAATCCCCCCCATAATATGATCCGGTCCATGCACCAATGTGTACGGCCCTAACCCCGACTCTCCCGCTAAAATCGCTCGCCATGTATCCGCTACATTGTGCCCTAACGGCGTTATCACTCCTAACCCAGTAATTACTACTCTATGCCATTCTGCCATCTTCTACTTCTCCATTTATTGCCTAGACCCTCATCAATTATCTAACTCTTAACCATTTTCCGTTCCGATGAGTGGTCTCTATTATCTACTTTTAGTTAATCTTGTTACTCTGCCTGCCGGTCACTCTCTGTGGGTTCATAATCGCCCACAACCCAACGACTCTCATCGGGGCCAACCTCTTTTTTCCATACAGGCACAATCTCTTTCAACCGATCAATCCCATACCGAGCCGCATCAAACACCCCTTGGTCTCGATGCCCACCCGCGCACGCCACCAATGTGGTCATATCTCCCACTTGTAAACGCCCAATTCTCTGCACAATCGCAATCCCTTTCACTTGGGGCCATTTCGCCCAAATCTCGGCCGCAATCTGTGCCATCTTCCCCTCAGCCATCCCCCCATAAGCTTCATATTCTAAATAAATCGTCTCCGCCGGATACCCCTCTCGGGCCGTCTCCCCTCGCACAAAACCTGTAAATGTCACCACCGCCCCCACATCCGCCTCTCTTAAATGCGCCTGAATCGCTTCAATATCCGGTGGCTCACTCGCCAACGCAAAATAGGTCGGATAACTCGGCGCCCCACCACTCACCGGTGGAAATAACGCCACTTCATCCCCCTCTTCCACCACCATCTCCCCAAAAGCAAACTCTTGATTCACCGCCACCAACGCACTCGGTACCGCCGCCGCCAACGCCGGCGTCGCCGCCGCCACCAACCGCCGTATCTCCGCTACCGTCGTCGGCCAATCCACCTCAACCGTCACCGTCTCCCCACCGGCTGCATCCTTCAACGTCGCAAATAACCGAATCGTTAACGCACTTTTACTCATTCTCCCCCTCCTTTACCGCTGGATGAACCCAATCACCACTTTTCCCCCCGCGCTTCTCTTTTAAAAAAATCTCCCCAATCCGCATCTCACGATCAACCGCTTTGGCCATATCATAAATCGTTAACGCCGCCACCGATACCGCCGTCAACGCCTCCATCTCCACCCCCGTCTGCCCCGAAACCCGCGCTAACGCCTCAATCGCCACCCCGCTTGCCTCTAACCGACAACGCACTTTCACTTTCGTCAATGGCAATGGATGGCATAACGGTATCAACTCACTCGTCCGCTTCGCCGCCATAATGCCCGCTAACTCCGCCGTCGCCAAAACATCCCCCTTCTTCATCTGCCCCGCCCGAATCAAAGCCACTGTCTCTGGCGCCATCCAAACATAGCCACCAGCTACCGCTTCTCGCGCCGTTACCGCTTTATGCCCCACATCAACCATGTTGATGCGCCCTTCTTCGTCTACATGTGTTAGTTTTTTTACCATAATCCTGCTATTATATGGTGACTACTAAATTTTAAAAAGTCTTTAAAGCAAAAACTTAGATTTTTACCTCATGTAATACGATTTACCTAAGTGGTGCGTGCCACATACATATAGATATTTCAGTAAAAACCCCCTTAACCAAATCACCAATCTTCCAACCAAACACACCTCCTCAAGTTACCAACACAAAAAAATCCGTCCAATCCCCAAAATCCGCGTCAAAATCCACCAAACCTACTCAAATAACCCCCGCCCACCACTGCACATACTTTTCTAAACATATCTATTATCTCTAGACAAATCCTATGCTAAAGAACAGTTACGACCATATCTATCTAGCCCCCCATCTCGATGATGTCGCCCTCTCCTGTGGTGACCTTATCTTCCAACAAACCTCGGCCAACCAATCCGTCCTCATCCTCACCATCATGGCCGGCGCCCCCCCCGCCCACTGGCCCTTCTCCCCCTTCGCCCAACACCAACATCAACAATGGGGACTATCGGCGGCCGCGGCCGTCGCCCAGCGCCGCCAAGAAGATATCAACGCCTGTCGCCTCCTCGATGCCGACTACCTCCACTGGGACATCTACGACTGCATCTACCGCCACGCCCCCGATGGTCGCCCCCTCTACGCCACCGAAGAAGCCCTCTTCGCCACCGTCGACCCCGATGACACCCCCCTCCAAGCTGCTCTCACCCAACGCCTCCAAAACTTGCCCCCCCACAAAACATTATATGCCCCCCTCACCATCGGC
>DATHYN010000059.1:0-21331 GCA_035459145.1 Anaerolineae bacterium | reverse complement strand
CAAACTCGTCTCCGCCACACTGTCAGACATCACCACCCCCGCCCCCTCTAACTCGGCCACAAAATTCGGATAAATCCCCTCCAAAGCCCGCAACCCCGCCACCATCAACCCATGCAGTTGCGGCGACTGCGGCACCCCCGGCCGCGCCACATCCCCCTCCGGATACACATCCCGCTCCACCACCACCACCTCTTCAAAATGCCCCGCCAACACCTTCGCCGCCACCATCCCCGCCAACCCTCCACCCAAAACCACCGCCCGTTGATACCTTACACCACCCATCCGCCTACTCCTTCATCTAATAGACTAGTAAACCTGAGTTCAACAATTCACACCTCCCCTCCCAACGTCATTTCGAGCGAAATTTTACCCGCCCTTCCCCTTTAGAACCTACCAATCGCCACAGGGTAAAATGGAGTCGAGAAATCTGTCCAAACAATACCCCAACCAACACTCACATCGGTTTAATTCATTCCCCCTAACAACACAAACCTCTCCACTACATCAACAAAAAAATCCCCAAAATCCCCAAAATCCGCGTCAAAACCCACCAAACCTACCCCCTACATACCATCACAGTAGCAAACCCCCTACAACTGTCATTCCCGCGCACGCGGGAATCCACTCATAACCCCACCCCATACAAAACATCCCTCCCCCTACACACCACCACAATAGCAAATCCCCACCCTACCCCTCGGCCAACAACCGCTTCGCCTCCTTCACCCCATAACTCGCCCCCACACTCACCAACACCTTCACCCCCTTCTGCAACTGCTCCCGCCCCTGCGCCGTCTCCGCCCCCAAATGCCGCCCCATCTCCACATGCAACCAACCCATATCGTGCAACATATGCAATGACTCCGCCGCCTCCATCCCCGCCTGCCACTGCTTCACCGCCGCACTCCCCTTCCCCTGATGCGCCGCAATCATCCCCTCACACAACGCCAACCGCGGTTTCCCAATTGGAAACAACCGCGTATACCGCCTCAACTCTTTCAAAAATGCCTTCACCGTCCCCCAATCACACTGATCCGTCGCCCACAAACGAATACTCACCTCACACGCCATCGCATACACCGCTAATAAATAATAAGCCGTCGGCCGTGGCGGTAACATCGCCTGTACTTGCGTAATTAACACATTCGCCGCCATCCCATCCCCCTGTCGCCACCGCGCCAACGCCCGCATCGCCAAATACTCTAACTGCGTCGCTAACTCCGTATTCCCCGTCCGACTACTCATAAATCGCTCCGCATCCTCCGTCGCCGCCACCGCCAAGTCCAAATCCCCCTCCACCAACGCCACCCGCGCTCGGCCCAACGCCGCCACCGCCAACCACGCCCCATCCTCCCGCTCCCGTGCCGATTTCTCCAACTTATCCGTCAAATAACGCACCTGCCCAAAACGCCCCTGAAAATACATAATCCGAATCAAACTGCTCGTCACCTCATCCCAACGCCGCCGATCACCAATCTCTTCATTAATACGTGCCGACCGCCGCAAACGCAACTCCGCCGTGCTCCAATCCCCAATCCCCGCCCGAAAAATACTCGTGCTCAACCCCACCCACGCCACCGCCGTCATATCTTCCACCATCCCCAAAATCTCCTCCGCCTCGTTCACATACGTCTTCCCCAACCGATGCAAACCCGCAATTCCCGCCGCCGCCGCCATATTCCCATACCCCCGCGCCAACGCTGGCGAAATATCCGCCAACTCCGCCAAGTTCAACGTCCGCAACGCCGTATACAACGTCATCAGACTATTATTCGAATAAAACGAAATAATCCCCCGCCGCTCATGCGCCTCCGCCCCCAACAGCAAAAGCTCCGTCTCATCAATCCGACTCTCCAAATATTTCCTCGGCCGCATCCGATGTCGAAACTGCACCCAAACCTGCTTCATAATCCCCCACATCAACTGCCGCCGCGTCTCCGGCATCGGCCACCCCAACACCGCCAACGCCTCATTAATATACACTTCCCCTCGCCCCAAATTACCCAAATTCACAAACGCTGTCCCCATCTCATACGACCAACGTGCCCGCCGCAACCCATCTACACCCTCCGTATCTGGATCCATATCCAACAACTGTTGGAAAAAATGAATCGCCTCCTCATACGCCCCCATCTGCATCGTCATCAATCCCATCTTCTCCCAATAATCAATCCCCTTCGCCTTCTCTCCCGCCTCATCCCAATGATACGCCAACCGCCCATAATACGGACTCAAATCAGCCCCATGCACCTCTTCATACCATGTCGCCACCGCCCGATGCAATTTCTGCCGCACCGCCAACGTCATACTATTATAAGCAACCTCTTGCGTAATAATATGCTTAAACAAATAAGTCAAATCAGGTTCTGGTGTCTCCACCGGCGTAATATCCAATTCCGCCAAATGGTCCAGATGCTGCCGCAAATTCTCCCGCTCGCTCTCCGGAAAAACATCATGCAATAGCTGATACGGAAAAGATCGACCAATTACACTCCCCATCTGCAAAATTAACTGCTCCATACTCCCCAAATGTTTCATCCGCGACCCAATTACCCCCGCCAACGTCTCCGGCAACGCACTTTCCAATGACCCCACCACTTCACACTTCCCATCTCTAATTTTCAACACGCCCGCTTCCCGCAACTCATGGGCCAACTCTTCACTAAAGAATGGATGCCCTTTCGCCCGCTTCTGAATTAAGTTGAGCACCACATCCGGCACCGTCGCCACCCCTAACTGCCGACAAACCAACTGTCGAATCGCTTCTGGCGCCAAATCGTTCAACTCAATCGTCTGTGTCCCTTCCCGATTCTGCAAGAAAATATACTCATTAGGCAACCCCGTCCCTGTCCACGGCCGACTCACCACCACCAACAACAACGGCCGCACCTGCGTCACCACCAAACGGCATAACTGCCATGAGGCCGAGTCCAACCAATGTGTATCATCCAAAATCAAAACCAATGGCGCCGCCGCGGCCGTCCGCTGAATAATCCCCAACAATAACTTCTGCGTATTCCGCGCCCGAATCTCCCCCTTCATCGCTGCCACCAACCCACTCTCCGGCATCGACACCGGCAAAACCACATTCAACAACGGGGCCAATCCCATCAAATCCGGATTGATCTCCCGCAACCGCAACAAAATCCTGTCTTGATACACCGTTGGATCTTCAATATTTAAGTCCACCCCAAAAATATGGGCAAAAATCGACTGCCATCCATGATACGCCCGCGACCGCTCCACTGCATCACCCGCGCCCACCAAACTCATAATCCCCACATTAGACGCCGCCGCCACCATATCTTCCACTAAAGAGGTCTTCCCAATTCCCGCTTCCCCCGTAATCAATATCACCTCCGTCTCACCCTCTTGCAACGAACGCAACCCCGCCTGCAATACCTCTTGCTCCTGCTCTCGGCCCACCACCCGCAACCGCCGCTCCACCACCACCTCAGCCTGCTCCTTAACCGGCGTATACAACGATACCATCCGACCACCCGCCCCAATCGCCCGCGGCTCAAACATATCAAACTCAAACCGACTCTTCGTCTGCTGATACGTCGCCTGATCACATAAAACCGACGGCATCCCATCCTCCCCCGCTTGGCTCATCAACCGCGACGCTAAATTAACCGCCCCCCCTGTCAACATATACGTCCGTCGCTTATCATTCCCTACCGACCCACAAAAAGCACGCCCCGTTCCGATACCCACTCGCCCTTCCATATCTAAACGCTCTAAAGCCGCCTTGATCTCAAAACCAATCTTAACCGCCCGTGCCGCATCATCCTTATGCGCCACCAACGGTAACCCACACCCTGCTAACAACGTCACCCCCTTATCATCCACCAAAACCCGATTAACACTTCCCTCATGCCGATAAATAATCGTCTGCAACACCCGCATTAACCCCTGCGCCTCATCTAACTGCATCTGATGCCCCAACCCCGGCAAATTAATCACCAACACCGTCACAATCCGCGTCTCGGCCAACCAATCACTCTGCCCCGCCTGAATCCGCCCCTTAATCGCTGTAGGAATAAACGCCCGCAAAGCAGGTGCCATCCGTAATGGTATCGGCTTCGCCTGCACCGTATCCACCGTCACCCCACCCGTCACCCGCCGCAAACGCCAAAAACCATCCTCCCCCTCGGCCACCACCTCCGCCACCGCCTTATCCTCAATAATCTCCCAACAACTCGCCGGACAAATCACCTGACCCGGCTCCGCTAAACGCAACGCCCGCGTCGCTAACTGTACCGGCTCGCCACCTAATACCGCATGCCACCGCCCCTTAACCCCACCCAACCGCGCTAACAACACCTCCCCAACTGCTACCCCCAACCGTAATGATAACGTTTGCCCCTCGCCTGCATCAAAAAAACGAAGCTGTACTTGACATAACAGCGCACATTGAGCCGCTCTTAAACTAGCCTGTAACAACGCCTCATCACTCTCCTCCCCCGGCCACACCGCCACCAAACTGTCTCCCGCAAACTTGACAATATCCCCCCCTAACGTCAAAATAACATCAATCAATTGCCCAAAATACGCATTTAACTGCCGGGATAAAATCTCCGCCCCCTCACTCCCCCTCGCCACAAACTCTTCCGTCAATGCCGTAAACCCTGAAATGTCAGCCACCAACACCGCCGCCGCCACTTGGCGGGCACTAGGGTCATTGGGCGGCTCGCCCAATGTCAACATATCTTCAACAATGACCCTAGGCACATAACTAACTAGGGTTTCAGTTAATGTAGCCATACTTCTATTGCTCTGCTATCCGCTCTGTAACGGCAATGGTATAATCTGTTTCCCCAAATGAGCGTACATACAGACGAAAAACTTCTTCATTATAAACTTCAAGCCAGGCCGCTGCCCCTGAATCTTCCGATTCATCCTTGTATAAAATAGTACCTTCATTATCAGTAATATATAAATCCAAATCAACCCGCTTGTCAGCCGCTTTCAACACAATATCATAAGTGCCCTTTGTCAAGAACAACTCATGGCAATACTCTTCATTACTACGTGCTTTACCATAAACATCCATATGTATAAATGCGCGATATAAATTAGCCATCTAACACTCCTGTATAAACAATATTGCCTCTTGTTATGATATGCGATATTTCATTTTTGACAACCTAATTATACACCGTTGTGAAAACTACGTGAATATCAATTTTTTACCAACTCCAAAACAGCTAAATTTGCGACTAAATAAGTAGGTTTGACTCATTAACCAACCCATTTTATTATTCAAAGGAGTAAATTCATGTCCCAATCCAACAAAAAATCAGATCAACAATTAGAACGCATCACCCTACGCAAAACCCCACCCCCACCGCCACCGCCAACATCTTTGTCCCAAAAATTAATTAAAGTCACACTCCGCTGGGTCACGGGCCGTTCCTCGTCAAAATAACCCATTGACATCAGCTTTTGATGCGCTATCATTAATTAGGTTATTTACCTGTAACCTGATTGTAAAATCGCTAGCCTTCTAAAGGAATATGCCCCATGTCCCGCTTTAAAAAAATAATCTTATCTCTCGCTATCATCACCCTTATTCTTCTCGCCATCTTCCTCCTCGGCCCCCGCATTCCCGTCGACACCACCATCAACCCCATCACCCTCCCCAATACCCCCGCCGAACTCTCCGCCTACGTCGCCGCGCGCGAAGCCGCCTTCACCGACATCGTCCCCAACACCGAAGCTACCATCATCTGGGCCGACCCCGCCAATCCCGCCCCCACCGAATACGTTGTCCTCTACATGCATGGCTTTAGTGCCACTCGCCAAGAAGCCGCCCCCCTCAGCGACAACGTCGCCCAAGCCCTCGGCGCCAACCTCTTCTACCCCCGCCTCACCGGCCACGGCCGCACCGGCCCGGCCATGACCACCGCCTCCGTCAACGCTTGGCTCAATGACACCTACGAAGCGTACCAAATCGCCACCAAACTCGGCCAAAAAGTCGTCATCATCGCCACCTCCACCGGCGCTACCCTTACCACTTGGCTCGCCAACCAACCCGAAAACGACCAACTCCACGCTCTCATCCTCATCTCCCCTAACTATGGCCCCCGTAACCCACAAGCCGAAATCCTCCTCCTCCCTTGGGGTCAACAAATCGGCCGCCTCGTCGGCGGCCCCGAACGCGCCTGGGAAGGCTATACCCCTGAACATGAACTTTACTGGACCAATCGCTACCCCATCGAAGGCGTCTTCCCCATGATCGCTCTCGTCAATCTAATCCGCAACACCAACCTCGACCAGATCACCACCCCCACCCTCGCCATCTACTCCCCCGATGACCAAGTCGTCTCCCCTACCGCCATCGAAGACACCCTCCAACGGTTCACCGCCGCCACCGTCACCACATCCGACTTCCCCCATAAAAACTACCCCGATAACCACGTCAACGTTGGTGATATCCTCGGCCCCAACAACACCGCCCCCATCACCCAACAAATCACCGCCTTTGTCCGCCAGCAAGAAGATTAATAACCTTCACAGCTATTTGAAAATCCAGTATAATACCCGCTATCTTTTTTAATAACTTCAACGCATTAAACGGCATCTTTTAAAGATCAAATGTCAAGTTTATTTAGTTGAATACACTTAGGCGCTCTTATGCACATTTGGCACACTCTCCGCCATCCGCCTCAAATCAATGATCCACAGCAACAATATCAAGCCAACCTTCTCCATATCATTTTATGGGGTAGCTTAATATTGGAACTCGTTCGCTCCACCATATTTCTCTTTATCCCTGGCATCAACCATACCATGTCATTAGTTGCCACCCTCGCCACAACCCTCATTACCGCCTCTATCTTCTATCTCCTCTATCAAAAATATATCAAACTTGCTAGTTTTCTTTTCCTCGTCACCATCTGGCTACTTTTAACCATCATCATCATATTTGCTGGGGGTAGTAGTAGTGCCATCTTCCTCACCTACATCGAATTAATCATCGTCGCTGGCTTTCTTTTTAATGGCCGCACCGCTTTTTTATCCGCCATCTTGATAACCTTAACCGGTGCCATTCTCTACTTGCTTCAAAACCAAGGCATTATCAACCCCAACGATAATATAAATACAAACCGTCTCCTCAGCTTCGCTACCATCTCCCATAACTTTTTTATCACCGCTATTCTTATCTGGCTCAACCAAAATCATTTCCAACAAGCCTTACTCCTCAGCCAACAACAAGAAAAAGCCCTTCTGGCCAACAACAATGAGCTCAAACAAATTCGCCAAACAATGGCCCAAGAAATTGCCGAACGCACTCGGAATGCCGAAGAAGCCCGCCGCACGGCCGAAAATGCCCGCCAACTGATGTCCAATCAAGTGTGGCTTGCCGAAGGCCAAGCTACCCTCAACGAACACCTCCGCCATCAACAAAACCCACAACAATTAGCGATCAATCTCATCACCTTCATCTGCCAATATATTGGCATCGAAATTGGCGCGCTCTACATATTCGAAAATGACCTCCTTCACTTCTATGCTGGCTATGCCTACCCCCTCGATTCACCACCGCCAATACCACTCGGCTCCGGCATTATCGGCCAAGTCGGCCAAACCCATAAACCAATCGCTCTCACCGAACTAACCCCCGATAACCTAACCCTCATCTCCGGCCTCGGCCAAACCCACCTCCCCCACCTCACCACCAATCCCATCCTCTACAACCAACAGCTCATCGGCGTCATCACCCTCGGCCACCAAACCCCCCTCTCCAACTACGACTACACCTTCCTCAAATACAGCCTCGATACCATCGCCCTCGCCTTCCGCCAAACCCCTGCTAACCGGAAGCAACAGCCATGAACCGTCTCCAAACCAATCCTTACTGGCAACGACTGAAAGCGTACCTCGCCCCACCAACCTTCCCCCATGATACCAAGAAAACCCACACCGCCGCTATCCTCAACACCATGCTTTGGGGCATCGTCATCGTCCTCTCCCTTTACTGCTTCAGCCGCTTTGTCGCCACCTATCCCGATATCTTCGATTCAGCTATCAACCGTCTCCTAATCACCCTTATCATCGTTATCATCCCCCTCATCCCCCTTCTCAAAAAAGGGTATGTCAATACCACCAGCTATTTACTCATCTTCCTCACTTGGTCCATCCTCAGTTTTCAAGCCGCCACCAATAACGGCCTTTTCGATAGCGCCTACATCGCCCTTTTTGTTAATATCCTCATCGCCAGCCTCCTCCTCGGCTGGCGCGCCACCCTAACCTTCACCATCGCCACCATCTTGGTCGGCTGGGGTATCGCCTGGCGTCAAGTCACTGGTGCCATTACTCTTGATTTTTACTCCCCCTATCTTGTCATCCAAGAACTATCTATCATCTTTCTCCTCGCCAACTTTCTCATCTACCTCCTCATCACCACTCTCAACCGCGCCCTCTTTGCCAGCCAACAAAGCAACGCCAAACTCCAACTCCTCACCCAAAGCATGGAAACGGAAATCGAAACCCGTACCCAAATCGCCGAACACGCTCGCCACGAAGCAGAAAAAGCACGCGAAGAGGCCGAATTCGCCCAACAAGCGGTCATCGAACAGATGTGGCTCGTCTCCGGCCAAGCCCGCCTCAATGACCGCCTCCAAGGTGAACTCGACACCAGTACGGCCGCTAATATTATCTGCGAATATATCTGCCAATATCTCGAAATCCCCGTCGCCGCCCTTTTTCACCACCACAATGGCAACTTCCACCTCGCTGGTAGCTACGCTTACTCCCTAGAGCAAACCCCACCTCCTTTCCCCCTCGGCCACGGCCTCATCGGCCAAGTCGCCCTCAACCAAAAACCCCAAATACTAGACCAATTCCCCCCCAACCACCTCACTATTCAAACCTCCATCGGTACCATCTACCCCCAACAACTTTATCTGCAACCACTGATCTACCAAGCCAATACTGTCGCCGTCCTCGAACTCGCCCTCCTCAAACCTATCACCAACAAACAACGTAGCTTCCTCCAATCTATTCACACCACCCTCGCCATCACCATCCACACCACCCACACCCGCGCCCGCATCGACCAACTCCTCCATGATGCCCAACAACAAGCTGAAGAACTACTTACCCAAGAAGAAGAACTCCGCCTTACCAATGAAGAACTTCGCCTCCAAACCGAAAAATGGCGTCGCGCTGAAGCCAATTGGCGCGCCGAACGCAATCAATTACAAACTGAACTCAATGAACTACGGAGCACATAACCCATGTTTGGCCTCGATTTCTTGCCTGATTGGTTAAAACCACCTACATTTCCTGATAATGAAGAAAAATCACGTCGTGCCGACTTGCTCCATTTGGTTTTAATAGCCGGTATCGCTGTTGTTTGTTTACGTATTGTTGTCAGCATCATAACCCAAGACATTGGCTTTACGCTTGTTTATGGCCTAGCCTTACTCCTTTTCTCCTGCCTATTAGTACTCTCTCTTCGCGGCTATGTGCGTATAACCAGCACCATCCTTGTTGCCATTTCCTGGCTTCTCGTTTCTGTCTTAATCCATCTATATGGCATCGCCAGTTCTGTTTTCGATACCTACATTATCGTTATCATTATGTCTGGCTTACTCCTCGGCACCAAAGAAATGATCCCCACCCTTTTAGCCAGCATTCTCGGTGGCTTCTTCTTTCTTCACTACCATCAAATAAACCCGCCAATGTTTGGTGACTCCGTCAATAACATGAGCCGCTTCACCGCTACCACCTTACGCTTCTTTTCCACTTTCCTGATCATATTCATTTACCAAAGAGGCTTTCGCCAAACGCTCGACCGCCTCATCGTTAACAAAAAAGAACTAACGGAACGAAACCAAGAGCTTGCCCATATTCAAGAAAACCTAGCCGCTGAAATTACGCAACGAACCCAAAACCTCGAAGAGGCACGCCACACCGCTGAACAAGCCCAAGCCGCGATGGCCGAGCAGGTATGGCAAAGTGATGGGCAAGCGGAACTAGCCGCTACCATGAGTGGCGAACAAGATTTACAAGCCCTTAGCCAAATCATCATCGCTCAACTCTGTCAATATATTGATGCTCCTGTTGGCGTCCTTTATCTCGCCACGCCCCAACAAACACTCAATCTCTTCGCCACCTACGCCTACACCCATCGCCAACATGACTATACGCAATTCAGCTGGGGGCAGGGTATTGTCGGGCAAGCCGCTTTTGAAAAACAACCCATTATCTTACGCCAAGTTTCCCCCGACTATATGGTCGTGCAATCAGGTCTCACCAAAGTAACCCCTCAAGAGATTTTAGCCCTCCCTCTGATTTATAAAAATCAGGTAACGGCCGTTATCGAAATCGCCACCCTCTCACCCTTCACCACCAACCAACTCACTTTCCTCAACAACGCCGCCGCCAACATCGCCCTCAATATCCATACCAGCCAAACCCGCGCCCGCGTCGATGAACTCCTCGCCGAAAGCCGCCAAAAAACCCATGACCTCCAAGCTCAAGAAACAGAACTCCGCGCCATTAATGAAACCCTCAGCCAACAAACCGATACCCTCCGCCGCTCCGAAACCCAACTCCGCCAACAACAAGCTGAACTCGAAGCCACCAACCGCGAACTCGAAGAACGCTCCCTCGCCCTTCGCAAAAATCAAGAACTGCTCGATGCCCAAAACAAAACCTTGCTCACCACCCAAAAACAGCTCGAAGAACGCGCCCAAGAACTAACCCGCGCCAATCAATATAAATCTGAATTCCTCGCCAATATGTCTCATGAACTCCGCACCCCCCTCAACAGCCTTCTCATCCTCGCCCGTATGCTCGCCAGCAATGAAAGTGGCAATCTCACCGCCGATCAAATTAAATCGGCCGAAATCATCTATAATGGTGGTCAAGACCTCCTCCATCTCATCAACGAAATCCTCGACTTATCTAAAATTGAAGCTGGCCGCATGCAATTCCATATCGAAGCCACCAATCTCGCTGATATCACCGCCACCCTCCATAACCAATTTAACCATATCGCCGACCAAAAAGAACTCGCCTTCACCATCAACCAAGAACCAAACCTACCCCCTCAAATTCAAACTGATGGCCAACGCGTCAGCCAAATTCTTAAAAATTTGCTCGGCAACGCCTTCAAATTCACTGAAGAAGGCTCCGTCACCCTCAATATCTCCCGCCCCACCACCATCCCCCTCCCTAACCTCCCCCTCATCCCCGCCAACACCATCGCTTTCGCCGTCTCCGATACCGGCATCGGCATGACCCCCGACCAACAAGCCCTTGTCTTCGAAGGCTTCCAACAAGCGGATGGCAGTACCAGCCGCAAATATGGCGGTACCGGCCTCGGCCTCACCATCTCCCGCGAACTCGCCACCCGCCTCGGCGGTGGCATCCACCTCGCCAGCCAACCAAACCACGGCAGTACCTTCACCCTCTACCTCCCTCTCATCTCCCCCACTGATGATACCCCTACCGATAACCTCACCACCAACCCATCAACCACCCCCAACACACCGCCCCTCCTCCACCAAGTCCCCTCCCCCGCCACCACCTCTCCTTCACTACCACTTAAAAAACTCCTCCTCATCGAAGATGATATCGGCCTCCGCCAAAGCCTGAAAATCCTTCTCAGTCACGAAGGTCTCGATATTACTGTCGTCGGTACCGGCCGAGCCGCTCTCTCTGCCCTGCCTAAACAAGCCTACGACTGTCTCATCATGGACCTCAACCTCCCCGATATGAGCGGCTTCCATCTCCTCCCTAAACTCAATGACATTACCTCTCTCTCCACTAACAACCTGATCATCTACACCGGCCGCATCCTCACCCCCGAAGAAAACCAAACCCTCCGCCACTATACCAAAACCATCATCATCAAAGGGGGCAAATCGCCAGAACGCTTGCTCAACGAAACCCGCCTCGCCCTCAACCGCACCGTCGGCCTCGAACTCCCCGCTCCCCCCAACGAACATATTGACGATACCCATCTCTTTGGCAAAAAAGTCCTCGTCGTCGACGATGATATGCGCAACGCTTTCGCCCTCTCTAAACTCCTCGGCGACAAAGAAATGAAAGTTACCCTCGCCCGTAGCGGCCAACAAGCCCTCGATATCCTCGATGAGAACGAAATACAGTTCGATCTCATCATCATGGACATCATGATGCCCGAAATGGATGGTTACGAAACCATGAAACGCATTCGCCAACAACCTCGCTTCCAAAAACTGCCTATCCTTGCTGTCACCGCCAAAGCCATGAAAGGTGATGCCGCCAAATGCATCGATGCCGGCGCTAATGATTACTTGCCTAAACCAGTCGATATCGATAAACTATTCTCATTATTACGCGTTTGGCTTTACCCACATCAAATAACCTAATTTGTGAGACACTTATGCCTGATTTACCTAAAATTTTGACTGTTGATGATAAACCAGAAAACCTTTTCGCCTTGCGCAAACTCCTCGCTAATCTCCCCGTTGAACTTATCGAAGCCCAATCAGGCATGGACGCCTTAGCCCACACCCTCGACCATCAATTCTGTATGGCCATCGTCGATGTCCAAATGCCCGAAATGGATGGCTATGAACTTGTCTCCCTTCTACGCGGCAATCGTGCCACCGCTAACCTTCCCATCATCTTCATCAGCGCCATTTACTCCGATGAATATCATCACCGCAAAGGCTATGACGCTGGTGCCGTCGATTTTCTCAGCAAACCCTTTGTCCCTGAAATTCTCATCAGCAAAATAAAAGTCTTTTTAAATCTTTATGAACAACAACAACAACTGCAACAAGCCAATGAACAAATTAGCCAATTTAATGAAGATTTAGAACAAGTAATTGCTACCCGTACCAATGAGCTCGATCAAGCCCAAACCACACTCTCCCAACAAACAGAAGACAAAGCCAACTTCGCTCGACAACTAATCGCTGAACTAACTCAGCCTGTCCTTGACATCGCCGCCCTTGACCCCTCTCCCCAAATCCAAACCATCCAAACCATTCTCGACACCACCGCCCAATATCTCAACTTTGATAATCGCCAATTAATCTTCCAACCATGCCAACTACAACCCATTTTCGATACCATCATCCACGATTTGGAACCAACCCTCGGCCAACGCCAAATCACCATCGAACTAGAAAACATCAACACCCTCCCCACCATAGAAGCCGATCCCACTCTCCTCACCACCCTCGGCCAACAACTCATCCTCAACGCCATCAAACACACCCCCAACAACGGCTTCATCCTCATCACCGGCTATAACCTCCACCGCGAAACCCCTCCCGAAATCGAAATCCAAATTCGTGACACCGGCGTCGGCCTCGACCCTCAACACATCGACCAACTCTTTACCCCCTTCACCTCAAACCAACGCACCACCTTCCCCCACGGTAGCTCTCAACTCGCCCTCCCCCTCGCCCAACGCATCACCGAAGCTCACGATGGCCGCATTTGGGCCGAGAGCCCCGCGTACAATCCCGATACCCTTCCCGGTACTGTCATCCACCTGCGCCTCCCCCTCGATTAACCCACCACCACTACCCGACATAACGCCAAACCCGCCTCACTATACCCCTCATACCGCTCCATCACCCGCCACCCCCACGCCACCAACTCCTCCTCCACCCACCCCACCCCCAAATCCTCCCGCCGACTCCGATACTGTGAAATCAACAGCTTCCCCCCTGGCGCCACCAACTTCTCAGCCAACCGCTCAACATACGCCCGCCGATAATTCTTAGGCACATAATCTAACTCTGTCCGCACATAATCAAATCGCTCTTCTCCCACCCAATCCCAACCATTCCCCACAAAAAAATTCTCTCTAAAATCTGGCAACCGCTCCCGCGCTAATCCCACCAACCGTTCCGAATAATCCAATCCATACGGCACAATTCGCACCCCCTTCAACATCCCCCAAGCCACCAAACAAGCTAACAAATAACCATTCGCACACCCAATATCCAAATAACGCCCCTCTCTATCCACCGGCCCAATATTCGGCACCCGCAACCGAGTCCACTCCTCAAACGTCCCACTCTTCCCCGACCCTTGCCACGGCGTCTCCGCCGCCACATACGCTTTCTCTAACACCCCCCTCACCTCAGCAAACCACCCGTCCAACTCATCTTCACCCACCTGATCAAACTGAAACCCACACGAACAGACCGCTACCATCACCTCATGACTCTGCCAACACCGTGGACAACGCATAACCATACCCTCCTACAACAACAAAACCTCAAATCCCGCCTGCTGAAAATGCCGATCCGCCGTAAAAGCAATCCCAATCTCTTCTTGCTCCATAATCACAAAACTACTGCAATCTGTTAATCCCCAACCTTTATCTAACCGTTCACCATACAACCGCCACCCCCTCTGCCACAGTTCCGCTGTCCCCCCCACAATCTCCAATAATGGCGTGCGCCGCAACCCTGTCAAAAATGACACTGTTTGCTGACGCCATACTGGAGCCGCTAACGCATCTGCCACCTCCAATAACACAAACTCCGATGTAACCATCTGTCGCTCCTCTCTTTGCAAATCTCGCAAAACATCCTGCGCCGCCACATGCCACCGATCTTGCCGATTCAACAAAGCCAACCAAGCAACTGTATCGACGAAAACCTTACCCTTTGTCATCATCACCACGCAACTGATCATACAAATAACGATCATGATTCTCAGCCAAATCAACAATATCCGTATCAACCATATTCGCTTCCAACAAAGCCTCAAAGGCCATCCACTGCTCGCCTCTATCTTGTGGCGGTGCCAATATGGGTACAGTTGCCAAATACGTCCTTAATTGCAATTCTGGCATCTCTAACCTCTCGGCCATCTCCCTAACCCCCTCCTCCCCCTTCAAATAAGCACCCAACGCCTCATCATACACCCTCTGCCCATCATCTTCCCCCCCACTCGGCCCCATCCCCGGCTGATAATAACGCAATGCCGCCCGCATCAAAAAATAAACCGCCGCCGGCACCAAAACCGCCTCTGGCCGTCCATGATGCGCCACAACCGTCGCATACCCAGCCTCCGTCTCCCGAATAACCCGACTCGTCTCTCGCGCCAACTCCGTTTTACTAATATATTTAATCGCCATCCCAAACTCCACAAAATACGTAATAATTAATACACATTTTACACAAAACAAATCTTTTGTCAACTACCCCTAACAAACCCTAACAAGAACAAACTCACTTACCCTGATTTACCAAAAAATCCGTTTCATTTCAGTAAAAGTCAACCCTAAAGGTGGCGAGATTTGCCCAAGCCACTCTTCCAAATAAACACCTATCCCTCTTCACCAACACAAAAAATCCGTCCAATCCCCAAAATCCGCGTCAAAATCCACCCAACCTACTCAAACCAACCCGCACTCAATTAACCCAATCCTCTATAAACAGCCCCCCCCGCCAATCCCCCTCCACCTCACCTCAAATCAAAATCCCATCCAAAATCAACCCCTTCCCGGACCTCCCCCGAAGCCACCATCACCGTCGTCAGCCCCACCCCCAACGCCGGCCATGTCCATCCCCCAGGCAATAAACGCTCGCCATTTGTCGCCAACGTCGTATCAACCATCACACAATACTCCCCCGGCCGCACATCATCAAACCGATACCGACCATCACCCCCCGTCTTCGTCGTCGCCGCAATCAATGGCGACGGACAAGCCCCATGCCCCAATGTCACTAAAACCTCCCCAATCCCCGGCTCATTCCGCTCCACCACCCCATTAGCCCGATAAATATCAACGCTTTCCACCTCCATTAATACACACCCATCTGTCGGCACCGCCGGCTCACCCACCACAAAACAAATATCATGCCACACTCGCCCAGCTACCGACCCTGTCGTCTCCCCCGTCGTCACCTCGGCCGCCTCCGCCGCCACCACCACCACCTGCAACCAAAAAGCCCCCTGCCCCCCCTCGATACCAAACAAAGCTCCCTCCGGATTACGTAATTTCCACTCCCCACGATAATTACCCACTTCCGTTGGCATCACTAACCCCACCCGCACATCAACCATCTCACCCGGCAAAACCGTTTCCGTTAAACCCGTCTCCTCCCCCCCTAACTGCTCACCACCAACCCACACCGCCGTATACCCCGGCCCCCATGTACACGTCCCCGCATTTCTTAACCGCCACACCTTCGTCACCTCGGCCCCCACCGCCACCCGGCTATTATCTGGCAACGTCATATCCCCCACAAACGTCGCCTCATCACGGCATGGTGGCCGAGGCGTCACCGTCGGCCCCGCCACCGCCGTCGGCTCCGTTACCACCACCGTCGCGCCCGATGAGCCCGCTAACGGCCACCGCTCGCCCGTCCCCCAACCAAAATCTACCTGCGTCGCCTGCGCCCCCGGTTGAATTAAAACGGTAACCGCCTTCACCCCCACCGCCGGCACCTGCCACGTCCCCGTCATCACCGGTGAATCAACCACCCCTACACAATATACCCCATCTTGCAAACCTATTATCTCATACCCCCCCTCATCATCAGTTATCACCGTTGCCACCACCTCCCCACCTTCCTGACACGGCCCCGCTAACACCGCCACCAACCAATCACGCAACGGCTCATCATCCTCATCCCCCGGCAAACGATTCGCCCCCACTTCCCGCGCCACATTCTGCACGCACCCATCCCCCACTTCCCACTCATCATCGGCACCCACCACCACCTGACATACATCATACCAAACCGTCCCCCCAATACGCCCTAACGGCTCCGGTGTTGCCGTCGATAAATCCGGCAACTCAAATGAGGCTACCATATCACCCACCGCCACTTCATATATCCCCGCCTCTAAATTCTGTACATCTAATAATAACGCCTCCTCCACCACCCCTATGCCCCCCGCTTCACAATCAACCGGTCGCATCAATACCAAATTAAGCTCAAAAACAGTCTCCGTACGTCGTGTCATGACACGTTCCACTTCCGTACAATCATCACGCAACTCCCCCTCAATACCAACTTCTACCTGCCACTCACCACTTACTACATTAACAACAGGCTCCACCGCCGTAATTACCGCCTGTCCCGCAATCAACACATCCCCACGCCCATCTTCTTCAACTACCGGCGCTGTTTGACATCCCCATAACAATAAACTAAACGCACAACAGACCCACCACCACCGTTTGCCCCCCCCAACCTCAACCCATTTTGCTATGATATCTCTGGTATTGGTAACAAATAAAACAAAACAGCTATATAATGACACGCACTGCCTCCTATCACAAATAAATGCCAAATCGCGTGATTATACGGTAGTTGTCGCCAAACGTAAAACACAACCCCTAATGTATAAATAATCCCCCCCGCCAATAACCACAGCATCGCCCCCATAGGCACCAACAGCACAAACTGTTCAAAAACAACCACCCCCGCCCATCCCATCAATAAATACATCGTAATCGCCACACGTGGAAATTTGTCAATATACAACAACTTGAAAATCGTCCCCACACAAGCAAAAAACCAAACAAAAGCCAAGACACTCCACCCCCACACCCCTTTAATACTGACCAACATAAACGGCGTATACGTTCCCGCAATCAAAAAGTAGATCGCAATATGATCAACCTTGCGCAAAAATAACCGCGTCTTCGTCGGCCACCAACTATGATAAATCGATGATGTTAAATACACAAACGACAACGATCCCCCATAAATCGCGAAACTAACCACTCGCCACATATCACCACCACCCCAAGCCAACCACACCAACCACCCCACCGCTATCAAACTCCCCACCAAACCCAAAATATGTGTCACCACATTAGCCAACTCCTCCTGCCACGTATAAAATCGCCTCAACGCATTGAGCTCATGCTCCAACTTACTCACTAAAATCAACCGCCCCTTATCCCCTTTACTCTCTTCAATATACATGACTTACCTCAATATCCAAACAACTACTCTGCCTGTATAAATAACCGTTCCAATCGTGCCAATAATATCGCATTCCCCGCTACTTGTAACTTCTCATCACGAAAAGCCGTTGTGGGCATCAAATGACCTTCAGCAATCGCCAACAAAACATCAAACGGCATCGTTACTGTACAATCAACATCCACCTTCGCACCAGGAAATACCTCACCCAACCCATTTTTTAAATCC
Organism: Anaerolineae bacterium; assembly: GCA_035459145.1. GTDB lineage: Bacteria > Chloroflexota > Anaerolineae > Promineifilales > Promineifilaceae > DATHYN01. Next base: position 3,185 of record DATHYN010000059.1, on the reverse strand, counting down.
ACAATAAAGGAACCACCTTCCGGCCCTTCAATAAAGAACTGATAAACCGCACGCGTATAATCAACCAACGCTGGCTCATTCATAATCCGCCGTTCAACCGCCCGAAAAATCGTCTGCGACCTCGGCGGTTTCTCCAATAAACTCCCTGAACTTTCTTTTTTCGCCGCCGCTTGCTTATCCTCGGCCGCAATCTCCGCCAACTCCCGCAACAAACCCGTCTGCGGCAACGCCGGCTCATCATCATCTTCCCACTCATCATCATCCCAATAATCATCCCCGTCTTCCTCCCTAACAACCCCATCACTCGGCTCATTCTTCATCAACTCCCCCACCGCCGCAAACAAATCATCATCCCCATCTTCCGCTAACAACGCCGCCAAACCACTCGCCGCCGCCTGCGCCTCGGCCAAATCCGGCTCATCCGCATCCGGCCAATCACTAAACAAATCATCCACCGCTGAACTCTCTCCCTCCGGTTCAGCCTCCACCTCCTCAACCTCCGGCCCCGGCTCCACCTCAACCCGACCCGGCCGCAACGGCCCCGCTCCCACCGTCGCCGCCACCGCCGCTAACGGATCACCAAAAATGTCATCCAAAGAAATATCGTCTAAAGAAACTTCTTCTACAGAACTCTCTTCTCCCTCAGTTTCTCCCGCCTCCATTTCTACCTTCTCAACCCCCACTTCCTCAACCGCAGCCCCCATCTCATCCTCCCCCTCATCCGCATATGGATTCTGCCCTGAACCAGCAAACAAATCCTCTAACTCATCATGTACCCCCACCTCTTCTACCACAGAATCAGCCGACTCATCAACCTCTTCCTCATCCATAATCGCTTCCCCACTATCAGCGAACAAATCATCCAATTCCCCAAATGTATCTTCCCCACCACCCTTAGCACCCTCTTCAATATCCACCCCCTCATCAACAACGGCCAGCTCCTCCACCTCAAACGTATTCTCCTCCTCAACCATCAGTTCCTCCACCGCTGCGCCGTTCTCCTCATCAACCATCACCACCCCAATCTCTTCCACCTCGTCAACAACCCCGATCTCTTCCACCTCGTCAAAAACAGCGATCTCCTCCACCTCCTCAATCTCTGTCATAACCGTCACCGCCGGACTCACCTTCTCCGGCACATCCGCCTCCCCATGCAATGTCACCACCCCATTCTGCAACACCACCACATCCCGCTCCGCCACACGGCATTGGAATACAATCCGCCCTTCTCCCTCCGACCACATCTCCGTCACAATCGTCTCCCCTGGAAATACAGGCTCACTAAACCGTACTTTCACCCCCGCCAATCGCTCCGGCTGATGTCCCCCAAACGTCGCCAACACTGCCCGCACCGCAAACCCAAACGTACACAACCCATGCAAAATAGGCCGATCAAACCCACCCTCGGCCGCCGTCTTCGGATCAATATGCAACGGATTCTTATCCCCCGATGATAACCGATAAAGCATCGCCTGATTCGCCGCCGTCCGCTCCTCAAAAATCGCGTCCGGCCCCCGCTCCGGTGGCAAATTGTCTAACTTCGTATCCGGCCCCCGCTCCCCTTCAAAATGACCAATCCCACGAATAAATAACGACGCCCGATTAAATGCAACCTCCTCCCCACTCTCTTCATCATAACTATGCACATCCACCAACACCAACGCCCCACTCCCCTTATCAAAAATCTGGGCAATCTTCGCTTCGTTCCGAATATTGGCTCGCGTGGGCAACGGCCGTTTCAATTCCAAATACTGCTCCCCATGCAACAACCACGGCCGCTCAAACGTCAACCCCGGCACCTCATTAATCTGATCCATCACCACAAACGGATACGTCACCGCAAACGTCGGCAACGCCTTGAAATCCGCCGCCCCATCATTCACAAACGCCAACTCCTCATCCGTCGCCGCATTCCCCGCCCCAATCGCCAACGCATACAAACTCACATCCCGCTCCGTATACGCATATACCTTCGGCTCAAACTCATACCCTACCGCTTGCTCCAAATCAACAAATTCCAATCCCGGTGGCGGTGCCGTCCCCGCATTTTGAATAATCGGTAACAACGCCTCCTGACTCTTATCCGGATACGTCGCCTCGCTAAAATCTGTGATCTCACCCCACCCCTCGGCCACCATCTCCGGCGTCAACCCCTCCCGCAAATTAAACCCCTTACCCCCACTTCGCTGCCATCGCACCCGCCCAAACCAACCTGCCCCCGCTTCAAATAACTGCCCCGTCTCCTCAAAACGCTCATGAGCCAACAAAGCCACCAACGGCGCCACATATTCCGGCTTCAACCCCCACATCAACTCCGGTGACAACATCTCTTCCGTCATCCGCGACCCCGCTACCGGCGCTACCGTATTCACTAAAATCCCTTTACTCGCCCCCTCCACCGCCAACGTATGCGCCAACCCCAACAAACCCAGCTTCGCCGCCCCATAATTCGCCTGCCCAAAATTGCCATACAAACCAGAAGCCGATGAGGTCATAACCACCCGCCCATAACCTTGCTCCCGCATATGTGGCCAAGCCGCCCGCGTCACCGCATACGCCCCGCGCAAATGCACATCCATCACCCCCAACCACGCCTCATCTTCCATCTTATGAAAACTCTTGTCCCGCAAAATCCCCGCATTATTAATCACCACATCCACCCGCCCATACGCCTCCAACGCCTGCGCCACAATCTTCTCCCCCTCGATAACCGAATCATAATTCGCCACCGCCTCACCCCCTGCCTCACGAATCGCCGCTACCACTTCATCCGCGACCTGTTCACTCTCCCCTTCACCATTTACACTGCCACCCACATCATTCACGACCACTTTTGCGCCACGGCTAGCTAACAGCTCCGCATAAGCCCGCCCTAAACCACCCCCAGCACCAGTCACAATCACTACCCGCTCATCAAAACGTAATTCTTCGGACATGAATAACTCCTTTTTTGCTACCATTCCGAGCGCAAAACAGCCCGCTCATCAATAACCCATCATTATCTCTAACCATTATCCCTTCCCTCCCCCAATCGGTCAACTTTCTCCTACTCTCACCTATCATTCTCAATCCTCTCCCCACCATATTAAAGATACTATCGTTTTTTAACATTTCACTCCCCGCACTATAGGTGGCGCGATTTGTTAAATCGCCAGACTTCCAACTAAACACCCCTATCTCATATC
>DATHYN010000058.1:0-2308 GCA_035459145.1 Anaerolineae bacterium | reverse complement strand
ATTCTCTAAACGGTGGAACCTTTTTCTTACTCACCACCAAGGTGGTGGCTTATGAGACCCCGATCTATCTAAACGGTGGAACCTTGTCACCCCTCACTGCCTTAGGCAGTGGCTCCATTTAATTTAGTGGAGAAATCTAAGAGTATGCAATTGCCCTACAACTCACCATTGATTATTGGCGAACAATACAATTTGAGATACAGTATAAGCATGACAGAAACAAGCTTACAACATGTGGCCATCATCGACCTCGGCTCCAACACCTGTCGCCTCATCGTCATGGCCGCCATCCCCGGCTATCGCTATCGTCTTGAAGACCAAATTCGTGAAGTCGTCCGCCTACGCCAAGGCATGACCGAACAAGGGCTCAGCCCCGCGGCCCGCGAGCGCGCGCTCGCTACCATGCGCCTCTTCAAACGATTCTGCGCTGGCTACGGCGTCGATACCATCTTAGCCACCGCCACCAGCGCCGTTCGCGAAGCACCCAACGGCCCCGCCTTTGTCCGGCAAGTCAAAGAAGAGACCGGTATCACTCTCCAAGTTCTAACTGGTGAGCAAGAAGCGTATTACGGTGTGCTCGGTGTCCTCAACGAAATTCCTATGGAGACTGGCTACATTCTCGACATTGGTGGTGGTAGTGCCCAAATCAGTGAGGTCCGCAACGGCCGTTTCCACCGCGGCGACGCCCTCACCCTTGGCGCCCTCGCCCTCAGCGAACGCTTCATCACCAACGACCCCATCACCAACGATGAAATCAAAACCATCCAAACCGAAATCGATGCCCAACTCGATACCTTAAAATGGGTCAAACCACGTGATAACTACCAAATCGCTGGCCTTGGCGGCACCATCCGCAACCTCGCCCAGATGGTCGCCGCCCGCAACAAAACCTCCCTCTGGGCCCTCCATGGCGTCGAACTCAGCCGTGATGATATCCTCTGGTGCCTCCAAACTCTACAAGAAAAACCATTAGCCGACCGCCAAAAAATCGCCGGCCTCAATAGCGACCGTGCCGATATCATCCTCCCCGGCATCCTCGTCCTCCTCGCCGTCATGGCCCGCATCGACATCCCCCACATCAAAATCTCCACCAATGGCCTGCGTGAAGGCATCTTTCTCGAAACTTTCTGGAGCCACCTCCCCTACCCCGTCATCGGTGATGTCCGCCGCTTTAGCGTCTTGAATCTAGCCCGTAACTACCAATACCACAAAAATCATGCCAACCACGTCCGCTTCTTAGCCACCCGCCTCTTTCGTCAACTCGTCAACCTTCACCAATGTGACGAAAACGACCTCGCCATCCTTGATGCCGCCGCCATTCTACATGACCTCGGCACCATTGTTGCCTACAAAGGACACCACAAACATTCCCAAACCCTCATCGAATACAACGGCCTACCCGGCTTCGACCAAAGCGAAATCGCCCTCATCGCCCTCCTCACCCGCTACCATCGCAAAGGCACCCCCCAAATCGCCCCCTATGATGCCCTCCTCACCAAGAAAGATAGCCGCCGCCTCACCTTTTTAGCCGCTATCCTGCGCCTGGCCGAATTTCTGGAACGTGGCCGCAATGCCGCCATTGATGATGTCATCGCCCATTGGGACGACAACACCCTCCACCTCACCCTCGTCTCCGATTTATACCCCGCTGTTGAAATTTGGGAAGCAGAAAAACATGCTTTGCCTCTGATGGTTGACGCTTTTGAGCGCGAAGTTTTACTACATAGTCTAACCGCCCCCCAACCTATCCACAACGGGCATTAATTTTCAAGGATTGATATGACGCATCTACTTATAAACGGCCATACCTACCACCCTCAACTCGTCGTCTTCGACAAAGATGGCACCCTCGTCGATTTCCAACAACTTTGGGGCCAACGCTCGGCCGCCGCCCTCGCCGCCGCCACCCAAGCCCTCGGCGGCACCCCCGCCGCCGCCCAAGCCCTCCGCGACGGCCTAGGTCTCACCACTGATGGCCAAGTGGTGGCCGAGAGTGTGCTGGCCGTGGGTACCATGGATGAACTATACACCGCCGTCCGCCACGCCATCATCAACCTCGGCCGCCCCGCCGACACCGCCGAATCCATCCTTCGCGACACCATCCTCCCCCACTACCTCGCCCCCATCCAATCCCACGAAATCCAACCACGCGGCCCCGTCAAACAACTCCTCCAAACCTTACGTCACGCCAACATCCACGTCGCCGTCCTCACCAGCGATAACCGTCAGCCCACCCTCGAATCACTCGACCACCTCGGCATCACCGACCTCGTCGAAGCCGTCGTCGCCGGCGACGACCACAGGCGCC
>DATHYN010000057.1:0-41917 GCA_035459145.1 Anaerolineae bacterium | reverse complement strand
TCCCGAACCCGGCAGTTAAGTTCGTCAGCGCCGATGGTACTTGGGGGGCGACCCCCTGGGAGAGTAGGTCATTGCCAAGGGGCCTTTTTTTATTACTTGGAAGGTGAGAAGAAGGGGTACCTAACAAAGGGGCCTTTTTTTTATTGTTTTGAGTAAAGTTAGGGCAGATTTCTCGACTTCGTTCAATCCTTGTTTTGAGGGGAAGGTTTGGCGGGAGGGAAACGGATTGAACTACGCTCGAAATGACAATGTGAACTACGCTCGAAATGACAATGTGAACTGTGCTCGAAATGACAATGTGAACTGTGCTCGAAATGACAATGTGAATTGCGTTTGAAATGGCAATTTGAAGATATAAGTAGGTGCCTAGTTGAGGGGCCTTCCAGCTATAACGGACTCCTAAAAGGAGTCTTTTTTGTTTATTGGCTACTATTAAAAAGCCCCAATTATTGGGGCTTTGCTAATATATTCTTTTGTCAGAATTGGTTTTAAAGTGGTTTGAATTGCTCGAATGCGTCTTGGCACTCATTGCAATAGTAAATGGCGCGGCATAATGTTGAGCCAAAGGTATTACGTATCGATGTGTTTTTGGAATCACAGCGGGGACAGGGGACAACATCGAAAAAGGTGATTTCAATGTTGCCACCATGACAGGGTGGGGGGGCTAAGCCAAATGCTTTTAATTTAACACGGGCTTCTTCTGTAATCCAATCGCTGGTCCAAGGTGGGGTGAGTATTGTTTCAACGGTAACGGCCGTTACCCCCAACTCCCTCACGGCCGTCTCGATATCACGCCTCATCACATCAAGTGCCGGACACCCAGAAAAAGTAGGGGTCATCTTTACATGAACCGCCCCTAAGTCGTCATCAACTGTTACCTCACGCACAATTCCCATCTCGATGACAGAGACAACAGGGATTTCTGGGTCTTTAACCGTTTGTAACGCTTCCCAAATCGTATCAGTTGTTATGGTTGTCATGTTAGGCTCCTTCTCTAAGATATAATTTACCAATTAGCTTGTGGATCAAAGCGGGCAACTTCTTGTAAGTCCGCTAATAACGTTGCGAGATGCTTGGTGTGTTCACTGCGGGCTGGTCGTTGGGTGGGCCAATTAGCAGGAATGGTGAGATCGATGCTAGTTAAGAAGGGCTCTACTTGTTCACGCCAAGCGGCTTCAACGGCCGTTGGCGCTGGTACAATATCGGCCGCCACTAAACTATATTCACCCGCAACTGGGACAAACATCTGAGCCGCATAGGGCCATAGCTCATTTAACGCGTTTTGTAACCGACGATTGCTTTCTTCTGTGCCCAAGCCTAACCGTTTTAACCAAGTGTAGGTATGTCGCAAATGATAAATCTCTTCGGCACGTATCTTAGTGGCGGCATCGGCTAATGGCTTATAGCTGCTATTCATTAAGGTGGGTAACCGCACTTGTTCAAGCATATCGAAAAAGTATTGGCGTAACATTGAAAAAGCCCAATCCCCTTTAGGTAGTTCAACAATTTGCGCATTGCGGTAGCCAGCTAGGTCGCGGAAATAAACAACTTGATTTGGTTCTTCAGCGGTTAATGCTTGCCGTAACTCGTACCAAATGTTAGCATGGCCTAGCTCATCTTGGGCGATGTTGGCGAAGGCGATATCTTCTTCTAAAATAGGGGCATGGCCGGTCCACTCTGAATCACGATGGGCTAAAATCAGTTCGTCATCAGCCATGGCTAATAGCTTGTTGGCTAAATGTTGGGTTGTAATATTATCCATTAGGCAGTCTCTTCTTCATGTACGATACGACGCATCGGCATCACGGTATGATATTGATTGGGCTGGCGATAAGCTTTTTGTAAGCCAGGAGTGAAGAGGATGTCAATGTCCTCATCATCATTTTGGGTAACGGCCGTTTGCGGAAATACCCACCAAACATAGACATTCTTTTTGTGGTTAAATTTGTGTAACGCTTCTTTAAGTGCCGCTTCGTGACTGTTAGCTGTGACTTCACCAATATGTTTGACATAGGTCATAGCACGCCGCTTGCCAGTTTTAACGCAAACTAGATATGTTTGCTCGGGCGCATCACTATCATTAACGATGAGTTGATCAATTTCTTGAATGGTACGTTTAAGAATATCTTTCTCGGCAATCACCCATAAGTTATGACAGTCTGGACGGCGGGCAAAAACATCGCGGGCATGTTGCAACGCAATCTCTTCGTCTGGCGCATGAACTGTACCAACCGCTTCATGTGGTCTGTCTTCTTTATCTTGTTTGAATACTTCAAACTTGGTATCTTCATATGCCATTAAGCCACCAATCCTTGCGCTTTTTTGTCGGCATAAGCATGAATCGCTTCGCGAACCCAAGCCCCATCTTCGTGGGCTTGACGCCGCGCGGCGAGTCGTTCTTCGTTGCAGGGACCGTTGCCACGCACAACTTGCCAAAATTCGTCCCAATCGATCGGGCCGTAGACCCAATTTTGGCTCTCTTCATCGAAATAGATATCTTTATCAGGGACAGTGAGGCCTAAGGCGTGGATTTCAGGAACGAGTTCGTTGACAAATTCTTGGCGTAACTCATCATTCGTTTTTGTTTTGATGCCCCATTTAAGCAGTTCGGCGGAGTTGGTTGATTCACTATCATGCAACCCAAACATCATCACCGATGGCCACCACCAGCGATTAATCGCATCTTGTAACATTTCCCGTTGTTTGGGGGTGCCTTGGGCGTAGCGGATGCACATCTCTTTGCCCTGTTTCATATGAAAACCTTCTTCGGCACAGATGCGCACCATGGCGCGGGAGTAGGGGCCATAAGAGGCGCGGGCGAGCATCGTTTGGTTCTTAATCGCCGCCCCATCAACGAGCCAGCCAATGACCCCCATATCAGCCCATGTTAGGGATGGATAATTGAAAACGCTCGCATATTTGGCCCGCCCATCTAACAGAGCCTGAATTAAATCTTCACGTTTAGCCCCTAAAGATTCAGCGGCATGATAAAGGTATTGGCCATGTCCTGCTTCATCTTGGACTTTGGAGATGAGAATCATTTTGCGGCGTAAATTAGGGGCTTTGGTAATCCAAGCGCCTTCAGGTAACATGCCAACAATTTCACTGTGAGCGTGTTGGGAAATCATTCGAATTAACTGTTTACGATAGCGTTCAGGCATCCAGTCACCTGGTTCTATTTTTTCGCCACGGGCGATACGTTCTTCAAATTCCTGTAGTTTTTGTTCTTCTGTCATGCTGATTATCCTCTGGGACCTAAAAGGGGAAACGGCCGTTTTCACAACCATTCCCCCACCATTTATGCTACTAAACGCCTCATTTGTTCTACTTTACTTATAGCATATCATAAATTAATTAGAAAGAGATTAAGTGCTTAGCTTGATTACCGTAAAGAAACCCAAACAGTTTTGGTTTGGGTGTATAGATCAAGTGCTTCTTTACCCATTTCGCGACCAAAACCACTTTCTTTATAGCCGCCAAAGGGTACAGCCGGATCGAATAGCCCATATTGATTGACGTAAACGGCACCAGCTTGGACCGCGTGAGCGAATTGATGCGCTTTGGCAATGTCGCGGGTCCAAACGCCAGCGGCTAAGCCGTAATTGGTTTGGTTGGCGCGGGCGACCAACTCTTCCCAATCATCAAAGGGGGTAACGGCAACGACAGGGCCAAAAATCTCTTCTTTGACTAAATCTAATTCGTCGTTTTCGTGGGTGAAGATAGTGGGGGCGATGAAGTTGCCCTCGGCCAAATCGCCATCAAGACGTTGACCACCAGCCACTAACTCCGCCCCGTTGTCACGACCGCTTTCAATGTAGCCCATGATGCGGTCTGTTTGCTGAGGGGTAATAATCGGGCCCAAGTGCATTTTGGGGGCGAACCCATTACCGATGCGGATATTTTGGACACCAGCGGCCAACCCTTCAACCACTTGGTCTAAAACAGGACGTTCGACAAAAAGGCGAGAGCCGGCAATACATTCTTGACCCGTATTGCTGAAGCTGGCCCACATCGAGCCTTTGGTGGCACTGTTGACATCAGCATCGGCGAAGATGACGTTGGGTGATTTACCACCCAGTTCTAAGCTGACCCGTTTCAGGTTGCTGTTGGCGGCGGCGGTCATAATTTTGCGGCCGACTTCAGTGGAGCCGGTGAAGGCGACTTTGTCGATGCCCATATGAGCGGTGATGGCCGAGCCGGTGGGGACACCAGGGCCGGGCAGAATGTTGACGACACCAGCGGGCATACCGGCTTCGATGAGGATTTCACCTAAGCGGAGGGCGGTTAGGGGGGTCTCTTCAGCTGGTTTGAGGATGGCGGTGTTACCACAGGCAAGGGCTGGGGCTAATTTCCAGGCGCACATCAAGAAGGGGAAGTTCCAAGGAATGATGAGGCCAACAACGCCCATCGGTTCGCGACGGGTATAGACAAATTGATTGGGGTAGTGAACGGGGATGGTACTGCCTTCGAGTTTGGTGGCCCAACCAGCATAGTAACGGAAGTGGCGGGCGGCTAACGGCATATTGCCGTATTGGGCGGAGCGAATGGGCATCCCATTATCTAATGTTTCCAGTTCGCCTAACTCGGCCGCATATTTGTCGATGAGATCGGCGACGCGCATCATGAAATCGGCACGATCTTGGCCGCTCATTTTGGCCCACGGGCCGGTGGTGAGAGCGGCGCGGGCGGCGTTGACGGCGGCATCGACATCGGCGGTGCCGGCCGAGGCGACTTGGACTAGCTCTTGGCCGGTAGCGGGATTGTGGGTAGCAAAGGTCGCACCATCGGCGGCGGCGACCCATTCATTATTGATGAGTAAATTTTTGGGACCGTTATTTAAGAAAGTGATGGTTTCATCTTTTAAACTGACTTCAGGGGGTAATATAAGGCTCATGTTTTTCCTCGAAATAGTGGGTATAATGATATAAGGGCAACAGTTGTTGCCTATTAATTGGCGCTATTTTATTGCCATAAAATCATTAGGGTGGGTATTATAAAGAACAAACTATTAAATCTACCTAAATTATAATGTAGATGTGGTTACTTTCCAAGTTTATGCCGGGGGAAAGGGGTTACAGGAGAAATGATATGAATCGTTGGTTAAAGATTGCTGTTGGCTTGCTCGTGGGGATATTGTTGGTCGTGTATATTGGTGGGTCATGGTTTTTTGCCAATGTGATTGTTGGGTTTAATCAACGAACGTTGGCTGAGGATCAGGCGCGGCGGGGTTATACCTATACGCGGTACGATTTGCCTGAGCCAGAGCTGTTTCATATCGAGCGTGATGATGGGATTCGGTTGGAGGGCTGGTTTTTTGATAATGAGTTAGCGGGGGATTGTGGTATGGTTTTATTGCATGGGCATACCAGTACGCGGTATGGGAGTTTGCATTTTACACCGTTGTTTTGGGATAAGGGGTGTGATTTGGTGGTTTATGATGCGCGACATCATGGTAATAGTGATGGTGATTATGGGACATATGGATATCATGAGAAAGGGGATGCGGTTGCGATGGTTGAATGGTTGATGGCGCGTACTGATTTGGAGATGAATGATATTGGTTTGATGGGGGTTTCTTATGGGGCGGCAACGGCGTTACAGGCGGGGCCATTGTTGCCGGATATCGCCTTTGTGGCAGCTGATTCCCCCTATCAGGATTTGAAGACGATTGTGACGGAGCAGGGGGAGGCGCAATATGGTGGGTGGGTGCAACTGTTTGTGCCGACAGCGTTTGCGTTTTCGGAGGTGATGGCTGATTATGAGGCTGATGAGGTATCGCCGATGATGGCGGCGGCGGAGACGACGGCACCTATCTTTTTGAGCCACTCCATTCAAGATGAATTTACGAAATCAGCACATTCGGAGGCTATTTTTAGCCAAATTGGGCATGAGCGGGCGGTGTTGCATTTGAATGATTGGGGGGCATCGCATGGGCGAGATTTGTTGGTTCAGCCTGAACTTTATGAAGCGAACTTTGAGGAATTTTTAGAGATGTATGTGCCTGATTTTGGGGTGGGGGGGTAGGTTTGGTGGATTTTGACGCGGATTTTGGGGATTTGACGGATTTTTTTGTTTTGGTTAGGAGAGAAGGGGTGTTTGATTAGTAAGTGGGCGATTGGGCAAACTGTGCTATAGCAGGGGTTGGTCGGTTTTGTCGGTGTGGTGGCAGGCGATTTGGTGGCCAGGGGCGAGTTGGCGGTATTCGGGGATGTCGGTGCGGCAGATTTCGGTGGCGAGGGGGCAGCGGGTGTGAAAGACACAGCCGGTGGGGGCATTCATCGGGCTGGGGACTTCGCCTTGGAGGATGATGCGTTGTCGTTGGCGCTCTTGTTTCGGTTTGGCGTGGGGGACGGCCGAGATGAGGGCTTGGGTGTAGGGATGGCGTGGTTGGTAAAAGAGGGTACGCCAATCGGCGAGCTCCATGATTTTGCCAAGGTACATGACGGCGATGCGGTCGGAGATGTGGCGTACCATGCTGAGGTCGTGGGCGATAAAGAGGTAGGTGAGACCTAACTGTTGTTGTAGCCGTTTTAATAAGTTGACGACTTGGGCTTGAATGGAGACATCGAGGGCGGAGATCGGTTCATCGCAGACGATGAAGCGGGGGTTGAGGGCGAGGGCGCGAGCGATATTGACGCGTTGGCGTTGGCCACCGGAAAATTCGTGGGGGTATCGTTTGGCCCACTCTATTTTGAGGCCAACAAGTTCTAGCAGTTCATTGACACGGCGGTCAATGACATTTTTGTCGACATCAGGTTGTAAGCGTAATGGTTCGCTGACGATTTTGCGGACGGTGTGGCGGGGATTGAGGGAGGCGGCCGAGTCTTGGAAGATCATTTGGAGTTCGGGACGGAGGGGGCGAAGTTGGGTGGAGGTCAGCTGGGCGAGGTCAGTGTTGTTGTAGATAATTTGGCCGTGGGTGGGGCGATAAAGTTGGAGGATGGTGCGGCCGGTGGTTGATTTGCCACAACCACTTTCACCAACTAAGCCTAAGGTTTCGCCGGGGTAGATATCGAAACTGATATCATCGACCGCTTTGACGGTGGCGACTTGGCGATTGAGGAGGCCACGGTGGACGGGAAAATGTTTGCTGAGGTTGCGGATTTGGAGGAGGGGGGTTTTACTCATGACGGCTCCTTTGTTGGTTGACATCATAGAAGCAGGCGACGTGGTGGTGGGGTGGGGAAACGGCCGTTAATCGCGGCAATTCCTGCCAACATTTATCGAAAACATAAGGACAGCGGGGCGCAAATGGACATTGCCGTAAAGGTGTTAATAGATCCGGGGGGGTGCCGTGAATACTAACCAGTTCTTGTTCTGGTTCGTCGATAGCTGGTAGATGCGGGATCGCATTTAGGAGACCGATGGTGTAAGGGTGTTGGGGGTTTTCGTATAAATCATCGACAGTAGCTGTTTCGACAACGGTGCCCCCGTACATGACCATGACACGGTCGGCGAGGCCGGCGACAACGCCTAAATCATGACTGATCCAGATGACGGCCATCCCTAATTGGCCTTGAATATGTTGGACAAGCTCGATAATTTGGGCTTGAACGGTGACATCGAGGGCGGTAGTGGGTTCATCGGCGATAACGAGCTGGGGGGCGCAGGCGATGGCGATGGCGATCATGACGCGTTGGCGCATCCCACCGGAAAATTGGTGGGGGTAGGCGGTGTAGCGAGCGGCGGGGTCGGGGATACCGACTTGGGTGAGGAGGTCAATCGTTTTTTGTTTGGCGACGGTATTGGAGAGCCCTTGGTGGATGATGAGGGATTCGGCGATTTGGGAGCCGATGGTGAGGACGGGGTTGAGAGAGCTGATCGGGTCTTGGAAGATGAAGCCGATTTGGGCGCCTTGGATTTTTTGGAGTTCGGCTGGTTTTAAGCGTAATAAGTCGACCTGTTTGTCGCTATCGGGGGGGGTGAAAACGGCCGTTCCGGCCACAATTTGGCCTGGTGGTTGCGGGATTAGCCCAACCAAAGACATCATCGTTACAGATTTGCCGCTACCACTTTCACCAACGACACCGAGTGTTTCACCAGCGGCGACGTGGAAAGAGACGCCATTAACGGCGTGAACGGTGCCATCGACGCTTTGAAAGCGGGTGATTAAATTATTGACATCAAGAATTATATCTTTGGACATAAGCATTTAACTACGAGCCCGTCGTAAGCGGGGGTCTAGGATATCGCGGATCCAATCGCCGAAGAGGTTCATGGATAAGGCGGTGACGGCGATGGCGATGCCAGGGTAGGTGGCGATCCACGGATAGATGGTGAGGTATTGGCGGCCGGTGGAGAGCATATTGCCCCAAGTGGGGATGGTGGGGGGGACGCTTAAGCCTAAAAAGCTAAGGCCGGCTTCATAAAAGATCATGGCGGACATTTCAAAAGTAGCGAGGGTGATGAGGGGGCCGATGAGATTGGGCAGGATATGGTCGAAGAGGATACGGGGGGTGCTGGCGCCGATGGTGACAGCGGCTTCGACGTAGCCCGCTTGGCGGAGACGGAGGACTTCGCCCCGGGTAACGCGGGCGAAGATGGGGGCGTCGCTGATGCCGAAGATGAGGATGACATTGAGGAGGTTGCGGCCGAGGACGGCGGCGATAAAGACGACGAAGACGAGGTAGGGGATGGCGAGGAAGAGGTTGACGACGGCCATGATGACGCTATCGACTTTGCCCCCGACGTAACCGGCGACGAGGCCGGCGAGCATGCCGAGAGTACTGGCGATGAGGACGCCGAAGAAGCTAACGGTGAGGGAGACGCGGGTGCCGTAGATGATGCGGCTGAGCATATCTTGGCCGAGGTTGTCGGTGCCGAGGGGGTATTCCCAACTGCCACCTTCTTGCCAAGCGGGTGGTTGTTTGGCCACGCGCAGATTTTGGTCGAGGGGGTCGTGGGGGGCGATGACAGGGGCAAAGATGGCGACGAGGGTGATGAGGATGAAGAGGATGAGGCCGAACAGACCAGCCAAGTCACGTCGGATGAGGCGCCAGCGGCGAGCGCGTCGTTTTTGTTGATCGCTAAGTTCGATTTGTGGTGGAGGCAGAGACATGGTGGTTATTCTCCGTAACCGATGCGAGGGTCGAGGATGGCATAGGCGATATCGGTCAGTAGGTTCAGGGCGATAATGAAAAGACTAATGACGAAGGCGATCGCTTGGACGAGGGGGAAGTCACGACCAGATACAGCTTGGTCGAGGAGATTGCCGAGACCGGGCCAAGAAAAGATAGTTTCGATGTAGATGGAGCCGCCGAGGAGATAGCCATATTGGACGCCGATGACGCTGACAAGGGGAATGGTGGCGTTGCGGAAGATATGGTGGCTGGCGAGACGCCAAGCGGGGACACCTTTACTGCGGGCGGTGCGAATATATTCTTCGTTACGGATTTCGAGGACGGCGGAGCGGGTGAGGCGGACGAGTTGGCCCATGGTGCCCATGCCGAGGGCGACGGCGGGCAGGATAACTGATTGCCAATTGTCGCGGCCGAAGGAAGGGAGCCAGCGGAGGCGAACGGCGAAGATGAGCATGAGGATGAGGGCGAGCCAAAAGTTGGGAATTGTTTGGCCGATGAGGCCGATGAGGCGGGCGATTAAATCGACGAAGCCACCTGGTTTACTCCCACCGATGATACCGATGGGAACGGCAACGATGATGGCGAAGATGAGAGCGGCGGTAGCGAGTTGGATGGTGGCGGGGAGGCGGTCGATGACGAGTCCGAAAGCGGGTTGGCGAAAGTGGAGGGAGTTGCCGAAATCACCTTGGACGGCACCGAACATAAATTCAGCGAATTGGATAGGGAGGGGACGGTCGAAGCCCATGGCTTCGCGGAAGGCGGCGGCTTGTTCGGCGGAGGCTTCGCGGGGGAGCATGAGGGAGGCGGGGTCGCCGGTGAGGCGGACCATGAAGAAGACGATGATGAGGACGCCGAGGAGGAGGCCGAGGGATTCGAGAGTGCGTGAAAGTAGGTAACGTTGCATGGGATTTTGAGGTGCTCTTACCCTAGCCCCCTCACTGAGGGGGCTAGGGTGGGGGAGCGACCGTGATTATTCAGCGGCTAGATAGACATCTTTTAAGAAGTAGTTTTCAGCGGCGCGGGGTTTATAGTTTTGGACGCGTTCGTTAACTGCTTCAAAGGTGTTTGGTTCGTAGAGGTAGATGAAGGGTGGGTTGTCATACATGTATTGGTGGAGGTCGGAGTAGAGGGCGGCGCGGGCATCGGGATCGACGGTGACGCTGATTTGGTCGATGTAGTCGTCGATGGTTGGTTCGGCCCAAGCAGAGTAGCTGGCATCGAAGCCGCCGAGGGCACCTTCGAGACGATTAAGCGCCTCGCCATCAGTGGTGGACCAGCTGTCGCCAAAGAGAGGTGGTAGTTGTTTTTCAGATTCACGTTCCCAATATTGACCGGATTCAAGTAATTGAAGACCATCTCCTTCTAGAGTGACGCCAACATCTTCAAGGTAACCAGCAATGGCTTGGCAAACTTGTTCAAAGTTGGTGTAAGCACCAGTGGGACAAGCGAAACCGATAGTAAAGCCATCGGCGTAGCCTGCTTCGGCTAAAAGTGTCTTGGCTCTTTCTGGATCGTAAGGGTAGGGGGCCAACGAATCATTGTAGCCTAAATTTTCGGGGGTGATGAAACCAGTTGAAAGGCTAGCATAGCCATTAAAGAGGGCATCAACGATAGCTTGACGGTCTACAGCATAATTTAATGCTTGCCGCACTTTGGTATCTTCGATAGGAGTATCAACACCAGTGGTTAAGTTGTTAAAAGCGATATAGAAGACGCGATCAACAGGGTAGTTTACCATTTGAAGATTAGGGGCATTGGTGATGCTTTGTGCTTCTTCTGGACTGAGGCGGTTAGCGATATGAATTTCACCCGTTTGGATGGCAGCTACCCGAGTTGAGGATTCAGGGATGGGACGGAAAATGACACGGGCGAGGCGGGGTAACCCTTCTTCCCAGTAATTGGGATTGGCTTCGAGAACGATGCGGTCACCTTGCTTCCATTCAACAAATTGGAAGGCACCGGTCCCCACTGGTTTGGTTTCGATACCTGCGAGTCCCACTTCGTTGTAGTAATCAGTGGGGATGATGGCCCATTGTTCGATAATGCGGAGGAATAGGGGGTCTGGTTCAGGGGTGGTTACGACGATGGTGTAATCATCAATCTTTTCAATGGTAGCCGCTCGTTCGTAATCGTAGGCATAATTATTGGTTTCTGTTTTACCCGCTTCCCAGCTGGTGATCACATCTTGAGCGTCGAACGTTTCACCATTGTGGAAGACGACGCCTTGACGTAATGTGAAGGTATACACCGTGCCGGTTTCGTCAATTTCCCAGCTTTCGGCCAGAGCTGGAACGATGTTTCCCTCATCATCGATCCAGGTGAGACCATCAAAGATTTGGCTAGCGACATTGTCGGCATTCCGCTCTGCGGCGTTAGCTGAGTAAATTGAGTTAGGGAGGGTGGAGAGAGAGACGATCAATTCGCCTTCGGGTGTAGTTGTAGCATCATCCTCTTTGGTTTCGTCAGAGGAAGTGACGTCATTTGACTCAGCGCTACTTTCTGTGGTGGGCGTGACTTCATTGGTTTCGGTATTGCTGCCACAAGCAACAAGTGTGAAAACAAGAAGAAGTAATAACAATAATGTTTTGAAACTGCTTTTTAACATAAATGGTTTTTCCTTTTCTCTAGCATTGGTTGTTAATTATGATTTAAAACTATCGGTTTACATTGGCAACGACCATAATGCAGATAGTTCATTATAGAGGTTGGCTAGGTGCAGATAATTTTAATTTGATTTGATTACAACAAGTACCAATATAGTAAGAAGGATAACCACGATTGGCTAAATCGGCAAGTTTTAGCTGAAAAAGATGCTTGACAATCATCTATGTTCAGTTATAATTTAGGCGTACCTAAATTTTAGGTAGAGCTAAATTATAAAATGGGAGAAACGAAGAAATGATGCAAAAGATATTCATACGGGTGGGTGGCTTAATGATGTTGATGTTTTTATTAGTTGCTTGTGGGGGCGGGGAGACAGAAGTAGGTGGGAATAGTGAGCAGTTACAGATTGTGACGACGATTGGTCAGATTACGGATATTACGGAAATTGTGGGTGGAGAGCATGTTAATGTGAATGGGTTGATGGGGCCGGGGGTGGATCCCCATTTGTATGCGGCGAGTGCGAGTGATGTTAACAAGTTACAAGAAGCGGACATTATTTTTTACAATGGGTTATTTTTAGAAGCGCAGATGGACGATATATTGGAGCAGTTGGCCGAGCGGAAGACGGTGGTGGCGGTATCGGCGGGGGCGGATCGGGCGAAGTTATTGGCCTCGCCGACATATGAAGATGAGTATGATCCGCACATCTGGTTTAGTGTACCGTTGTGGATGACGGCGGTGGAGACGGTACGTGATACGTTGGTGGCTGAGGATGCGACGAATGCTGATGATTATGAAGCGAATGCGGCGAAGTTATTGGGTGAGTTGGAGACGTTGCATGCGTATGTGCAGGCGCAAGCGGAGCGGGTGCCGGCCGAGCAGAGAATTTTAATTACGGCGCATGATGCATTTAGTTATTTTGGGGTTGAGTATGGTTTTGAGGTGCGTGGTTTACAGGGGATTAGTACCGCTTCTGAAGCGGGGACGGGTGATGTGCAGGCATTGGCTAATTATATTGTCGAGAAGCAGATACCAGCCATTTTTGTGGAATCATCGGTACCGGTGCGTACGATTGAAGCAGTGCAGGCAGCGGTAGCGGCCCAAGATTTTGAGGTGGCGATTGGTGGGGAGCTGTTTTCGGATGCGATGGGTGATGATGGGACCCCAGAAGGTACTTATATAGGTATGGTCGAGCATAATGTTGATACAATTGTTGGGGCGTTGTTAGGTGAGTAAGTAATTATTGCAAAATATTTGTGACTTTTTAGTTGATAAGTATAAGTCACAAATATTTTTTCATAATAACTTAAGAAAGAATTGAAGGAGATAAAGAGTTATGGCTAAACCAAAACCGATTGAAGTAACAGATTTAACAGTTGCTTATCATGAGAAGCCGGTGTTGTGGGATATTGATTTAACAGTACCGGAAAGCACCTTAATGGCCATTGTGGGACCTAATGGAGCGGGGAAGACGACCTTAATCAAATCGATTTTGGGTTTGTTGAAGCCAGCTGCGGGGCGAGTCCTTATTTATGGTAAGCCATACCATGAACAACGTCATTTAGTAGGGTATGTACCGCAGAGAGGGAGTGTGGATTGGGATTTTCCAACGAGTGTGTTAGATGTGGTGATGATGGGGCGTTATGGTCAGCTGGGTTGGTTTCGGCGGCCGGGGAAGAAAGAGAGGGAGTTGGCGATGGCGGCTTTGGATAAGGTGGGTATGGCGCCATTTGCGGAGCGGCAAATTAGTCAGTTATCGGGGGGGCAACAGCAACGGACATTTTTGGCGCGGGCGTTGGTTCAGGATGCCCAGATTTATTTTATGGACGAGCCGTTTCAGGGGGTTGATGCGACGACGGAGCGGGCGATTGTGACATTGTTGAAAGAGTTGCGGGCGGCGGGTAAGACGGTGGTGGCGGTGCATCATGATTTGCAGACGGTGATGGAATATTTTGATTGGGTGACGTTATTGAACGTCCGTTGTATTGATTCGGGGCCGGTGGGGAATGTATTTACGGAAGATAAGTTACGACAGACGTATGGTGGTCGGATTGCGTTTTTGAAGGAGCAGCAGACGGTGGTGGATGGGGGGCTAACGGCCGTTACGCCGGAGGCGAAATCATGAACCTGTTAGAGTGGCTCAATCTATTATTAACAGATTATACGTTACGAACAGTTGCGCTGGGGGCGGCTACACTAGGCGTGACGAGTGGGGCGTTGGGGACATTTGCGATGTTGCGGCGACAAAGTTTGTTGGGGGACGCGATGTCCCATGCGGCGTTACCAGGGGTGATTATTGCCTTTATGTTGACGGGGAGCAAATCGCCAGAGGTGTTGATGGGTGGGGCGGCCGTGGCTGGTATTTTGGGCACATTGACCTTAATTGTGATTACGCGGTATTCACGGATTAAAGAAGATAGTGCTTTGGGTATTGTGTTATCGGTCTTTTTTGGTTTTGGGTTGATGTTATTGACCTTTTTGCAACGGAATCCGGATGCGCGTCAAGCGGGGTTGAGTACTTTCTTATTTGGGCAGGCGGCGACGTTATTGGAACGTGATGTGTGGGTGATGGGCATTTTTGGTGGCGGGGCGTTGTTATTGATGCTTATTTTTTGGAAAGAGTTTAAGCTCTTGAGTTTTGATCGTGATTTTGGGGCGAGTTTGGGCTTGCCGATGGTGATGTTGGATGTGTTGTTGACGACGTTATTGGTGGTGGCGATTGTGATTGGGTTGCAGGCGGTGGGGGTCGTTTTGATGAGTGCGATGGTCGTCGCGCCAGCGGCGGCGGCGCGACAATGGACAAACCGGTTGGGGTTGATGGCGTTATTAGCGGCCATCTTTGGGGCGATGAGTGGGGTAGGGGGGGCGATGATTAGCAGTACTGGGGAGGGGTTATCGACAGGGCCGGTGGTGGTCTTGGTAGCGAGTGGGATTGTGATTGTCTCATTGTTTTTGGCACCTAATCGAGGGTTGGTCTGGTCTGCTTGGCGACGGCAGAAGAATCGGCGGCAGTTGCGGGTGGAGACGGTGTTGTATGATATGTATCGGTTGGCACAACAACATGATGATTGGGATTATCCACATGAAGTGGCGGTGTTGCAGGCGATGAATTTGAATCAGGGTGGGGTGCGGAATAGTTTACGGAAGTTGGCCGAGCGTGGGTTGGTCACGGAGAAGGGAAATGGGTTGTGGTCGTTAACGCAATCCGGTTGGGAGCAGGCGATGAATTTGTTTAAGAAAGGAGGCTCAGCATGAGTGCAGCGGTTGAAATTCAATTAATAGCGGTCGTGGTGGCGGCGGCTTGTGCTTTGCCGGGTGTTTTTTTGGTGTTGCGGCGGATGGCGATGATGAGCGATGCAATTAGTCATACCGTTTTATTGGGCATTGTGTTGACGTTTTTCGTGTTGCGGGATCTTGAGTCCCCTTGGTTAATTTTGGGGGCGGCATTGATGGGTGTGGTGACGGTTAGTTTGGTCGAGTTATTGAATGGGACACGGTTGGTGAAAGAGGATGCGGCTATTGGGCTGGTTTTTCCCGCTTTATTTAGCGTTGCTGTGATTTTAATCTCGAAGTATGCGCATGGTGTTCATTTAGATAGTGATGCGGTTCTGTTGGGAGAGTTGGCTTTTGCCCCCTTTGACCGCTGGACGATTTTGGGGATTGATTTGCCCCATGCGTTGGTGGTCATGAGCGGGGTTTTGATTCTCAATATTATTTTTATCGCCTTATTTTATAAGGAGTTGAAGTTAGCGACGTTTGATGCGGGGTTAGCGGCGACGTTAGGTTTGTCACCAGTGATTGTCCATTATGGATTGATGACGATTGTATCGATCACGGCGGTGGGGGCATTTGATGCGGTGGGGGCGATATTGGTGGTGGCGATGATGATCACACCAGCGGCGGCGGCTTACTTATTGACGGATAAGTTAGAATGGATGTTAGGGTGGAGTGTTTTGTTGGGTGCAGCTAGTGGGGTATCTGGTTATTGGTTAGCGGCATGGTTAGATGCGAATATTGCGGGGTCGATGGCGACGATGACGGGAGTTTTATTTGTGGTAGTCTTTTTGGTAGCGCCGGAACGAGGCGTGGTCGCCTTGGCGCGACGGCGGGCGCGGCAGAAGTGGGAGTTTGCCCAGACGGCGTTGGCGATTCATTTGTGGCATCATGAGGGGACGCCGGCCTATGCGGAGGAGTGTCGGGTGGAGCATTTGACAGAGCATATGCATTGGGAGGCGGATTTTGCGGAGGCGTTGGTGCAGAGAGCACAGAAGGCGGGGGTGGTGACGAGGCGGGGGAATGATTTATATTTGACGGATAACGGCCGTTTACTCGCCCGCGAAATGTTATCATACTAAGCTGGTGTGGTGGTGGCTTTTCAAGAGTGCTAATCGATTAGCACTCTTTTCTTATTACCGATGTAATAATCAAACCATTGCCGGAAAAAGGTTTGTGTAATACCATTAGGGGCGGAAATAGGCTGTTTTTGGGCGTGGTAAGTTTGGGAGGGAGATGGAAACGGCCGTTTTTGCAGGTTTTCACTGTTCACACAATAAAATGTGTCAAATCAAGTAAAAAGGAAGTGGTTATGGATATAGCAATCAGTGCAACAGTTATTGTCGTTTCGATTATCTTTTTGTCGATAATCACCGATGAGTTTTTCATCCCTAGTTTAGATGTGATTTCACAAAAATGGGGCTTACCCAGTAATGTGGCTGGCGCGTCATTAATGGCTATGGGGTCATCAATGCCAGAATTATCAATCGCTTTGTTAGCTTTGGTACAAGATGGGGGAACCCATGGGGATTTAGGGATTGGGAATATTGTGGGCTCGGCCGTCTTCAACATATTAGTGATTACGGGGGCATCAGCGATGGTGCGTTCCGCCCAAATAACTTGGTCGGTAGTGGTGCGTGATTGTTTAATTTATACGGTTAGCGTCCTGTTGTTGCTGTGGGCTTTCTATGATGGTGTGATTACTATTTTTGAATCGGTTCTTTTCTTAATTGTTTATGGTGGTTATATCGTTATTCTATTTAAATGGCCAGCTGATGAGATGGGGAGCACGCCAGAGACATTTATAGGCGATGGTGAGGCTGATGAGGCACATCCTGGTGGGAATATAATTATTAGGAGTTTGCAAGGTTTTTTCCGTTTATTCACAGGGAAACCGCGTGAAAGTTATATCCGTGCCTTTTTAGTATCGGTTGGTTTTATCGCTTTGATTAGTTGGTTTTTGGTGGAATATGCGATTGTGATGGCCAAGGCGTTGTCGATTCCGCCAGTTATTGTTGGTTTGACGGTGTTGGCGGCAGGTTCATCGGTACCGGATTTAATTGCTTCGCTTGTGGTTTCGCGTGAAGGGCGAGGGGAGATGGCGGTTTCTAATGCGGTAGGCTCCAACATTTTCGATATTTTGATTGGGTTGGGGTTACCATGGTTACTGGTTTTGGTATTCCAACAAGAGCCAATTGAAGTGGGTACGGCTGATTTGTGGTCATCGACATTGGTGTTGCTAGGGACTGTGTTAATTTTGTTTGTATTCTTATGGACTGGTCGTGAGTTAACCCGTGTTGAGGGGGCGATTTTAGTTGGTATTTATGTGGTTTATGTGTTGTGGATTTGGTTATCACCAACATCGGCTGAGGTCGAGCATGCTTGGAACTTGATGTTGGGTTTATTGAGTTAGTTTGTCGCAAGTTATAACGTTAAGCCCGCTTATGGAGTTTAGACTTTGTAAGCGGGCTTTTTTTAGGCGGGGGTGAGGGTTGTTTGGTTTTGGGGGCGGGTTTGTTTAATGGGGAGGATAACGTGGAAGTCACTGCCAGGGCAATTGATTTCATCATGGCCGGGGCTTTCGGCCCAGAGGTGGCCGTGGTGGGATTCGATGATACCGCGGGCGATGGCGAGGCCGAGGCCGGGGCCACCCCCTTTGAATTTTGTGCGGCCGCTGGAATGCGTAGCTACTTCACCTGTTTGATAGAATTTATCAAAAATTAGCTCAAGCGCTTCGGCGTTGATGCCGATGCCAGTATCGGAGATGGTAATTTGGATAGCGTTAGCGGGGAGGTGCGGGGTGGGGGGGGCTTGCCAGCTTGTGCCATGAATATGGATTTGGCCATGGTCGGGGGTATATTTAATTGCATTCATGACAATGTTGCTAAAGACGGTTTTGAGAGTACTGATATCACCTTCAATAACGGGTAGTTGACGCAAATTATCTTCATCTAAGGTGACTGTTTGTTGGCGGTCACTGATATCATTTTCTAAATTAACGACCACCGCATCAAGGAGTTGGAAGATACTTAACGTTTCTGGATTCATCTCTAATGATTGATTATTGATTTTGACCATGGTGAGCATGGTGTTGACGATTTCATACAGGCGATTGGCGCCAGAGACGATACCAGAGACGAGGTTGTTACGATAATCATCGGAACGGACAGAGGGGTCATTTTCTAAGATTTGACCATACCCTTTGAGAATGGTGATTGGGGTGCGCAGTTCATGAGCGGTGACGGCGATGAAGTCCGCTTTGTTACGGTCAAGGCGCTCTAGCTGTTGGTATGCTTCTTGGAGAGCTACGGTTCGTTTTTGGACTTCATCTTCAAGATATTGGTTAAATTGTTGTACTTGGTTATAGAGGCGTGCATTTTCGAGGGCGATAACGGCTTGGGAAGCGAAGGTGGTAGCGATGCTGATATCCTCGTCATCGTATGGTTTGACTTCGTTGCGGGCGAGGGAGAGCATACCGGTGACTTCTTGGCCGCGAATGAGGGGGAGGCCGAGCCATGAGCCAGGTGTGGTGAGTCCTTCGACACGTTGCCACCCATCATATTGGGTGACATCTTCGATGGCGAGAGGATCTTGGGATTTATAGATACGACTGAAAACATCTTGGTCATTATCGAGATCGACAGGGATGCGATGCTGATCGGGAGGAGTATTAGCTGAATCATAACCACGAGTGGCGACGAACTCTAACTCGCCTGTCCGCCATAGAAGGAGAGAGCCACGGTCAAAAGAGAGCAACTTGTTTAGTTGAGCTAAAATTTGATCTAAAACTTCGTTTAAATTAAGTGTGCTGGTTAAGATGCGGCCGATTTGATTAAGAATAGATTCTAATTCACGTCGCGCTTGTTCCGCTTCATAAAGAGAGGCGTAATATTCTGCCTCTTTCTGGGCCGTTTCGGTGCGGTAGATAACCTGTAGATTTTCTAACTGTTGTTTACTCTCTTCATTAATCATCGATTCCTTAACGATATGGAATTGGCGGTAATGATAAAGAGCTTGGGTAGGGTCATTTTGTTTCTCGTAAATATCGGCCAAAAGCTCATGTCCACGATAGATATGGGCGGTATGCTTGATTTTTTGTGCCCATTCTAGGGCAGATTGGACATAAGCTAAGGATTTATCATACTCATTTAAACGGAAATAAAGCTGAGCAATAGATTGCATTGCTTGTATAGCGGTTTCAGGGTCTTCGACATCTTTGGCATAGTCGATAGCCGCCTGCATATGCTTTAATGCTTCATCTAATTGGTTAAGCGCCATATGGGCTTCACCAATTTTGATGTAAATAAGTTGGTTGATACGATGTGAGGTTTGTTGGCTAGAGTTATTAGCGATGCTGAGGGCGGTTAAGGCGTGTTCTAACCCTTTTTGGGGATCACCTAATTTGCGGGTTACTTCACTAACATTGCAATAACTTAAAATAACCCAATAGGTTTTATCTAATTTTTTGAATGCATCTAAACATTGAGTTAAATAGTTCAGTGATTCCTTATAATTGCCCATATCGTCATAATGGGCGCCGATGACGAGGAGGGCGGTGGCTCGGCCTTCTAAATCTTCTAATTCATCACTGACATGCAGTTGGCGAAAACTAAAATCGAGCGCATCGGAGACATTGCCTAACTGGCCGTAAGCGACAGAAACTAAATAAAGAGCGCGGGGCAGTGATTCACGGATGTTATGTTGTTCAAGGATAGAGACCGCTTCTAATGATTTAGATAGTGTCACACCAAAGTTTGCTCGGTAAAGGTTGGCGCCGGCTTCATTGATGAGGCCATTGGCAAAACCTTTGTGATAAGGGATGGGGGTAAAAGGTTCTTGTTGGGCTAGTTTTTGAGTTTGTTGAGCAAGTTCGATAGTGCGCGTGAAATCGTCACGACGTAAGGCCCAGCCTAATTCATTGAGCGCGTCAATTTTATCTTGAGGTGTATTTGCATTTTGGAGAACTGCTTCTAAATTTTTGATCCGGTCACTCATAGAAATGATCATACCATAAAATAAATGATTTAAAAGGTTATTTTTGACTGAAAAAATGGGTGATTTTATGTTAAAAGTGGATAAAAGTATAGAAATAGTGGGAGGATGAAGTGGGGTGGGGGGGTATAAGTTAACAACTTTACATATTTATTATGTCAAGTCGATTCGATTTTGGGTGGGGTTTGTGGTTATGTTTATTAATATTGATAGATAAGAATGTAATAGGTTTTATATTTGGTGATTTGTTTGTTTATTGTTTATTTGTTTATCACTACACGAAAGATGCGCGTTTTGATGTGACTATGCGAAGGCACTCCCCCTACCCTACTTATCTCCACGCCGTATTTGGTTAACTTGGATCAAAAAAGCCCCGCTGATAGGCGAGGCTTTCGTAAATTTTATTTAACTATGACGGTATGGGCTTATTTTTTCTTGGTGGTGGTCATGGTGGTAACGGCCGTTTCCCACTCTTTCATCCCATTGACCATCATCTCGACCCCATTGCTCATCATATTCATTTGAGCATCGGTCATTTTGCTCATTAAGTTGGTCATTTGCTCTTGGTAAGTTTGACCTTGGGCCATCATTTTATCCATGTTGGCCATCGTTTGTTCATTTAATTTTTGCCACATGGCGATGTTGTTATCAAACATATTGTTTTTGCTCATTAGATATTACTCCTAGATTATTTTTGATTTTCTAATTCCGTTAACCGTTGGTTGAGAACGGCTACTTGGGCCGTTAATTGGTCAACTTGTTGGGCTAACTGGGTTAATAATTGTTGTTGTTCTTGTGGATTGCCAGACCAACCAGACATCATCTGTCCCATCATATTGTTCATTTGCTGGGGCATGGCCGCGCCGGCGGCCATCATCTCTTGCATGGTGTCAAGTAAGGCTTGGTTGTATTGGGGCATAAAAGCGCCCCATAAGCGTGCTGTTTCCATAAATGGGTTGTTGTTATCTGGTGTATCACTCATTGGTGCATCCTTAGAACTAAAAGCTGCTTGGACTGTCTCGTTAATATTAGCCTGCATGAAAGCGAGGGCTTGGGCAAATTCGGTAAAGGGCTCTTGGTTGTCGCTTTGCACGTGATGAATAAGGCCGCGCCAGCGGGCTTGTTCTGTTTCGTTTGCTTCGCGGACGAATCTTAACATGAAAGAGACCACATCTTGTTGGCTCATTGATTTATTCCTCGCTCTCATTTTGTTTTGAGATTGCTGATTATGTGCGATGGCTTTCTCAAAACGGCTCATATTGATAGTAGTTTACCAGACGGTAGTTACAGATTAGTTGCATGGAGATCAAAGGGTGTGGGCTATGGTTAAATTTTATTGAATGATTTGTTGATACAGTTTTTGGGTGGCGGGCATGGGGGGGAGGTTAAGTTCATCGCTGAGGGTTTGCTTACATTTTTGATAGAGGCGAATGGCGGCAGGGCGATTGTTTTGGGCGATGTAACTGCGCATCATGAGGCGGTAGGCCTCTTCCCAGCAGTTATCGAGGGCCAAAACTTGTTGGCACCAATGAATCGCTTCCACGTGGGCTTGGGTGGTGAGTAAGAGGTTGGCTAGGTGGGTGGCACTGGTCATGAATAATGTTTCTAATGTCTCGCGGCGGGGGGTGGACCAATCTTCGTAGAGGGTATCGGGGAGGTAGGGGCCGTGATATGGTTGTAATGCTTGGCGGTAGAGGGTGATGGCCGTGGTCGGGTCGTCCTCGGCCAGTTGGCTGGCTTGGAGGGCTGTCTGCTCGAATTGGTGGGCATCGGTGGTGATGGTCTCATCGGGGTTGAGGCCGTAGCTGCTGCCTTGGCGACTGAGGTAGCGGGCGAGGGTGCGGGCGGGGCGGTTGGGGTCGAGGGCGGCACCAATCGCATTGAGGGCAACTTTAAAATCACGTTCTGCTTGGTTGGCATTGAGTGCCGGCCAGAGGTCGGTGACGATGCGTTCTTTGGGCAGCATACGGCCGTGGTGGGTGAGAAGGTATTGGAAGAGGGTGAGGGCTTTGCCGCGCGTCCAGATGGTATCGGGCAGAGGGGTATTATTTTGGTGAATGATGAAGCGGCCGAGGGTGGTGATGGTTAGTGGCGGGAGTTGGGGGGTGTTCATTCGTCTTGTTTTTTGTCTTTGTTGAGTCCCCACATATTGAGCCATTGATTTTGGGCGGCGAGGGTGTCTTGAACGGCCGTTTGCCACGCCCCCACCACCTTCTCCACTTCCGCCCCCCGCTCGGCGGCTAACATGCTTTGCAATCGTTCAATCGTCTGCTCCGCTTCCGTTAAGCGCTGACGTAGCGCTTCATTTTGCGCCAACGCCTCTAAATATTGCTGACGGGGCACCACGCCCCAAGCGGCCCAACTTTGCTCTACCCATTGGCGATAATCTTGAACAGATGCCCCCGTTGGTGGTGGTGTGAACCCTGATGGGAATGCGCCTTCATCCCGAGGCCAAGCGGCGACGAGCGCCGGCCATGCCGCCGCCGCCGCACTCGGCCCCTTGGCCGCCTCTTGCCAAAACTTGGTCCATGCTTGCCATGAATTAGGGGACATCTGTTTACTCCTTCACTTTTTAATGGGCTTTGAGCCAATCAGCAATTGTGGGTGGCAATTTGGCTTGTACTTTACCACTGACGTACATTCCGATATGGCCGACGGGGAAGGAGGCCACGGTGTAATCTTTACTGCCGATGTATTGTTCTAAGGCACGCGATGAGTCTGGGGGGACGAGGTGGTCGAGTTCGGCGTAGACGTTGAGAACGGGCTGTTTGATTTGGCCGAGGTCAATTTTGTGGTCACCAATCATTACTTCCCCTTTGATCAACTTGTTTTGTTGGAAGAAATCGGAGATAAATTGGCGGAACGCTTCGCCCGCTTGGTCGGGACTATCAAAAATCCATTTTTCCATGCGCATGAAATTCTCTAATTTCGACTCATCATCGAGAATATTGCCCATTTGCAAATATTTATCGACATTAAGTTGGAATGGTTTGAGCATGAGGAAGCCAAAATTCATGAAATCGCCAGGGATGTTGCCCATAGCGTCAACCATTAAATCGACATCCATGCCGGCCCCGCCACCTTTGCAACCAGACCATAGATTTAACATCCCTTCGGGGACGTTAAAATCGACGGGGGTGACCATGGTGATTAAGTTTTTGACTTTATCAGGATGGATGGAGGTGTAACATAAGCTGAAAGCGCCGCCTTCGCAGATGCCGAGGAGATTAAGATTGTCGATGTCATGGGTGTCAAGAATATGTTCGACACAGCCATCGAGATAGCCGTTGATGTAATCATCGAGGGTAAGCCAACGGTCGCCACGTTCAGGATAGCCCCAATCGATGATATAGACATCGATGCCTAAGTTGAGGAGATTGCGCACGAGGGAGCGATTATCTTGGAGGTCAACCATGTAGGGGCGGTTAACGAGAGCGTAACTAATGAGGAGGGGGACGGGCCACAACTCTTCGACGACGGGACGATAGCGGTATAAGACAACATTGTCGTCCCGATACACTTCATCTTTAGGGGTTTGCCCATATAAAATATCATTATCACGTAATTGGGTTAAATTTTCGAGACCGGCTTGGATTTGTTGATTCCATTGCATCATCTCTTGGGCTGCTTCAGCGGGATTAATTTGAATGGGAAACATCGGTTACGCCTCCTTTTTCTTACTGGTGCGACGACGGGCTGGTTTTTTCAGTTCGGCCATCTCTTTTTTGAGGGCCTTGACTTCTTTACGCAAATCGTAAATGCGTTTATGGGTTTGATCCATTTCGGTACGGGTGGGGAGGTCGTAGAAGTTGAGCAGAACTTCGAGGATGTCTCGTTGCCGCAGACGGTGAGCGAGGTTGGCATTAAGATAATCCCCTTGGAGTTGGACATATTTATCATCACGGAACGCTTCGGCGAAGCTATTTTCGGCGACTTCGGTCCAGACGAGCATAAATTGGCGCACGCCGGTGATCGGTTCTTTCCCGTCTTCTTGCCATTTGACTAAAGTTTCCATAAAGGTTTTGAACGCTTGTTGCCAAATATCGGCGACATGGGCTTGGTAGGCGATGCGGGTGCGTTCGACTTGGGTCCAAGAATCAAAACCTAATTTGATTTTTTCATTGAGTTGACGGTTGAGGCCGAGTTCGGGGCTTTTAAGCCAGTTACCAACTGTTTGGTCATAATTGTCCCAAAGCATCTGGCTCCATTGGGCCCATTCGCTGTTATTGGTGGGCATGGTGGGAAGTTGGCCGAATTTGCCCCATGGTTCCCACATATTTTGGTATTGGGCCCACATTTTTTGCATATCAGGCATCTGTTGATTCATCATATTGGCCCAGGGGGCATTGGCTTGTTGGAGCCATTGATTCATCATTTGTTGCCAATCGGCCCCTTGGGCGGCCGCGGGGGCGATATTTTGCCATGTGTGGAAAGCGACTTCCATAAACCGCATCATGTTTTGTTGGGCTGATAGCATCTGTTCGGTGGCTTGTTTGACTGTATCAGAAGCGTTGGGCATCATGTAATCAAGATTTTGGCGCATCATCTGTTCCCATCCCGCCCATATATTGGGAGGGAAAGTGCCATTGCCATTGTTTTGATTCATCATATTGCCCCAACCTTGCCACATTGTTTGTTGGGCATTTGACCAAGCTTGCCACATCTCTTCAGTTTGTTTTTGCCATTCCATATTAGTTTTGCTCCGGAGCGATAACGACCGCTTCGCCGGTGAGGACGAGGGTATCATGTTGATTGTAGACATCCGTTTTAAGGGTTGTGATTCGTTTGTCTTCACGGTAATCGGTTACTTCGACGGTGGCTGTAATTTCATCGTCGAGATAAACGGGGGCTTTGAATTTGGCATTTTGGCTGAGATAGATGGTACCTTGGCCGGGGAGATGTTGGCCGAGAACGGCCGAAATCAAAGCACTGGTTAAGGCACCATGGGCGATTCGTTTTTTGAAGGGGGTGGTGGACGCATATTCATCATCGAGATGAACGGGGTTGCGATCACCACTGATTTCGGCAAATGTTTCTACATCTTGCGCGGTGATGCGTTTCGTTAATGATGCTTTAGCACCAATTGCAACGGGAATACTCATATAACTGCTCCTTGTGGGTGGGAAATTGTTGAGTTTTTAAAATTTTAGATTTGTGGGGTTTGTACAAGTCCTATAACGGACAAAACGCCACTTGAAATGATATTCTTCAGATTGATTCAAGTTCGTTTTACTGTGGCTAATTTATAACAAATAATAGTTACAAGCAAGTTACAGGCAGATGGATAGGTGGTTAAATCCGTAAAAGGACACGAAGGAAACGGGCCATTTCTGCTTTGTTCGGTTCTGCCTTACTCTTTGTTTCCCCGTGGGTTAGGAAACGGACTTGGCGGTGGTCAATGGTAATGGAGCCATCAAGTTGGACGATATTGTAGATAATGCGGCGTACTTCGGCGTTTTGGAGGAAGGTTTCAGTCGCTTTTTTAGTATTGGTGGCGATATAGACGACGTCATCGAATATTTCGTGGCCGGTTTGGATTTCGCGACGCAAGATTTTAATGACTTTGTGTTGTAATTTTTCGGGGCCAAAATTGGCTTGGATATCAACTTGTTGAGGGAGAGTCCAATGGTAAACGCTGGTGTGGGGGTGATGGGTATCGTGGTGGTTGTGGCGGCTTTCGTGGTTGAGGGTGAGCCCGAAACTGAGGAGATCGGCGAAAGCGGCTTCATCACGCCCATCCGCCTCGGCCGCCGCAGTAGGCGCAAAAGCATGGAGCATAGCCAAAACATCGGTCACCGATTGTGGTGGTGGGTCGGCAAACGTTTCGAGGCCATCATGGAGATAGCGGGCGGTGAAGCCATGGTGGGGAGTTCCTGATATTTCGAGTAAGAGGCCATCATTTACTTTAAGGATAACGGCCGTTGTAGCTTGCCAATCTAGCTGTTCGACTAATTTTGTAATCGTCTTTTTATTGGGATTGGTAGCGACCACTTTGCTTTTTTGTTGCCCCTGTTTAAGCTCTAAATTCATGCTAAACCCTTCAACTTGATAGATGAACTGATCATTATGTTTAATACTAAACTTATTGGTTTGATTATATCTTAGTTTGCTAAAATTGACAGCCGATAATGTGGCGGTTAGATAGCGGTGGCCGAGGGCATGGCGAATGGCTCTGGTTGCGTTGAGCGTGAGGGGATAATTTGAGCCAAACGTTGAATACCGGTTGTGATTTGGTCAAGTGGGGCGGTGGCAAAGCTTAACCGTAATGTGTTATAGGCCGCTTGCCCTTTAGGATAAAAAGCAGAGCCAATGACGAAGGCAACTTGGGCTTCAATCGCTTCATAAAATAGCTCGTCCGCGTTAACATCCTCAGGTAAGGTGACCCAAATGAAGAGACCGCCTTCAGGATTGGTCCAAGTGACCCCGATGGGCATGTATTGGGTTAAAGCGGCCAACATGATATCTCGTTTTTGGCGATAAAGATGACAGGTTTGGGCTAATTGGGCGGGTAAATGGCCGTTGTCACAGAAATGATAGACCAAAGTTTGAGTCAAACTAGGGGTACACAGATCGATAGATTGTTTGCCAATGGCCAATTTGTCAACAATCATTGAAGGACCAACAACCCAGCCGAGGCGGACAGGGGCTAACGTTTTGGAAAAACTGCTGAGGAAAATGGTTCGTTTGTTTTTGTCTAAGGCGTAAATGGGTGGGGTTGGAATGCCATCAAAGCGCAAATCGATGTAGGGGCCATCTTCAACGATGAGGAAATCATATTCCTCGGCAAGCTGAATGAGATGTTGACGACGAGGCAAAGACATTGAAATCCCGCTTGGGTTTTGGAATTCGGGAATGGTGTAGAGGAATTTGGGTCGCAAGCCGGCAATCAATTGCTCTTCTAATAAATCAGTGCGTAACCCTTCATTATCCATAGGGATGCCGACCATATTGGGGTTGAAAATTTGGAATGTGCCTAGACCACCTACATAGGATGGGGCTTCAACAACAATGGTGTCGCCCTCATTTAAAAGAAGCAGGCCTAATAAAAAGAGCCCTTGTTGGGCCCCACTGGTAATGATTAAATTATCAAGGGTTAAATCGAGGCCATAGACAGTTTGGTTATGGTTAACGAGCCAGTTACGTAACCGTTCATCACCGGGGGTAGGGCCGTATTGCAGAGCGCTTGAGCCTTCATTGGCCCACATGTCGGCACTGATTTGGGCTAAATCAGAGACGGGGAAAAGTTCAGGGGCGGGCCAGCCACCAGCAAACGAAATAATGCCTGGTTGTTTGACTAAATGGGCTAATTTGCGAATAGCCGATGGTTGAATGTCATTGGCGCGGGCAGCATATAGATGGGATAAATCAGTCATTGGATTACTCCTTCGATAGCGATAAGGGTATCTATCCTTAATAATTCAGGATAAAAGATTACATTATAGCTGAAGGGTGAGTGAAAGATCAAGTTTGTTCATTTTTCAAAAATGTTTTTTAGTTTTGATACCTTGATAAACTGGTTATAATTGCTGGTTATGAATATTTGGTCTAAACAAACGTATCCGAGCCCTATTTTTATCCTTTTTGGCAGCGTGGGCTGTGCCATTTTTATTATGATGACAGTGGCTTTGGCCTCGGCCACCAGCCCGGCCGTGGGCACTATTACCTTTATCCAAACCAGTGATGTGGCTATCGCTGAAGATTTACATATTTATGCCCAATATCCGGCATCCTATGGGCATCAATATGCGGGCCAATGGCGCAATGAAGCGGTCGATGCTTTTAATCAACCGCGTGATATCGCCGTAGATGCTGAGGGTACTGTTTATGTGGCTGATACGATGAATCATCACATTCAAAAGTTTGCGGCTGACGGGACATACCTTTATCGTTGGGGTAGTTTGGGGGTTGGCCCTAATCGGCTTAATGAGCCGAAGGGGGTGGCGGTGACGAATGACGGGCACATTGCGGTGGCTGATTATGGAAATGCGCGTATCCAGATTTTCACCGCATTTGGTACGCAAGTACGCAGTTGGGGTGAGCTGGGGACGGCGGTGGGTAACTTTGATCATCCTGAAGGGGTGGCGGTAGCGCCTAATGGTGATGTGTATGTGGCTGATACAGGTAATGATCGGATTCAATATTTCACTGTTACTGGGGGATATCGTGGTAGTTGGGGGTCATTGGGTACGGGTAATGGTCAGTTTGATTTCCCGACGAATTTAGCGATTTCGGCCGAGGAAGAGGTGTATGTCGTTGATACGTTTAACCATCGTGTGCAAAAGTTTAGCTTAACAGGTGGATTTTTGGGGGCTTGGGGCAGTGTTGGCAGTGGTGCTGGTCAATTTAGCTATCCAACCGGTATTGCGATCGATAGTGAGGGGTATGTGTATGTCACCGAAAGTGGTAACAATCGCGTGCAAAAATTTGATAAGCATGGTAATTATATAACGCAATGGGGCTCGGCGGGCAGTTCTTCGGGTCAGTTTAATCAGCCTATTGGGTTAGAAGTTAATTTAACTGGTGATGTTTTAGTGGCTGATCGGAATAACAACCGCGTGCAACGCTTTAACGCACCTGTGCCGGTGCAAATGGCCTTGGATACAGATGGGAGTGATGGGGATGTGATTACCAATACGATTACGGTGACACCACCGGCTGGTAGTTATCAGTTCACGCTGTTTAGTAGTAATGGTTGGTTGCTGATTGGCCCCGATTGTGTCAGTAGTGATACGGCGAACCCACCAACAGTGACAGCGAGCCAGATTCATCTGAATTTGGTTGACGGAGCGAATGTAACCTGTACATTACCGACAGTGGCGGCGAGTGAGCAGGCTTATTTAAGTGTAATTTCGAAGTAATGTTGTGGGGGGGAGCTTAACTGTTTTGGAGCCAGCAACGGCCGTTAATCACCTTCACTTGACCCGCTTGTCGCATTTCGGCTAAAGCACGATAAGCTTGACCCGGATTCCCTTTGGCTACCGCTTGAATTTGTGTCGTTAATTTGTGGGGGACAGTATTTACAGCGATATCTAACCAATCAGCTAAAAGATAAACCATCTCGTCATCACGCATCGGGGCTAATTTGAGAGTGTGGGCAATGGGTAATTGTTGGATTGTGGTTAAAGTGCGTCCCGGCAGGGTATCGATTGATAGTGGTTTGGTGATAATGGTCAGCAGGATAGGGGCTGCAATGGTCATTAATGATTGGGCAATTTCTTGGGTTAATTGCCATGAGTGTGTGTCCCACCATTCGCCCCCTTCAAGGATAACGGGTAATGGTTCTTGTTGTGACCAAAAATGGAGCAGGGCCAAAAGTAAAAGATGGAGATGGGATTGACGTTGCTTATCATTGAGCTCAAGGGTTAAACTGTTTTCGGGGATTTCGATCGGTAAAATATCATTGAGCAATGGTAATAGGTCCGCTTGTTCACTGGGGAGTAGATTGGCTAGGGTTCCGATTTGGGCTTGCCAAGGGATATCACCGGTGAGTTGATCGAGGCCAAGATAGGTGATAAAGATAGAACGCCAGACGGAGTAAGGGATCTCTTGGCTGTCGGCGGTTCCCTTAGCCTGTAGCCCAACTGTCCCGCGCCCTTCCATAAGATGTAGCAATTGATTAACCATCCAAGTTTTGCCTAAACCAGGTCCCCCTTCGATTATTAAAACACGGCTCTTACCTTTATGGATATCTTGCAACTTTTCTTCTAAGTCAGCATGTTCAACTTGGCGGCTTTGGGGCAAGGTTGTGTAGACATCGATGACGGGTGTTGTGCCTCGGCCGAGGGGACGGTAGACATAGACTTTGGGGACTTTGCCTTTTAGACGGACGGTGGCTAAATTTTCGTATTTAATCTGTTGGTGTGTATGCCGATAAACGTTATAAGCACAACGAATCTCACCTTTGGGGGCGAGGGTCATCAGCCGCGCGGCCAAAACGACATCATCACCCATGGCGACAAAGCAACAGCGGCGATTGCCACCACTCAGACCGGTTCTAGTCATCCCACCAGCTAAGCCAATTTGAATATCGGTGATAAAAGGTAGCTGTTGTGGGATTTGTCGCAGGTCAAGGGCGGTTAAAACAGCCCGGGCGGCATTATCCATATGTGTTTTGAGAATGCCAAAACTGATGTAGAGAGAACTGCCTTTATCGCCAATCGTTAATTGGAGGAGATGGCCCCCATAACCAGTGACGGTATGTTGGACTTGGCGCACAAATTGGTCTAATTTAGCCCCCGCTTGGGGGTCATTATCGTAATCGAGGTCATTAAATTTGAGGAAGAGGGCGACCGTGGGACGTAGTTCAGCTTGGAAGAAGCCGAAGCTGGTGGCAAGGCGGGTAAGGACATCGGGGAGAACGGCCGTTTGCAACATTTCCATTGATAATTTCTCTAAGGCTAACGGTGGCCACGGGTCCGGCTGGACCAGTTGACGAGCCCCTTCGATGATAGCAAACCATTGTTTACTACGAGGATGTTGATGCCAGCGACTTACTTTAATATCTTGTTCTAAGCGTTGTGCAAGGTCGTTGGTGATAACGATCTCTCCTTGACGGGCGACACTTTCAGCCAAAGCCATATTGGTCATGGTGGTACCGGCTAACGCTTCGAGTTGTTGAATAGCTGGGTCACCAACCAGAAAGCGGCTGGCTTGGCCGTGGGCGATGCCAATTTTAATGGCTAAGCTGGCGATAATGCCCTCGCGGATTTCAGTTTGGGCAAACTGTTGCATATCATTTTGCATGGCGATGGCGGCCATAATAGAGCGATGGCCATTGTCCCCTTCGAACCAGCAGATGATGGCATCGCCGACAAAGCTAATGACACTGCCACGGTAATCGTGGATACGGGTGATGAGAGTATCATAGAGTTTGTTGAGGTGGTGGATTAGTTCTTCGGTGCCACGTTGGGGGCCGAGTTGTTGGACTAAGCTGTCGGTAAGGGGGGTGAAACCAGAAATGTCAGCAAAGAGAGCGGTCCCAACTGCTTGGGCAGGGATTGGTTGCCCATGATTTAGCGCTTGCCGCCTATCCATGGGTAAGAATGTGCTCACTGTTTGTAATGTTTGATTTTGAAATAAATGCATTACACTTCTACCTTAATAATCCCATTATAACATAGATAATGCTATAATGGGTTATATTTCCCGTGAAAAAGTATCGTTCAAAGTTTGGTAAGGAAAAATTTATGATTAGTGATAAAACATATTTAGCCTATCCTAATATGCCCTATCGGTCACAGCGTCAACCTGTTTATGCGGCGAAGGGGATGGTGACGACGAGTCAACCGTTAGCGGCGCAGGCGGGGTTGTCGATTTTACAGCAGGGCGGGAATGCAGTTGATGCGGCCATTGCCACAAGCATTGTGTTAACAGTTGTGGAGCCCGCTTCTTGTGGTATTGGGGGAGATCTGTTTGCGATAGTGTGGGATGGAGACAAGTTACATGGTTTGAATGGGTCGGGGCGGGCGCCGCAAGCGTTAAGCGGCGCGCAGATTCGGGGGATGGGGTATGAGGAGATGCCGTCTGATGGGTGGTTAGCGGCGACGGTGCCGGGGGCACCGGCCGCGTGGGCGGAGTTGCACGATAAATTAGGCCGTTTGCCATTTGCTAAACTATTTGAAACAGCGATTGATTATGCGCGGAACGGGTATCCGGTGGCCGAGGTGGCGAGATATGATTGGGAATGGGCTTTTATTAAGTTCCAGCAGTCGCTAACGAGTCAACAGTTGACGCATTTGGCTGCTTTGTATGCGCCACAGGGGCATGCACCACAGGCAGGCGAGATGTGGGCTAGTTCTAAGATGGCAGAAACGTTACAACAGATAGCTGAGTCTAACGGGGAATCATTTTATCGGGGAGAGTTGGCGCGAGCGATGGTTGATTTTGCTCAAGCGAATGGTGGTTATTTTACGCTTGCTGATTTTGCCCAGCACGAAACGAGTTGGGTGGAACCGATTTCGACCAATTATCGGGGGTATGATGTGTGGGAGATTCCGCCGAATGGGCAAGGGTTGACCGCCTTATTGGCGTTGAATATTTTGGAGGCGATGGGGGTACATGAACAGCCAAGAGATACGTTGACGAGCTATCATTGGCAAATTGAAGCGATGAAATTAGCTTTTGCGGATGCGCAAAAATATTTAGCTGATCCAGATTATATGACGACGCCGGTTGCGGCGTTGTTGTCTAAGGATTATGGGCAACAGCGGGCAAGTCTCATCGGGGAGAAGGCGTTACAGCCAGAAGCGGGTACGCCGGGGCATGGTGATACGGTTTATTTGTGTGCGGCTGATAGTGAGGGGATGATGGTGAGTTTAATCACATCGACCTATTCGAGTTTTGGGTCGGGGATAGTGGTGCCGGAATTGGGGGTGGCGTTTCAGAATCGGGGGGCAGGGTTCTCGTTGGAGGCGGGGCATGTGAATGAGTATGAGGGGGGGAAACGGCCGTTTCACACCATCATACCTGGCTTTTTGACGCACCAAGGCCAACCAGTTGGTCCCTTTGGCGTCATGGGCGGGCATATGCAGCCCCAAGGGCATGTGCAGATGATGCTGAATACGATTGATTATGGATTGAATCCGCAAGCGTCGTTAGATGCGCCACGTTGGTATTGGCATGCGGATAAGTATATAAAGGTAGAGCCACATACACCACAAGCGGTTGTTGATGGGTTGATAGCGAAGGGGCATGAGGTTGAAGTTGATTCTGATTTAGATGTGTTTGGTAATGGCCAAATTATTTGGCGATTGCCGAATGGTGTTTATGTGGCGGGGACAGATGGGCGTGCTGATGGGAATGCGTTAGGGTATTAATGATGTCAGTCTCTTTGTTTGAGCGGTTGCAGACGATTTTGCCCCAACCCCCGACCCATCTGATTGTTGATCAGCCGTTGTTTTGGGGGGAGAAGTGGCCGAAAGCGCAGGTGCTTGGTTCGGTTGAGTCGTTGGCGGATGGTGATGAGCCGGTTTTACTGCTGTATCAGGCGCGGCGGCCGCCGCGGCCGCGGGTGTTGTGGTCGTTGTTCACCGATTGTTTGCCGCCATCTGTGTCGTTGTGTGTGGTCGTGCCGATTGTGCCTGGCACGCATCGGCGGGGCAAGAAGGGGGATCGGGTACGGGCGGCTGGCGGTTATGTTAATAGCTTGTTTCGTTTTCATGACGATCAGCATCAAAACTGGTTTAGTGCCAATCAGTGGCAATATGATGGACAGCAAGCGGGCTGGGCGGTTGCGGCGACCTATTATGAGTCTAGCCGTTATGATTTTTATGAGTGGGTGGCAGAACGGCCGTTAGCGTCGCAAGATGTGACTCGTTTGCAAGCGTTGTTATTACAAGCCCCTAAATTAGCGGCTGAGTTCTTGACGCCAGACCAGTCTGGCGTTAAAATATCCTTTCGATTAACGGACGTTATTATTGTCGCCCATAGGATTTGATGATGAGTAAAACATACCATTTCTGGATTACAGGATGCCAAATGAATTATGCTGATGCCCGCCGTGTAGCAACACGGTTAGAACAATTAGGGTATCGGTCGACGGGTCGGGCTGAGGATGCGGATGTGATTGTCTTAGAGACATGCACGGTGCGTCAGCAGTCGGAGGATAAGGCTTATGGTAAATTAGCCAACCTCGGCCCCTTAAAAGAGAAGAACCCCAGCAAAACGATAGCCGTGATGGGCTGTGTGGTGGGGGTACGTGGGAACGAAGCGTTAGAAAAACGGTTCCCGTTTGTAGATGTCTTTATGGAGCCGTCAACCGATGGTCAACCATTGGTATCCCATTTGCTTGATGGTGAGGATTACGACATCGACCAGCAAGAGGTGATTCAGTTGCACCAGTTGCAGGACGGTGAGGTCATTTTACCCGAAGATCAACGGGGCGAGCTGGTATCGGCCCCGGTGTCGATTGTGTATGGTTGTTCCCATGCGTGTACATTTTGTATTATTCCGCAGAAACGGGGCAAGGAGCGGAGTCGGCCGGTGGGGGAGATTGCCGCTGAGGTACGTTCTTTGGTGGCGCAAGGGGTCAAAGAGGTCATGTTGCTGGGGCAGATTGTGGATCGGTATGGTTATGATGTGCCAGATGGGCCTGATTTGGCTGATTTGTTGCGGGTGATTGATAGCATTGATGGTTTAGAGCGGATTCGTTTCTTAACGAGCCATCCGAACTATATGACGGATAAGATTTTGCGGGCGGTGGCCGAGTTGCCTAAAGTGATGCCACAAATTGAGGTGCCGATTCAGGCGGGTGATGACGAGGTTTTGGAAAATATGAAACGTGGTTATACCGCCGAGCAGTATCGGGCTTTGGTCAAACGGATTCGGGCGATTGTGCCGGATGCGGCGGTTAATTGTGATATTATTGTTGGTTTTCCGGGGGAAACGGAGGCGCAGTTCCAGAAGACGTATGATTTATTGGCCGAGTTGGAGCTTGATAAGATTCACTTAGCCCGTTACAGTCCGCGTCCGGGCACAGTTAGTGAGCGTCGTATGGATGATGATGTGCCTGATGAAGAAAAACGGCGCCGTTTCCACTTAATTGAATCATTGCAAAAAGAGATATCGGAACGGAAGATGGAGCAATGGTTAGGGCAAACGTTGCCTGTTTTGGTGGAAAACAAGCATAAAGGGCGTTGGCGGGGACGTTCACCACAAGGCAAACTGGTCTTTTTCGATGATGATCGTGATCGTCGGGGTGATGTGGTGATGGTAGAGATTACATGGACAGGTCCGTGGAGCTTGTCAGGGGTGGCGACTGATTTACCGGAACAGCCAGCGGCGATTCCGGTGGCGACGACGGCGGGTGCGGATACGATTCCATTGAATATTATTTCTTAGTTTGTTTAGATGAAATCTTTAGGTTAAACAACGAAAATTGATAACGGCCGTTGGCAACAACGGCCTTTGTTTTGTTATAAGGAGCTTTCATGCCCGAACATAAATTAGTGTTAATTGATGGTCATGCCCTTGCTTATCGCATGTTTTATGCGCTTAATATGAATCATTTTAGTACGAAACAAGGGGAGCCAACGAATGCGACCTTTGGCTTTATTCGGGCGGTGTGGCAATTGATTTCGGATGATAATCCGCCTCAATATTTGGCCGTTAGCTTTGATGTAGGCAAAACGTTTCGGGATGATATTTTTGAAGAGTATAAGGGAACGCGGGAGAAGATGCCGGATGAGTTAAGTGTGCAAATTGAGCGCATTCAGGAAGTCTTGGCCGCTTTCAATATTCCTATTTTGACATTAGATGGGTTTGAGGCGGATGATGTGTTGGGGACAATTGCGGCCCAAGCGAAAGAGTATGAGGTGCCTGTTTACATTATTACGGGTGATCGGGATTTGTTGCAATTGGTGGATGAGAATACGTTGGTTGAGTTACCGACGCGGGGGTCGAAGCCGGCGCAAGTGTTTGATAAGGCGGGGGTGATGGATTCGTTGGGGGTCCGGCCAGATCAGGTGGTTGATTATAAAGCGTTGGTGGGGGATACGAGCGATAATATTCCCGGCGTACGGGGGATTGGGCCGAAAACGGCGACGGGTTTATTGGCTGAATATGATACATTGGACAATTTGTATGCCCATATTGATGAGATTAAGGGGTCGAAAGGTAAAAAGCTAGCAGCCGAGAAAGAGAGTGCGTATTTGAGCCAAAAGTTGGCGCGGATTGTGACAGATGCACCGATTACGTTTGAATTAGAGGCGTGTGCGGCACGAGATTTTGAGCCGGGGCCGGTTTTGGATCTGTTTCATGAGCTTGAGTTTCGGACCTTGACGCGTGAGTTAGAGGCGTATGTGTATGAACATGGGGATGAGGCGGTAATTGAAGAGGTGATTCAGGCGGAGGAGACAACGGCCGTTATTGTTCGCACGTCGAAACAGCTCAAAGAGTTGGTAAAGAAGCTGAATAAGGCGTCACTCATCAGTTTTGATATTGAGACGACCAGTTTAGATAAGCAGACCGCTGATATTGTTGGTATCTGTTTAGCGGTTGAGGCGGGGACGGGGTATTACATCCCAGTGGGGCATTTGCAGAATGAGGCGCAGGCGAAGACGGGGCAGATGGGGTTGTTTGCTGGTGAGCCGGAGTTGGTGGAGGGGCAGTTGCCATTGGCCGAGGTGTTGGCTGCGTTGCGGCCGCCGTTGACGAATCCGGAGATTGGGAAGGTGGCGCATAATGCGAAGTATGATTACAGTATTTTGGATCGGCATGGGTTGACGGTGTCACCGATTACGTTTGATACGATGTTGGCCGAGTGGTTGACTGATCCGAGCAGTAAGCATAAAGGGTTAAAAGATTTAGCTTACCATCGGTTGCAAGTGAGCATGACACCGATTACGGATTTAATTGGGTCGGGACGAAAAAGTGTGACATTTGATGTAGTGGCGATTGAAGATGCGGCCCCCTACGGGGCGGCCGATGCGGATATTACGTTGCGTTTGCATGAGAAGTTACATAAAGAGCTAGAGGAGAAGGGGTTGATGTCATTGATGGAATTAGAGGTCTCATTAATTCCTATCTTGGCGGCGATGGAGCAGGCGGGGATTGGCTTGGATCAGGAATTTTTTGCGGAGATGCAAGCAGAATTAGAGACTGATATCGCTAAAATTGAAGCGGAGATTCATGAGATTGCCGGGGAAGAGTTTAATGTTAACTCGACGCAACAGTTGAGTGATATTTTGTTTATGAAGCTTAATTTGAATCATGAGCGGTTACGTAAGACGAAAAGTGGTTATTATTCGACGGCGTCGGATGTATTGGAGGGGTTGTTGGCCGAGGATGAGGAGCGAGGGTTGGGGATTGTACCGAAAGTGTTGGATTATCGTGAGTTAAGCAAGATAAAGAGCACCTATGTGGATGCATTGCCAGCGTTAATTAATGAAGAGACGGGACGGTTGCATACTAGTTTTAATCAGACGGGCACCGTCACGGGGCGGATTGCGAGCAGTAACCCTAACTTGCAAAATATTCCAATTCGGAGTGAAGTGGGGCGGCGGATTCGGCGCGGATTTGTGGCGCGGCCGGGATGGCAATTTTTAGCGGCTGATTATTCACAAGTTGAGTTGCGAATATTGGCGCATGTGAGTCAGGATGAGGCGTTGTTACGCGCATTTCGGGAAGATCAGGATATTCATCGGACGACGGCGGCCGCAGTTTATAATATTCCGGTTGAGGAAGTGACCTATAATCAACGGCGGTTTGCGAAAGCGGTTAATTTTGGTTTGATATATGGGATGGGAGCGTTTCGGTTGTCACGGGATTCCGATTTGACTTTAGGTGAGTCGAAAGAGTATATTGCTGAATATTTCGCGCGTTTTCCGGGGATTCGTTCTTATTTAGATGGGACGAAGGAAGAGGCGGCGCGTAAGGGGTATACGGAGACATTGTTGGGTCGACGGCGTTATTTTCCGATTTTGCAAGAGGGGAAGACGCGGAATGATCATTTGCGGGCGAGGGCCGAGCGGGAAGCGATTAATCATCCTATTCAAGGGTCGGCGGCGGATATTATCAAGATAGCGATGATTCAGTTGTATGAAAAATTAGCTAATTTTAAAGCCAATATGTTATTGCAAGTGCATGATGAATTGGTTTTAGAGGTACCTGATGAGGAGTTAGAAGCGGTACGGGCATTGACATTGGAGACGATGAGCCAAGCTTACAAATTAGATGTACCGCTGAAAGTGGAGAGTAATATTGGTCAAAATTGGTTAGAGGCGAAGTAAGTAATTATTACAAAAGATTTGTGACTTTTTGGTCAAGTATAAATCACAAATCTTTTTTCATAATAACTTAAGTGATATTTTATGTCAATTGACATCTTGTGATAAATATGTTATGATTATAAGTAATGAAAAATGTTGATGATAATCCTGTTATTATTGCTAAGCGGAAAACAGGAGTGCCTTTAAGCCATACCCCCCTAATCATATTAGTGGAGCCAATTAATTTAACTGCGGTTGAAATGAAATATGTTCTTGGGGAAAGCAACTTGCTTTTGGCTTCGTTGTGTCGCGGGGAGTTAAAGACCTAACGAATAACAACTGTCGTAGCTCGAATACACGAGTTGACAAGCACAATCATCGCCTGTCTTATAAATTGTATTATTGTTGGGCAACCATCAACTGTGTAACT
This sequence comes from Anaerolineae bacterium, assembly GCA_035459145.1. GTDB lineage: Bacteria > Chloroflexota > Anaerolineae > Promineifilales > Promineifilaceae > DATHYN01. The sequence continues at coordinate 3,833 of DATHYN010000057.1, read as the reverse complement.
GATGGTGCCTACTAGGTCCATGCATATTAATTCTCATGCGTGGAAAGGAGAAAAATGCTTAACACACAACTGTTCGCAAATTCTGAATCTACTCAACCCATCGAAGCTTCGATTGATACGGAAACACTTTCTTTCGAAGATATGCTCCAGCAGTATGAGCCAGAACCAATTCAACAAGGCCAATACATATCGGGTCAAATTGTTTTAATTGAAGACAATATGCTTTTAGCTGATGTTGATGCCAAACGAACTGCAATTGTTCCCCCCCAAGATTTAGCGCAAATTGATGAAGAAATTTTAACCGAGATCCATATTGGTGATGAAGTGTTATTATATGTACCACGGACCCCTTTAGGTGATGATGATTTAATCGTTTCCTTACAGCGTGGTATTCAATACCAAGATTGGAATCGGGCTCAAGAATATTTGGAAAACCAAGAATTGGTTGAGCTACTTGTTATCGGGACGAACAAAGGTGGTATTTTAGTTGAGTTTGGGCACTTACGTGGTTTTGTGCCGAATTCTCATTTGCCACAATTGCAACATTTACATCGTACCCCGCAAATTATTGAAGCGAAAGAAGCGATGATTGGGACGAAGTTGCCCTTACAGGTTATTGAAGTGCAACGTCGTCGTCGTCGTTTGGTGTTATCGGCCAAAGAAGCATCGGCCAAGGTCCGTGAGCAACGATTAATTCAATTGAAAGAGCAAGAAGGTGAAGTTGTTACCGGGACTGTCTCTAATTTGGTTGATTTCGGGGCATTCATCGACCTCGGTGGGGTGCAAGGGTTGGTGCACATTTCGGAAATCGATTGGCAACAGGTTCACAAATCGAGTGATTATTTCACGGTTGGCGAACAGGTTGAATTATTAATTAAAGAAGTAGACGTTGAACGCGAACGGGTCAGCTTGAGCCGCAAAGCGTTGGTCGCTAATCCTTGGGAACAGTTCGCTGATGACCATCATGTGGGCGAATTGTTATCTGGTGTGGTGACGAACGTGGTTGACTTTGGTGCCTTCTTGGCGATTAAAGACAACATTGAAGGGTTATTGCATGTGAGCCAGATGCGTGGCAGTCGTGACATGCGCCCTCAAGATGTGCTCCAAACTGGTGATACGGTATTAGTCCGCATTATCAGCTTAGAGCCAGAACGTGAGCGGTTAGGTTTGAGCCAACGTCAAGTGACGCAAGAAGAAGAATTGGAATGGGTGTGGCAACAGGAAGCGACTATCGTTTAGGAACGAGTTAGCGTCTGTGTTACATATTTTATTAGAAGTATATAACTGGGGGGGGCGTTCCCGCCCCCATGAACATAAGGAATTATTATGGCAAAGAATGTAAAAATTATCCCTCTGGGCGGCCTTGGGGAAGTCGGTAAGAATATGACCGCAATTGAGTATGGCCGCAATTTAATTGTGGTTGATTGTGGGGTCATGTTCCCCTCAAACGATATGCATGGCATTGATTATGTCCTGCCTGATTTTCAATACGTTATTGATAATCAAGATATTTTACGCGGTATTGTTTTAACGCATGGTCATCAAGATCATATTGGTAGCTTACCTTACTTATTGGACAAGATCTCGGCACCTATTTATGGGACGGGCTTGACGATTGGTATGGTAGAGATGACGTTGCAAGAGAAAAACTTATTGCACAAAACAACATTAGAAGTGATTCATGATCAGCAAACGTTCCCGTTGGGGCCGTTCCGAATCAGCCCATTTTCGGTGGCGCACTCGATTCCAGCGGCCGTGGGTTTGGTAATTGATACGCCGGTGGGTGCGATTGTACACACTGGGGATTACAAACTGGATGAAACGGTGGCTGGTGGGTATCGGACTGATTTCAAGCGGTTGGCCGAGTTGACGCCGAATGGTGTGTTGGCTTTATTAGGTGATAGCACCAATGCGGATCGGCCAGGGCAAACACCAACAGAAAAAGTGGTTGCGGAGACGATGGATCAGTTATTCGGTGAGCATACGAATGGACGGATTATTATCGCGACCTTCTCGTCGATGTTGGCCCGGATTCAAGAGATATTTAACTTAGCGGATAAGCATGGTCGGAAAGTGGCCGTAACTGGGCGCAGTTTGATTCAAAATGTTGAATTAGCGCGCACATTGGGCTATTTGTATGTGCCTTCTGGCTTATTAGTGGATGTGACGGATCGTCATATTGCAGATGATAAGTTGATTATTGTGTGTACCGGTTCGCAAGGTGAGACCCGCTCGGCCCTCAACCGGATGGCGAACGGCGATCATCGGTTTGTGGATATCAAGAAGAACGACACCGTCATTGTTTCCGGTAGTGTTATTCCCGGCAATGAAGAAGATGTGGCACGGATGATCAATAATTTGTTCTTACGTGGCGCAAATGTGATTTATGGCTCATTAGCCCAAGTCCATGTCTCCGGTCACGGCAGTCGTAAAGATATGCAAACAATGCTTGAGAAAGTCAATCCTAAATTCTTGTTGCCGATGCATGGTGAACATCGTCATCTTCATTTGCATGGTCAAATGGCGCAACAGAATGGGATGAACGCTAGCGATATATTTGTATTGCATAATGGCGCGGTATGGGTGAGTGATGGGGAGAAAGCGTGGGTTGAAAAACCATTACGTAACGAAGCGATTTATGTTGATGGCACATTGATTGGTGAAATTGGGGAAGTGGTTATGCGTGACCGTGAACGGTTAGCGCAAGACGGCTTTATGGTTGTTTATGTGCCGATTAACCGTCGGACGAAGCAAGTGGGTAAACCACGAATCTTTAGTCGCGGCTTTTTGCAGATGGATAGTGCTCAAGATTTAATGGAGATGGCGACGAAACAGTTGCAACGTGAGTTAAATCGGAACAAGCGTAACCATCATGATACGGTGCGCCATACATTGGAGAATTTCTTCTATCACAAGACACAATCACGGCCGGTTATTTTGCCGCATGTGGTTGAGGTTTAATTCTCCCAAAACTTAGGCAGTAATTGTCCTGAGGGATAAAAAAAGGCCAGTCGCATTTGCGACTGGCCTTTTTGGTTTAAGTTAGATTAACCTGAGTTCGATAATTAATGAAGCCGATGTGAGTTTTGGTTAGGGTGTTGTTAGGGTAGATTTCTCGACTTCGTTCAATCCTTGATGTATGGGTGAGACTTGTCGAGGGAGGGGCGGATTGAACTGCGCTCGAAATGACGTTGGGGGGGGATTGTCGAAATCAGGTTAGGTTAGGGATTACTGTTTAACAGGTGTGTGGTAAAGGTGTCGTTGGGCGTAGCGGTAAGCGGTGTAGGAAGCGATGAAGTGGAAGGGGATAGCGAGAATGCCGGCGGTGCTAATCCAGAACCCGGGGGTGATAATGAGCCAAAAGAGAGCCCACCAGTAGGTTCCGTTATAGATTTGGCCGAAGCCTGGGGCGATAAAACTTAAAATAGCAGCTGTACTTGGGTTACGCATTAGAATTATCCTTTTTAGTAGATAGCTATTGGTTTAGAGTTGGGCCAATAGCTTGTTATTGTTTATTTTTCTACTCTCTATACGGCAGTAGAGGGGGATAAGTTGCAAAAAGGGAGGATAGTTTAAGTGGGAAGCCAAGTTTCGTGGACGTGATGCCAGAGGATGGGTTGGTTGGGGGCTGGTTGGCTGAGGAGGGCGGTGCTGAGGCGGCCGCGGGATTGGGCAGGAGTGCCTTGCCATTCTTGGTAGGTGAGAAGGGTGACTGGGGGGTTGTGTACATGGGTTTGGATTTGTTCGATCCAGATTTGTTGGGGGTTGGTGTGCCATTGGCCGTGGGCTTGGTAGAGGTTGGTGAGGAGGGTGGCACGAGGGATGATATGGCC
>DATHYN010000056.1:0-7533 GCA_035459145.1 Anaerolineae bacterium | reverse complement strand
GCCTCCTCCCCTTCCTCCTCCTCCTCCCCCTCGCCCACTCATCAAGCCCTCTCCACTGGGGCAACCCCACCACCTTCACCAACTGGTGGTGGCTCGTCACTGCCCCCATCTACCGTCCCAACCTATTCGCTCTCCCCCTCGACCAATACGCCACCCGCTTTCTCGATTGGCTCCCCATCCTCCTCTCCCAATTTAGCTGGCTAACCCTCCCCCTCCTTCTCCACGCCCTTTACCACTCCCCCCGCCACCGCCAAACTTTCTGGCTCATCACAACCGCCTGTGCCTATCTCATCTACGCCTTCACTTACAACACCGGCGATGCCCTCGTCTTTACCCTTCCTGCCCTTCTCCTGTTTAGTATTCTATTAAAGAACAGCTTAAATAGGCTGGGAACGGCCGTTATCCTCTTGCCCATCCTCACAGTTGCGTTAAACTTACCACACTTCCTAATAACGCCCTCACCCACCCCCCGTACCTTAGCGACCAACCTCCTCACAACACTCCCCTCCAACTCAATTCTAATCACCTCCGGCGATCCCGCTGTTTATACATTATGGTATCTGCACTACATCGAACAGCAACGTTCCGATATTATCATTGTTGACCAACATCTTTTCGCTTTTGATTGGTACCGTTCTCACATCCAACAACAATACCCAACACTCATTATGAGCAACGTAACCAACATAACTGTTTTTCAATCCCAAAATAATTCACGGCCCATCTGTACCGTCAATAACCTATTAACACAATATCAATGTCAAGAAATTTAAATAACCAACCATCAACATCAACATTTGACCGCCTCGCCCGCCCTCGCAATCTCCTCCTCCTCGGCCTCCTCCTCCTCGGCCTCTGGCTCGGCCGCAAAGGCTGGCGTCTCTACCAAGTCGCCCAATCTCTCCAGCAACACCAAACCACCGCCGAAACCCTCCTCGCCAACGGTCCCGCCAATATCGACCCCCAAGCCGCTGCCGACCTCGTCGCCAACCTCCGTACCGATTTCACCACCGCCCACAATGAAATCCGTATCTTCACCCCCCTCTTCCCTTACTTCGGTTGGACCCCCACCGTCGGCCCCCTCCTCGAAGCCACCCCCCACCTCCTCACGATGGCCGATGCCGGTAGCCGCGCCGCCACTCTCGCGGCTAACAACCTCGGCCCCGCCCTCACCCTCCTCCAATCAGATTCTCCCCAACCCCCTCTCCCTGAACTCGTCAACCTCCTCGCTACCAATCAAGCCACCCTCGCTCAACTCGAGGGAGAACTCAATATTATCGTCACGGCCCGCAATCAAATTGATAACACCGACGACCTACCATGGCGTGTCATGACCCTGCTCCAACAATTCGACCAACTTCTCCCCCTCGCCCAAGATGGCCTCGCCCTCGGCCAAGCGGCCCCCCACATCCTCGGCCACGATGCCCCCCGCACCTACCTCATCCTCGCCCAAAATGAAGACGAACGTCGTGCCACCGGTGGCTTCATCAGCGGCGTCGGCCTCATCACCATCAACAACGGCGATATCATCTCCATCGACTTCCAAGACGCCAACTTCGTCATCGACCTCACCCAACCATACGAATTCCCCCCCCAACCCTACTACGATTTTATGGGACTCGAACTCTTCGTCTTCCGTGATGCCAACTTCTGGCCCGATTTTCCCACCTCGGCCAACAAAGCGATGGAACTATACGCCTACACCTGGCAAACAGAAACCGATGGCGTCATCGCTATCGACCAAACCTTCGTCCAACAACTCGTCTGCGCCCTCGGCACCGTCAACATCCCTGACCTCAACATGACCATCAACTGCAACAATACCCTCGCCCAAATCCGTCAAGCCTATGCCCAAGCCGAAGAGGGTGAAAATGCTTACACCGTCATCACTGAACGCAAATCCTTCATGGGCCCCCTTGCCCAAGCATTGCAAGACAAACTCTTCGCCGATTTCGCCTCTCTTGACCTCCTCAACCTCGCCCAAATCCTACACCGCACCGCCGAAGAACATCATCTCCAACTTCATTTCCGCGACCCGCAAGCCACCATCGCCCTCGACAAAACTGGGTGGAACAATCGCCTTATCGCCCAACCCAATCAGGACACCCTCGCCGTGATCGACTCCAACATGGGCTTCAATAAAGTCAATCTCTTAGTCAACCGTGCCCTTAACTATAACGTCACCCTCTTCCCCGATGGTAGTGGTCAAGCCAACTTAGCCATTCAATATACCCACACCTCTCCCCCACGCCCCGATCCCTGCGACCAAGGACTCCCCACCTATACCACCGGCCTCACCTACGAACAACTTATCGACGATTGTTACTGGAACTACTTCCGCATCTACACCCCACCTAACACCCAACTCCTCAATGCCTCTCAACATACAGCCCCTGGCACCGCCTTTCTAAGCGGCCAACCTTGGGCCGCACCCGCCAATAGCATCACCAACGATCCCTCTGGCTTGCACCTTATCACCAACTTTCTGCTTCTTCGCTACGGTGAAACAGTCACCACTGAATACAACTACACCCTTCCCCCCACCATCGTCACCACCAATGCCGATAACAATCATTATCGCTTAACAGTGCATAAACAAGCTGGCTCGGCCGCCGACCCACTTCAACTCACCATCACCCTCCCCCCCAATACCAAACTATTAAATGCCATTCCCACCCCCACCACCATCACCAACAACACCATCCAATACAATCTTGATTTAGCCACTGACCTTACTTTTGATATCATTTACCAATAAAGAGATCATTATGTCACGAATACGCCCCCTAATCAATATCCTATTTGCCTTTCTTTTTGTTATGCTTAGCTGGTACTTGACCCCCCTCGGCAACGCCGCCGAAAGCTTCAAACCAGGCTATACTGTGCCCACCCGGACCCCTACCCCCGCCCCCACAGAACCACCGCCACCCACCAATACCCCCTTGCCACCACCACCACCCACCAATACCCCTGTCCCCCTCCCCACCAACACCCCCATCCCCAACGCTACTTTCACCCCCACCGCCACCCCACTCCCCTCCATTCCTGGTGATACCACCACACCAGCCACCGCTTGCGATCTCACTCCCACCTACCAAACATTCAGTACTGTTGTCTTTGTCTACGCCGGCCCCGGCACCAATTACAGGCGACTAGCTCAATTACCTTTAAATAGTATCCATTGGCTGACCGGCCGCACCACCGAAGCCCCTTGGTGGCAGTTAGAACTCACCCCCAACCGCTATGGCTGGGTCGCCGATGCCAACGGACTCGTCAACGGCCAAGTAGACACCTTGCCTTTCATCTCTCCCTTACCCACCATCAATAACGTCACGCCAACCCCAGGTCCTTACTGGGAACCAACACCCAATCCCGCTTGCCCCACCAATACCCCCACCCCCACCAGCACCGCCACATCCACACCAACATCGACCCCCACCATCACACCTACCACCGATCCCGCTGCTTCGCCTACACCCACGGCCGCCACCACTAACAGCAACAACACAACCAACAACAATACTGCCACCACCACCAACCCCACCATCGACCCCAACCAACCAACCCCCACCGCCCCCAGCGCCAACGTCATTGCCCCCACCCCACCACCACAACCCACGCCTGCCCCCGCCACAAATCAACCCACCACTAATGGCAGCTCCGATTGGCTCTTATATTTTGGGCTCCTTCTTATCGGTGCCGGCCTCATCTGGACATTCACTCGCCGCCGTTAAGTTCCACGCCGACGGCCGAGTTCCCTCCCCCTCGGCCGTCCCCCCCTCATCACCGTGCCAATACATTACATCCCGCCCCAACAAAGCTAACATCAACACCTGATAAACCATCCCCGATGGCGTCATCACCACCCTATCCCCCTTCTTATTGGGTGGCACCTCGGCCACAAACACTCTTCCCCAACTAAACCAGCTCAACTTTCGACGACCTATGCTATAATTATCTCCATACACTGACGTTTCTGCCCCTAATAATTACATATATATTCAAGGAGGTTTTTTATATCCATGAAAAAAATTCTGTTTATCACCACGGCCATCACCCTTTTATTACTCATCATCACCACCTATCTTCCTTCACCCATAGCTCAATCAGCCCTAGCTCAATCCGCCCCACCCCCCTCCTCTCCCCAAACCACAAACTCTACAATTAATACCTACCCCCTCGCCGTTCATGTCGACAACCTTTCCCTATACCCTACCGATAGCGGCAACACGCCCGCCTACCCCACCTCGGCCAGTTTCGAATACCCCGCTAATCCGCCCATTTACACCACCGTTTACACCGCCAACTACCCCGCCAACATTCCTGGACTAACCGTCGGCACGGCCAACGAACAAGTTCACCAAACCTATATCTATAACCCCAGCGCCCCTGCCCCTGGCTTTTTCGCCCCCCTCACTTGGGATGGCTGTGGCAGTAGCAACTGTTTCAATAACAGCATCACCCCACCAGGCAATGCCCACATCTACAGTAGTGTTTTTGAACCAGGTGACACAACCCTTGATGTCGGTAGTTGGGTAACCTACGTCCCCGTCAGCCCCCACTCATTCGTCGACGATTGGCCTTATTTTGTCACCAGCCAAGAACTGATGAGACTTCCCATCGTCGATGAAGTCGCCATCCTCGGCCCCTACTCCCACTTCCAAATCGTCGCTTTCGGCCACTTCCGCCTTCGCGGCTATGACCTCAACAATATGGCCACTTGGTTCCTTTTCGAACTCGTCACTGTCGAAGGTCTCTGCACCAGCCCCTCCGCCATCCCCGCCACCCTCTCCGCCACCCCCCAAAACAATGACCTCGCCCTCTCGTGGACAACCAATAACAACAACACCCTCTACCAACTCCACCGCAGTCCCGACCCCTACTTCACCCCCCTCACCACCACCCTCCAACTAACCAGCACCGGTACCATCACCACCTACCTTGATACCGATGCCCTCACCAACTCCTACTACTATCGCCTCCAAACCGAAAATTGCGACGCCTCTAGCTCCGCCCTCTCAAACCCCCTCGGCCACACCATCTACCCCCTCATCAGCGGCCAATAACCATCTAATACAAAAAAGTAGCCTATCGTTTTTTATAAAGATAGGCTACTTTCTCCTTAAATAGCCTGTAACATCAATAACCCATAACGCTGTCATTCCGGCGCAGGCCGGAATCCACTTATAATCTGACAGCATGAGAAACTTCCCACTCTAGATTACCTTCACAACTCACCTTATTCACAAATAACCAAAATAACCAAAACCTGACCCCCAAATCAACCAAAAAATCCCCAAAATCCCCAAAATCCGCGTCAAAAACCACCAAACCTTACCCCTACACATAATGACAACAGCAAATTTCCCATTACTTTGTTTACAATCTACTTACACACATAAACCCTTATCAAAACCTAACTCCCACCCCTCTCAATTGTTACAAAACAGTTACCACCTCTTCTCAATCCTTATCAAAACATTACCCAATCACTCTAAAAAATATTATCCCCCTATAATAAATACCTGCTGTACGCCGAACAGCATATTTTTATATTGTTTACTTAGGAGAAGAAATCTATGAGAAAAAACACCCTGATTTTTATTTTATCAACCATGCTAATGGCTCTGTTACTAACCGCCTGTGGTGGCGAAGCTACCCCTGAACCAACGACGGAACCAACCGCGGAACCAACAATGGAACCAACCGCGGAACCAACTGCCACCGCTGAAATGGTGAATAGCAACGCCGTCACCGTCGAAGACCAAGCTGTCTCCGCCGAGGGCACTGTCACCATCGCCTCCGTCACCGCTGACCAAGATGGCTGGATCGTTATCCACACCCAAGCTGATGGTGCCCCTGGCCCTGTCGCTGGCTTCGCCCCCGTCTCCGCTGGTGACAATACCGACGTCGTCGTCGACATCGACACCGACCTCGCCACCGAGACCCTTTACGCCATGCTCCACGTCGACGCTGGCACCGCTGGTGAATATGAATTCCCTGGTGATGATGGCCCTGCTCGTGATGGCGAAGGGAACGTTGTCACCCCTTCCTTCATGGTCACCATGGCTAATAGCAACGCTGTCACCGTCGAAGACCAAGCTGTCTCCGCCGAGGGCACTGTCACCATCGCCTCCGTCACCGCTGACCAAGATGGCTGGATCGTTATCCACACCCAAGCCGATGGTGCCCCTGGCCCTGTCGCTGGCTTCGCCCCCATCTCCGCTGGTGATAATACCGACGTCGTCGTCGACATCGACACCGACCTCGCCACCGAGACCCTCTACGCTATGCTCCACGTCGACGCTGGCACCGCTGGTGAATACGAATTCCCTGGTGATGATGGCCCTGCTCGTGATGGCGAAGGGAACGTTGTCACCCCTTCCTTTATGACCACCATGGGCAATAGCAACGCCGTCACCGTCGAAGACCAAGTTGTCTCTGCCGAGGGCACTGTCACCATCGCCTCTGTCACCGCTACCCAAGATGGCTGGATCGTTATCCACACCCAAGCTGATGGTGCCCCTGGCCCTGTCGCTGGCTTCGCCCCCATCTCCGCTGGTAACAATATCGACGTCGTCGTCGACATCGACACCGACCTCGCCACCGAGACCCTCTACGCTATGCTCCACGTCGACGCTGGCACTACTGGTGAATACGAATTCCCTGGCGAGGATGGCCCTGCTCGTGATGCCGAAGGTAATGTTGTCACTCCTTCTTTTATGCTATTAACAAACAGTAACGCCGTCACTGTCGAAGACCAAGCTGTCTCTGCCGAGGGTACCATCACCATCGCCTCCGTCACCGCTGACCAAGATGGCTGGATCGTTATCCACACCCAAGCTGATGGTGCCCCTGGCCCTGTCGCTGGCTTCGCCGCTGTCTCCGCTGGTGACAATACCAACGTCGTCGTCGACATCGACACTGACCTCGCCACCGAGACCCTCTACGCTATGCTCCACGTCGACGCTGGCACCGCTGGTGAATACGAATTCCCTGGCGAGGATGGCCCTGCTCGTGATGCCGAAGGGAACGTTGTTACCCCTTCATTTGCGGTTACTTTCCCCTAAAGCAACAACTAAATAAACGATAAATAAACGACGCCGCTATGATTTTTATGTTCATAGCGGCGTTGCTATTTCCCACCAACATCCTTAAAACATCATCATCAACTGTCACAAACTTTAAATATCATAACACCAACTTTCCTCATTTCCTCCCCACCCATACTCAATAATCAACTAAATTGTACCCTAGACAACCATCATCGCCTCCCAAATTTATCCACTTTTGGGGATGTTTCATATTCATTTACAAATCACTTCACAAAATGACAGTCCAATAAGGGCTGTCATACCTGCGAAGGCAGGTATCCACTCCTAAAATCTCCTTTAAAATGGTATAATAACCTGAGTTCGACGATCCCCCCCTCCTCTCAACGTCATTTCGAGCGCAGTTCAATCCGCCCCACCCTCGACAAGCCCCACCCCTAAATTTCGTTCCCCAATAAGCAAGGAAAGATAATGATAACTA
>DATHYN010000055.1:0-2621 GCA_035459145.1 Anaerolineae bacterium | reverse complement strand
TCTAAGGAGTGAAAAATGACCTCGAAAAAACGAACGAAGAACGATAGAGACCAACGAAACAGAGAAATTGCTTTGTTTCGGTATGGCCTCATTGCCCCCTTGCTGTTTCAACCACCGGCCGAAGGGCAATTGGAAGCGGCTTTGCGCCAGATTGCCGCCCAAAGTTACAACATCCCTCACAGCCAACGACAACGGGTCAGCGTCTCCACCCTGCGCCGCTACCTAGTCGCCTACCAAACAGGTGGTTTCGACGCCCTCCGCCCCAACCAACGAGCGGACAAAGGGGAACCAAAAGCGTTCTCCCCCGAGGTGTTGGCCACCGCCATCGCCTTGCGCGAAGAACAACCCGCCCGCACCACGCCGATGCTGGTCGAACTACTTCACCGCCACCCCGACTTAGAACTAGACGCCCCCATCAACGCCCACACCCTCGCCACCCATCTCCGGCATCACGGTAAAACCCGCCGCCTCCTGCGCCAAGCGGGTCGCACTTACCAACGGTTCGAGCGGGAGCACAGCAACTCCCTCTGGCAAGGGGATGCGATGGTGGGGCCGTGGCTGCCCGACCCACAGGTGGCTGGTCGCCAACGACGCGCCCACCTCTTTTGTTTCCTCGATGACCACAGCCGCCTCATTCCCCACGCCGAGTTTTTCTGGGACGAAAAGTTACCCCGGCTGGAACGGGTCTTGAAGCTGGGCATTCTTCGCCGTGGCTTGCCCAAGGCAATTTATGTCGATAACGGCCATGTCTACGCCTCGAACCAACTCGGCGTTGCTTGCGCCACCCTCGGCATTCGCCGCATCCACACCGCCCCCTACACCCCCGAAGCCAAAGGGAAACAAGAACGATTTTTCGAGACCGTCCGCTTGCAATTTATGCCGGAGGTAACGATGTCGGGCATTGCCACTTTAGCTGAACTCAATGAATCCTTCTGGGCTTGGCTGGCCTGCATCTACCACCAGCAGGTCCACAGTACCACTGGCCAAACGCCACTAGACCGCTTTCGCACCGGTTTGCTACCCCACCCCAAAGAGGTCGACCCGGCCCAACTCGCCACCGCTTTTTTGTGGCAAGAGCAACGCAAAGTCCGCAAAGATGGCACGATTTCCCTGCAAGGCAACCGTTACCAAGTCGGTGCTCACCTCGCCGGTCGCACTCTCCTCCTGCGTTTCGACCCCTTCGACTTGTCCCACATTGACTTATTTTTAGAAGACACCCATTTAGGTCGGGCCGTCGTTGTTGACCAAGGCCGTCAAAAACATTTGGCTGTCCAAGGGATGCTCTTTGACCCGCCACCGACCAAACCAACCGCCCCCACCGTCGACTATCTCGCCGCTTTACGGGCTGAACATCGGCAGATGTTAGCCCAAGAAGCCGGTTCTATCCAGTTTGCCCAGTTAACAAGCGAGGAAAAGTAAGATGTTTCAACAATTTTATGGTTTTACCCAACTCCCCTTTGGCCGCGAAATGCGACCCAATACCCTGTTTGCCTCCCCCAGCCAACAAGAACTCATCGCCCGCCTAACGTTTCTTCTGAAACAAGAAGGGCTTGGCCTTATCACCGGCGACATTGGGGCCGGCAAATCCACCGCCATGCGTCAGTTCGCCGCTACTCTTGACCCCAATCGGTACATCGTCATCTACCTCAACAACCCGATGATTGGCATCGCCGGTCTTTTTCGCGAGATTCTCCTCGCCCTCCATCATGAAATTCCCTTTGGACGTTCGCGCATGGTCACCACCATCCGCACCGCCCTCGCTGAGCTAAAAGCACGTGGTCGCCAACCCGTCATCATCATCGACGAAGCCCATCTCCTCCCCCCAGACGCTTTCGAGCAGTTCCGCCTCCTCCTCTCCGACCAGATGGACAGTCACTCCCTCGCTTCCTTATTACTAGTCGGCCAGCCCCCACTGCGCGACATCCTCCGCCTCAGTCGCAACCAAGCCTTCGACCAACGCGTCACGATTCGCTACCATCTCCACCCCCTCGACCTCACCCAAACCATCGCCTACATCCGCCACCACCTCACCACCGCCGGCTACCAAGGCCAAACCCTCTTCACCGACGACGCCCTCACCCGCATCTTCGACTACACCAAAGGCATCCCCCGCCAAATTAACCAGATTTGTACCACCGCCCTCATCGCCGGCATGCAAGACGACAAAAGCATCCTCGAGGAAAGTCTCATCCGCAAAGCGATTGCGGATATTGATTGTCATTAGTCTCCAGCTCATAGCCACAAACAAAAAACGGATGTTGGCCACATCCGTTTTTTTGTTTTATCATCGCTCCATTTAAGTCAGCCGTCGCGCTCCAATGAGCGCGGACGGTGACATGCTAATTGGCTCACCAATTAATTCCCAGGTATCCTGATACCAACGCTGAATATAAATATTCCTATGTTTATCTTGATTCGTGACGATAAAGGCGTATAAAATACCTTTAGAATCTATATGGAGATGGAGGTAGGCAACATCAGCAACGTTTGGTATTAAATTGAGTGCATGTTGCTGACGATCACTCAAATTTACCCAGTTATTATTTTGCCATTGTTTAATAGAAACTGTTGGCAAATCAGCATCAACATTTACCCAAGAAACAGAGAGGGCATTATTGGGA
>DATHYN010000054.1:0-73126 GCA_035459145.1 Anaerolineae bacterium | reverse complement strand
AATCGGGCGGTGTTTGTTAAATTCGTGATTTTTACGGATGGGCCCGAAGAGATTATGGCGGCGGTGGAACCGGTTGAAGAGGGTGATTTGAGTCGATGGGTATTGGCGGTTGATATTGAGGATATTGCTGATGTGGATGATTTGAATTACACATTGATTCATGAGTATGCGCATGTGATGACGTTGGATGATTCGCAGGTGGCGAGTGGGGTGACGAGTGAGTCGTGTGATGAATATGCGTTATTTGAGGGGTGTGCGTTGCCGAGGGCTTATCTAAACGCGTTCTATGAAAAGTTTTGGGCAGACGTATTTGCGGAGTTAGGCGTGAGTAGTGAAGATGAGCTGACGGAAGATATGATGGTAGATTATTATGAAGAGAATGAAGATAGTTTTGTAACGGATTATGCCTCTACGAATCCAGGTGAAGATATTGCAGAATCGTTTACGGTGTTTGTGTTACAACCGAAACCAGCGGGCGACACGATTGCTGAGCAAAAGGTATTGTTTTTCTATGATTATCCGGAATTAGTGAGATTGCGGGGGGATATTGCTAGTCGATTATTCTCACGGATGCGGCGACAGGCGGCTGGGGAGTAGGGTTAAAGGGGGGGGACTTACTTTTATTGTATAGATTTGGTGTGATTAGCGTGTAGATGGTGCGAAGGAGATAAATCTTTCGTTTAAAGAGTTTGGCATTTGAGGAGTGTTGATTATGTCGAGGCTGGTACATTGGTTGTCGGAGCAGTTAGAGTGGATTGAGGAAGAAAGTAAGCCGTTCTTTTTAATGGTGGCTTTGGGCTGGTATTTTTTCAGTTTGTATCAATTAATGTTTGAGGTCAATCCAGTTCAAGATTTGAATGGATTTTTGGTGGGCGCATTGTCGAACTTGTCGATTCCGTTTGGAGTGATTTTGATGCAAGAGGTGTTAGAACTAATAGCTAGTATTTCACATAGTACGTTGTTGTCGGCACGGCGTCAGTTTGAGATTGTGATTTTGGTGTTGATTCGGAGCTTCTTTAAATCATTTGCCAAGGTGAATGAGTATGTGAGTTTGGGGGAATTTAGTCCTGTGGTGCAGGCATCGGTGATTAAGGTGTTGGCGATTATTGTGATGACCGCGCTGTTGATTATTTTTCGCAAAATCGCGAGTGAGGCGATTTTGAAATCGTATGTGACGGAAGGGCGCTTGCGAAATGAATATAAACAGTTATCGGTTTTACTGATGGTTATCGTTGTCTTTATCTTGTATTTGATTGATGTGGGGCGGGGATTTGATAATTTGACATTTATTAGCTTGATTTTTACTGGTTTGATTGTGATTGATGCGGTTTTTTTGATTGTATTTAACTTTCGCGACACGAATTTTGATGGATTATTATTTGAAAGCAGTCTGGTGATTAGTTTGATTTTTGCTCGTTTTCCGCTGTTTAGTACGGAGCGATTGGCTTATTGGTTATCGATTATTGGGGTGTCATTTGCCACGTTGTCGTTGTATTTGTTGTGGCGGTCGCGGCAGGTGACGGTTGTGTTGCATGATGAGCATCATGAGCATTAGGGGGGCGGTGTTTTGCTTGAGATGGAGGGGATTACTGGCGGCGACGCCACCAGGTGAGGCCGGCGCGGCCGAGGATGATGGCGAGACCGATAAGAAATATATCCCAAGCGACGGTGCTAACATTGGCACGAGCGGCGTAGAGGGTGGGATTGGCGGGAGGCTCGGCCGTGGCCAGATTGTTGACACGATCAACCGCTTCGATCGCATCGGTGAAGGTAAGACGGACCAGTTTTTCCCGTTCACATTGGTAGATGCCTGATAAGTCGCGTAAATCACGAATATTGGAGACATTGTCTTGGCTGTTATCATAGCCAAAGACAGGGTCGACGGTCATCTCGAAAGGGTCCATGACGGTGTAGAGGCGGGTGAGATATTGGTGTTCGGTATGGAGTTGGCGCAGAATGGGGTCGTTGACATCGAGATTAGCGGTTGGTTGGGCATATTCGGTGATAAAGGCACGGCCGCCGAGGGCATTGGCGCGCAGGCGGACGATTTGTTGATAGTCGTGGCCGCCGAAATCGAAGGCGGTAATTTCACCATCGAGAATGCGCATATGGTCATAGTTTTCGGGGACGGCTTGCTGATCGGCATAGATCCAGGCGTAGATAGCCATATTTGGCTCGGCAGCGACGGCGGTGAGGCGCAGGGGGATCATCGGTTTCTCACCTTGGTACGTAATTTGGATTGGTTTTATGGAATCGGCGGTCTCTTCGGGGAGGAGACGCATGGCGAGGAAGACGAACCCTTCGTCGACATAAACGTCAATGAGTGGTTCCATGGGGGGATCGACACGATATTCGTTTTCACGGAGCCAATCGACGAGGGCATCGGGGTCTTCGGAGCCGATGACAACAAAGCCGTAGGGGCCGACTTCGCCGGAGGCGAAGATCTCGACAGTATCAGTGGCGCTTTCCATATCAACAGCGGAGCCCATAAGGAAAGGGAGGGTAAAAGATTGGGTACAGCTAGGACGTTGCGGGAGTAGGATTTGGACATCGGTGAGGCGTTGGATTTCTTCGAAGGCGTTAACGGCCGTTTCCGGCACCGTAATATCTTCCGCCGCAATCGCATTAGGTAGCGGCAAAATCCAAGAGAAATCAGGGGCATCACCCGTGTATTGGATTTCGATGAGAGAGGTGACCGTACCATCGCCTTGGCTGAAGATGATTCGTTCCGCTTGTTGGCTAACGGGAACTGTTTGGCAAAAAAGACCACCACAAGCGTGGCTGATTTGATAGTTAACAAGTAGGAGCAGGGGGAAAAGTGAGAGGATGAATAAGCGTTTCATATAATTATGTCTCCATAAAAGGGTTTATTTTGGTACAATCTTATTGTATATCAATCAAAAGTAAAAGGAAAAGAAAATGGAAAAGTATCCCTTTATGCCGTTAGCAGAGTTGTATCAAGCTTATTCAGAGGCGGAGATGGTGGAGCGAGCGGCCGAATTTTATGATGAGATTAAGCGACGGCGAACGGTGCGTGAGTTTAGTAGTGCGCCAGTGCCACGGGCGGTGATTGAGGATGCGTTACGAGCGGCAGGGACAGCACCAAATGGGGCGAATTTACAGCCGTGGCATTTTGTAGTGGTTGGGGATAGGGAGGTAAAGAGGAAGATTCGAGAGGCGGCCGAGGAGGAGGAACGTGACTTTTACGAACGGCGGGCACCGGAAGAGTGGTTAGATGCATTGGCCCCATTAGGCACTGATGCCCATAAGCCGTTTTTGGAGACAGCGCCTTATTTGATCGCTATTTTTGGGCAATCGGTGGGAGTTTTACCTGATGGGCGACAGGTGAAGCATTATTATGTACAGGAGTCGGTGGGGATAGCGACTGGGTTTTTGATTACGGCGTTGCATCATGCTGGTTTAGCGACGTTGACACATACGCCTAGCCCGATGCGTTTTTTGAATGAGATATTGGGGCGGCCGAAGCATGAACGGCCGTTTCTTCTTCTCGTCGTTGGTTATCCAACGGAGGATGCTCAAGTACCTATCATTAGCAAGAAACCATTAGAGGAAATTGCCACATTTATGTAGATATGTTGTTGTCAACTGAGTTGGAAGTTCCTTGAAGAGCTACTCTAGCCAGATGATCTCGTCTTGGTAAGGGGGGAAGTAAAGTGAAAAGGTGGTACCTTCGCCCTCACTACTATCAACGGTTACCTCGCCATTGTGGGCTTCAACAAGCATTTTGACGATGTAGAGGCCGAGGCCACTACCGACAATGGTACTTTTTTCTGATTGGCTGGTTCGTTGATAGGCATCAAAAAGAGTTGCTTGTTCGTCAAAAGGGATGCCAGGGCCTGTATCTTTAATGTGACATTCAATTTGGTTAAGGGTTTGAGCTAATAGTATAAAAATTTCACCACCAGCGGGGGTGTATTTGATAGCATTATTTAGTAAGTTATAGAGAATTTGTTGTAAGCGAGGTGTATCACCAGCAATTAGGTATTCTTCTTGTGGCCGTTTGAAATGAATGGTTAAATTGGCTAATTTAAGAGTGGGAATGAGGCTATCAATAGTATCCGTTATGAGATCGACGAGATCGCATGGTTCAGTATCTAGGAGTAGCGTGCCGCGTTCGATACGGTCTAAATCTAAGAGATTAGAGATTAATTTATCCATCCAGATTGTTTGGGACCAGATGGCGGAGAGGAATTCTGTTTTTTCTTCGGCCGAGATGACTGATTTCGGATTGAGTAATAGTTCTGAATAGCCGCGCATAGCACTGAGGGGGGAGCGCATATCATGGGCAACCATGGATAGCATGAGCGTTTTTAATTGGGTTAGATGTTGTAATGCGTCATTGGTGGCGACTAATTTGGCTTGAGCCAACTCTAATTCATTACGCTGTTGTACTAACTGTTGCTCGGTGCGGACGGCATCCGTAACATCTTCAAGAATGCAGAGCAGATGATGGGGAAGATGGGTAATGGGCATCGCTTTAACTTGCATATTATAGTAAAGAAGTTCCCCGTTGTGGGTGCGATTCATTTTGTCTAATCGAAATGTTTCTTCAGGTTGGTCGATGAGTGCGGTCAGATGTGATTCAAAACCGGCTAATTCCCAGATAATATCGGTAAAAGGTTGTTTTTGAGGTTGGTCTGGTGTATCAGGCAATAATCGGGCTAAATTAGGTGAGGCGTAAATAATTGACCAATTTTGATGGTCGATAACTAGGTAGGCGACTGAAGCGGAAAGATTTAAGTTATTAAGGACAGTAAGGGCTAATCGTTCGGGATCGATCTCGAACTCAGAGGTATGATTAGGCTTGGACATTAGCTAGACTCAATTTGTTTGACAATAAGTTCAAAAGCGGCTTCAACATTTTGGCCCGTTTTGGCACTTGTTAGCAGATACGGGGCACCTAAATCGGCACTAACTTGAGCTAATGTATCGTTGCCGATTTGTCGTTCATCAGTTAAGTCAGCTTTGTTAGCTAGGTAAATAATTTGTGCATTAGGGGCAATTTGGGCTAGTTGTTGATGATATTTATGATAAGCGTCGATACTATCGGGACGGGTGAGATCGCAGACGACAAGGGCGCCATGACAACCTGATAAATGGACTGATTCGTTATAATCTTCGCCACCGGCTAAATCCCAAATCATCAGCTGGTATTGACGGTTGTTGTACTTCAATGATTTACGTTTGACCTGGAAGCCGACTGTGCTTAAATAGTTTTCATCAAAACTACTTTCGACAAAGCGGCGGACAAGACTGGTTTTACCAACGGCAAAGCTGCCTAACAGACAGATTTTGTAATTAATAGCGGGTGCGGGGGCTGTTTCTGCTGGGGGGCTGGTTTCTGGTGGTGAGGCGGCTTGATTGTCATCTTTTTTGCCCCACGGCCACCATTTTTTTTGGGCCATAATTTAAATTCCTTCACTGCTTAATCAATTTATGGGGTTAGTGTAGGCGGGTTTGGGGTTTGTGTCAAGTCAGGAATAATAGTTTGCGATTGTAACCAACGTGACGGTATCCAGCCTTGATACATAGTATTGTTTTCTTGCCATTGAATGAAGGTCCAATCTTCAACAGCATCGAGGATTGTTGTTTCCGTGCCGGCAGGCACGGCACGCACTAGCACAGCATCACTAGCGGGTTGGGACCAAGCCCAAACGTTGCCTTGGGTTAAGTAGCGGATGATGGTGGGGATGGGGGAAGGGGTAAGGGTGGGCGTGGGTGTGTTGGTGGGTGTGTTGGTGGGTGTGTTGGTGGGCGTGGAGGTGGGTGTGTTGGTGGGTGTGTTGGTGGGTGTGTTAGTCGGCGTGGACGTAGGGGTATTGGTAGGGGTATTGGTAGGTGTGGCGGTGGGGGTGAGGGTGGGGGTTGGTGTGTGAGTTGGGGTAGCTAGAGCGAGTGGGAGTAGGGTGATACCGAGCCAAAGGTAGAAAATAGCGCATGATGTAATGAGAAAGGTGGCGACAGTACCGCCAGCGATAGCGCGGCGAGCATTTTTGCTGAGTGTGGTGGCTGGCGCGGTGGTGGTGAGGGCGTTTTGCCATTCTTCAGCTTGTTGGTGAACGGCCGTTTTAACCGGTTCCGGCAATAGGTTAGGATCACCATGGTAGTCGCGTAAAGCGCCTTCATGTTGAACATGGAGGTCAGAGATTGTACTACGCAAAGAGGCGTGGAAACCATCTGGCTCAAAGCCGGTGATGATGGCGGCTAAATAACAAGCGGGGCCATTGATAATCAGGATGCGATAGGAGCCGTATTGGATTTCGTCTAAATCACCGGCAATCTCATCTCGTCCAAATGAGTCGCGGGCAAAGTTGCGGATGGCGGTGAGCATGGCACTCATGAGATCGGAGTCATCGGCGGCGAAATCATTGTTTTTAGCACGGGCCATGAGCAGGCCGGATTGGTGTTGGATAAGGAGGAGGTCATTGAGATTAAAGGGGAGGGCATCACGGAGGGTGATTTCACTCGAAGAGACACCACGGAGGCGGGCGCTAACTTGGCGGAAGATTTGGTTAGGGCGATTTGCGGTGGCCCGGAGACGGGCATCGATATTTTGTTGTAGTTCGCGCATAGACTCGCGGATAGAGCGGGTAATGCTTTGGCCGATGACGGGATAGAGGGCATCGACCATTTCTTGTTGGGAATCTTTGATTTGGGCGCGGACGGCTTCGCCCATGATGGGGCCGAGGGCTTCGACCATATCTCGACGAGCGTGTTGGATTTGCACACGGGTGGCATCGGCCATAATGGGGCCGAGGGCTTTGGCCATGTTTTTGCGCTCGGCTTCAACGACATGATTGGTGATGGTGGTTAGGGCTGAGGTAATACGGGGGATGACCTCTTCCGCCTGTGTTGTTAGTTGGGTTTGTAACGTGGTTAATTGGTTTTCTAAGGTAGCTATTTGGACGGCTTGATCAGCGATTTTGCTTTCGGCTTGGGCTAATTGAGTGGTTAATGTTTGTTGTAAATTGTCAGTAGACGCTTGTTGTTGGTTGTGTTTTTGGAGCAGTTCTTGTCGTAACGCTTGGGCTGTGGTTTCTAACTGTTGTAACCGTTCACGTTCATGGTCAAGCAGGATTGAACGGAGCACAGCCATAAGCTGTTCTGCCTGTTCTGCCGAAGGTGAAGGGGGGGGATCCGTCATGGAATGATTATAATGGTGAATGGTAGAGGTTATTCTTCTGAATCGCTAGGCGCGAGACCGCTATCAGCTTGTAAATGTTGCCCTAATTGGGAGAGAAGGAGGCCGAGTTGGTATTGCCGTTGGCGGCGGTCGTGATCAGCGGCGGCTTCAAGCTGATTAATGCGCTCAGTTAGCTCTTCATGCGCATCAGCTAAGGCGTTGCTTTGGTCATTTTCAAGCGTATTGATACGTTGTTTGACCTGTTGTTGATTGATTTCGAGGTTGTTGGTTTGCTCCCGATGGCGCCGTTCAATTAAGTCAATTAACTCTTGGCGCACATTTTCGACATGTTGGCGTAGGTGGCCTAAATTTTCTTCAGTTGAGCGAGCATATTCACCATAAAGTATGTCACGTAAGCGTGATAATTCGTGCAAAGGATCGGTTTGTGTCATGAAAATCGCCTCGTTTTGTGATTGGTACTTTTGTGAGTAAAGTACTATTGCCGTTGATTCGGTTGTAATTATAGATAGTTGTCGCTGTTTTGCCAACAAATTACCATTGTGAGGCGGTATCAAGTTTCTCTTTTTGGGTGGAAGTGAGGGTGAGATTGGCGGCGGGATAGGTATCTTTGAGTTGTTGCGGGGTGTTGGCCCCGATGATGGCCGAGGTGACGGTGGGGTTGGCTAAGACCCAAGCGACGGCGACTTGGGGAATGGAGGCGTTTAACTCAGTGGCTACTTCGTCCAAGGCGCGTACTGTTTGCCACCCACGTTCATGCCCATATCGTTCTAGGTTGCGATCCGCTCTGGCGGAGCTTGGCTGAGGTTTGTCTGGCTGGTATTTACCGGTGAGGAAACCGCCTGCTAGCGGGCTATAGGGCAAAACCCCGATTTGTTGGTCGGCACAGACCGCTTGTAGCTCACGTTCAAATTCGGCACGATGGACCAGATTATAATGGGGCTGAAGCGTATCGAAGCGAACCAGATGGCGGATATCGCTGATCCATAATGATTTCATGAGGAGCCAAGCGGGATAGTTGGAGCAGCCGATGTAGCGTACTTTGCCAGCGGTGACTAAACCGTCTAATGTTCGCAAGGTATCATCAAGGGGGACGGATTCATCGGGCCAATGGATTTGGTAAAGGTCGATATAATCGGTTTGCAGTCGTTTGAGGCTAGCGTGGACACTATTAAGGATGTGGTGGCGGGATAACCCTTGTTCGGTGGGGGCGGTGCCCATCGGTCCCCGTACTTTGGTGGCGAGGATGAGTTGGTGGCGGGGGTGGCTAGTTTGGGCTAGCCAACGGCCGATAATGGTTTCGCTTTCGCCACCAGCGTTCGGTTCATGCCAGCGGGAGTAGATATCAGCGGTATCGAGGAAGTTACAACCGAGGTCGAGGGCGGTATCGATGATTTGGTAGGCGGTTTGTTCGCTGGCGGTCCAGCCAAACTGCATGGTACCGAGGCAGATGTTGGAGACGTTGAGGCCGGTACGGCCGAGGGTTTGGTAGTGGCTCATTGGAGGGCATCCTGTTCTTGTTGGAGGGCCTCCTGTTCTTGGCGGAGTAGCTCTTCAAGGATGGCGTGTTCTTCAATGAAGGGGTCGTCGTGGTTGAAATAGTTGTAAGTTACGCGTGAGATTTGGCGCAGGATGGGAAAGCTAACTTCAGAGACGAGCCAATCACCGGGTTGATGGAGATATTCGACGATGATGTAATCGCCACCTGGACTGTAAACGATGCCAGCGTCACCGTGGGTGGCTTGCGCCCAGCCATGTTTGTGGGAGACGACGGCATTTTCGGGGACGCCAAAGCGGATGAGATTGCCCTCAACGTTTTGGGCCATCAGATCGATGAGGTTTTGACATTCATCAGGGGTGAATTGGTCGGGATAGACGGCCATGAGAGCGCCACCCCCTTTGGCACATTGGTAGATCATGGCCAAGAGGGAGGCCATATCTTCGGCCGTGGTTTGCATGGCGGGGTCGGGGTAGAGATTGATGTCGGTGCGGGTATTGGCGGGGGTGGCGTAGGTTTCGCGGCCAGCGCGGGCGGGTTCTTCGTAGGGGACGGCGATGAAGGTGTTTTTGAGGCCGAGGCGGTGCATTGAGTTGGTGAGGATATCGGAGCCGAGATAGGCGTTATCTTGGCCGGCGACGACATCGAGGAGGAGGTTAGCGCTGTAATTGCCAGAGTTAACAGCTGTTTCGGTCAACAATTTTTGTTGGTCGAAGGTGGCATTTTCGATGGCGCGATATGTTTCGAGCATAATTGCGATTTTAATGACGCTAAGGCCAGAGATGGCCACATCACCGTTAATGGATAGTTCTTCGCCGGTTTGGAGGTCGATGATAACGATGCTGGCGAAGCCGTCGAAGCCGAGTAGTTCGTTTTCGATGGCGCGGTAGAGGGTTTCTTCCAAATTAAAGGGGGGTGCGGGTTGGTCTTCGATGTGGATGGGGGCTTGGCGGTCGTGTGGTTGGTAGAGGAGGGGGGTGGCGTTGTCGATGGTGGTGGTGCGGTTGACGAGTTGGCCAGGGGTGCCGGCTTGGAAGATGCGGGATTCGCCAGCGGGCCGAGGGGGGGTGGCGGGATTGTCTAAGTAGCGAGCGATGGTCTCGATTCGCTCGGCCAACGCATCTGGATTGTGGCTAGCAATGAGGGGCACCGGTTCGTAGGTATCGGTCTGTTTGAATAAGTAGTTGAGATACCCTTCCCACCATTCGGTATTCGTTTGCTGGGCTTGGGCAATGGCGATCATTTGGGGGATATCGATGGTGAAACCGACTTCATGGGGCATGATTTGGACTTCATTATCGCCATCATAAAGAATAATGGGGCTTAAGTAGTAATATGATAGCTTTTCTGATGCTTGTTCGGCGGACAAACCAGTCATATCGAGGTCGCCGATAATGGTGCCACGGGCAAAATAATTTTGTTGTAAATAGTAATTAACGCCTTCATAGCCTAAGTAGCCAAAAATGAGTAAGAGTAGGAAGCTACTTAATAATGATTGGAGGCGGGGGCCAAAGCTTTGATTAGACATTAGTTGCTCCTTGTATCATCGAGATAAGGATTTTCGAAGTTAAAGAAGTTATAGGCGGCACGGGCAATATCGGCGAGAAGGGGGGAGCTAACCTCCCACTCTAACCAGTCTGGTTTATAGAGATATTCGACGATAACGTAGTCGCCACCAGCGGAGAAAACGATACCAGCATCACCATGTGTATCACTAATCCAGCCTTGCTGATGGGCAACTGGCGTACCAACAGGAACGCCGGCTTGGATTAGGCTGTCGATGTTGTTAGTGGTGAGGATGCCGAGCATTTCTTGACATTCGGCGGGGGTGATATCATTGGGGAAGGCGGCTAATAGGGCGCCGCCATTATTTTGGGCACAAGCATACAGCATAGCGAGGAGAGTGCCAATATCTTCAGCGGTTGTTTGCATGGCGGGGTCAGGATTGGTATTTAGGTCAGGATTGAGATTAGCGGGGGTTTCGTAGTTGATAGTGGCGCGCCCTTCATAGGGGGCGGCGATGAAAGTGTTACGCAAGCCTAACCGATTCATCGTTTGGGTGACAATTTGGGCACCTAAGTAGGGGTCTTCTGTGCCAGCGATGAAATTGAGTAGTTGGTTGGCGCTGGTTGTTTCCATGTCGGTTAGGGAGGCATTGATTAGCCCAATTTGTTGCGGGCTAGCTTGGTCGAGGTAGAGGTATGTGGTAATGACGATGGGGAGTTTGGCGATATTCATGCCGGACATGGGGAGTTTGGAATTGATATTGATCTCATCACCAGAAGTTAAATCGATGATGAAGATGCTGATAGTGCCGTTCTGGTTTTGCTCGAAGTCTTGTAGATGGTTAATGATGAGGCGGGCGAGGATACTCATTTCAGGCCGTTCGGGTTCAACGACGCGGGTACGTAGATAGACGACGCGGTTTTCAGGACGGTAAAAAGCATCAGCGACGTTTTCTAGACTGGCATTGATATCGGTTTGGATGCCAGGTTCACCATATTTGAAGCTGAGGGTGCCAGGGATAGGTTGTGGGGGTTTGGCGGGGGTGTCTAAGCGGCTGGCGATGAGTTCGATGACGCTTTCGAGTTCATTATTGTTGTGAGTGGCGTAGAGGGGGACGGGGTCAACTTCTACGGGACGACCCCATAAAAAGCCCCAGAAGCCAGCCCAAAAATCTTGTTGTACACGTTGTTGGTCCGCTTCAGTGCTCATACTTTCATGATCGATTTTGAACTCGGCATCATCGGGTTCTACTTCAATGCTATTATCTTGGTGATAAACGATAACGGGTGAGTTGCGGTAATGGTCGTTAATAATTTCTTGGGCTTCTTCAATGGTATAGCCACCGACATTGATGCCGGCGACAGTGATACCGGTAGGGAGGGAGGTGCGTGAATTGCTATATTGAAAAAGCAGATAGAAGAGTGTTATGGAGACAGTGACAATAAAGCCAGCTGCTAACCATTGAATAAGTCCCGGTGTATTACGTCGATTCATAGTTAGGGGATAACCTCCACAGATTGTTTATTTTTTTGATGGTAAGCCAAAGCGGCTTTGATTATTTTTGTGGTGCTGGTATGGAGGGGGGTGGGGAGTTCATGGGGGTAGAACCAGCGGGCTTCGATGATTTCATTGCTGAGGGTGATTGTGCCGGGGTGGGGGGTGACGTAGTAGGCGATAGCGACGTGGGGGTGGGGGCCTTCGTGGTTGGTGTAGATAGCGGGGCCGAGGGTGGCGTGTAGACCAGTTTCTTCTAAGAGTTCGCGTAAGGCGCCGGTAGCAGGGCTTTCGTGCGCATTGAGCCAGCCACCAGGAAGCCCCCACGGGATATGAGGATGGAAAACATGATTTAGTAATAAGACACGGCCTTGTTTATCAATGGGGACAGCGTTCACACCAACACGGTGACGTGGTACAATTAAGCGAATAGCGAGTCGCATTAGAGTGGACATGAGGGGTAACCGGACCCAACTGGCTAAATTTCTTTTCCATTTAGTTGATATTGTTGTCAATGCCATTTTGTTTGTTCCTTTGAGCAGTTCCCCGCTTAACTTATTGAGTATAGCAAAAGTGTGTCTGGTCGTCAGCTTTGTCAGCTGTTTTTTAAACAAATTCATAGGTTACAGAAATTTGGGAGCACAACTTTTTGGCGAGTTTAGCGTATAGGGTAGAGATGATTGGTGGGAAATTACGCAAAGTTGAGGAGAAACATGAGTGTAGTACGATTAGTTCGTAGTGATAATGATAAAGTAGTAACGGGTGTTTGCGGTGGTTTAGCCGATTATTTAGGTATTGACTCAGTATGGGTACGACTGGCCTTTTTGTTATTGGTGCCAGCAGGTGGTATTGGATTGCCCTTGTATATAACGTTAGCGGTGATTATGCCACAAGAAAGCAATATTGATAAACCCGCTATTGTTATTGTACAAGAGAATGTGAATGGATTAATTGAATTGGTGTTTGATACGTTTGGTCAGGCACGTGGGCGGCCAGTTGGTGCATTGGTCTTAATTGTGGTTGGTGTTTATGTCTTAACTAACCATTGGTCGTTACCAATAGCGGTATTACTGGTGATTGGTTTGTTATTAATGGTTGGCGTTGGTTGGTCTGCCCTGCGGTCTAAGGAGTAGTGACTGGTTTATTGGTTTGGGGGGAGCGTATTGCTTCTGATGAAGGTGGGGGAAGGGGTTGGTGGTGGAGGGGCAAGACAATTTTGAAGGTAGTGCCTTGTTGTGGTTGGCTAGAGACGGTAATGTCACCTTGATGGGCTTTGACAATCCAGTGAACGATGGATAGGCCGAGGCCGGAACCACCTTTTTGGCGAGCGCGCGCTTTATCAACACGATAGAAACGTTCAAAGATGTGGGGTAGGTCTTCAGGGGGGATGCCTTCGCCGGTATCAGATATGGATAGATAAGCATGGTCAGCATCTTGTTGTAGGCTGAGGGAAATTTGCCCATCGGGGGGGGTATATTTCATGGCGTTATTGATGAGATTGAAGATAACTTGTTTGAGGCGATCTTCATCACCTAAGATAGTAACTTGGTCAAATTCAGTAATGAGAATTGACATCGTGGGGGAGAGACGTTGGATTTGCCGATAGACTTCGCCCAGAATGGTATCTAATTGGACAGGATGTTTTTGTAAGGGGAGTTCACCAGCATCAGCGCGGGCGAGAAGGAGTAAGTCACTGACGAGGCGGGTCATGCGGTCGGTTTCTTCTTGGATGGCATCGAGAGATTCGGGGTCAGGGCGATCGCCCATGCGGCGCATGAGGTCGACATTGCCGCGGATGGTAGTGAGTGGGGTGCGCAGTTCGTGGGAGACATCGGCGAGAAGGCGTTGTTGGGCGCGAAAAATCATCTCTAGTCGTTCTAAGGTTTCGTTGAGGACTTGGGCTAAGCGGCCAAATTCATCACGACGGTTGTCATCGGGGATACGGCGGCTTAAGTCATCGGCTTTATTGATATGGGTGGCGATACGGGCGATGTTGTATAGTGGTTTGAGGGAGTTGTGGGTCAAGAGGTCTTCGAGGAAGAGGGAGAGGCAGACAGCGGCCCAGCCAGCGAGGATTAGGGTCCACGTGAGGTTGCTGAGAGTGGCTTCATACCCTTCGAGGACGCGGGCGACTTGAATATACCCAACACGGCGGTCGGCGAAGCTTTCGGTGATGAGGGGGGCGGTGAGGACGCGCATTGTTTGGTTGGCATAGGAGATGATGCTGTAATGTTGTTCATCGCGGAGGCCGTTGGGGTCGAGGAGATTGCGGAAATCGCCGAGGTTGTTGGAGGTGGCGACGACGTCGCCATCTTGGTCGATGGCGACGATAAAGGTGGAGGCGGTTTGGAAACGGCCGAGTTGTTCATCATTAGGGAATTGGATGAAGGTGGTATCACCACTGACTTGAGCGGTGGTTTGGTCAATAACAGCCAAGGCGGCTTGTTCGAGAGAGCGGTCGATGTCGATGAGTAGGGTAGCGCGGACGCGGGCGTAGACAGCAATGCTAAAAGCGAGGAAGACGACAGCGAGGACGCCGGTATAGATTAAGCTAAGCCTTAAGCGAATAGACATGCGAGATTAACTATTCATCATCACGGAGGACATAGCCGATACCACGAACAGTGTGGATAAGGCGAGATTGGTCACCTTGTTCTGTTTTTTGGCGTAAGTAACGGACATAGACCTCAATAATATTGCTTTCGCCACCAAAATCGTAGCTCCAGACGCGGTCATAGATGATTTCACGGGTGAGGACGCGACGTGGGTTACGCATAAATAGTTCTAGTAGTTCATATTCTTTGGCCGTCAAGTTGAATTTGTGTTCACCACGTTGCCCTTGGCGGGTACCCGTATCTAAGGTGAGGTTATCGAATTGATATATTTGTGGTTGGCTGGGTTGGGCACGACGGAGAAGAGAGCGGATGCGAGCCATCAATTCATCGAAGGCAAAAGGTTTAACGAGATAATCATCGGCACCGGTGTCTAGACCTTTGACGCGGTCTTCGATTGATTCTTTAGCGGTGAGCATAAGAATGGGCACGGTGTTGACGGCACGGAGGCGGCGACAGACTTCAAGACCATCGATGCCAGGGAGCATGATATCGAGCAGAACGAGATCGGGGGGATTTTCACGGGCGAGGTCGAGACCGGTTTGCCCATCGGAAGCAGTTTCGACGGTATAGCCTTCATAGGCTAGGCCACGAGAAAGAAATTGGCGAATACGTTCTTCATCTTCGATCACAAGTATTTTAGCTGTTTCAGACATAGAATCCTTTTAGGGTATTAGTAGTCAGTACGTGAAATTGGGATGGGTTAGAATTGGTTAAGTGTATTAAACTAAAGATTGTCAACATTTGATCTTGAAAATATGCTGTTTAATACGTTGAAGTTGTTAATTTAAAAGTGTGAAATCTTTAAGTTAAACAATTTAGCCATCCTAAGAATTTGAAAGTTAATTATTTTGAAAACAAATAACATTGTAGCGGGAGGTACGGGGTGGTGGCAACCCTTTAGGAATGACACTTAGCTTACTTTAACTAATGGGGGGGGTGGTTTAAGAGAGTTTGACTTGTTTAATGGGGACGAGGAGGTGGAAGGTGCTACCGGGGAGGGTTTCGGGGTCACGTTTTTCGCTTTCGACCCAGATACGGCCGTTATGGGCTTCGACGATACCGCGGGCGACGGATAGCCCAATGCCTAGGCCACCCCCTTGGAAGGCGGATTTACTGGTGGAGTGGTGTTGGATGGCGCCGAGGGTGTAGAATTGTTCAAAGATATGACGTTGTTCTTCAACGGGAATACCAATACCGGTATCGCTGATGGTGATATCGATGGCATTGCCCATCACTTTGCCATGGATATTGATTTGGCCGTGGTCAGGGGTGTATTTGATGGCATTGCCGACGATATGATCGAGGGCAACACGGAGTTGGTCCCCATCTGCTTCGATGACAGGTAGATGATTGAAGTTGGAGACGTTGATATTTAGTTGGCGTGCTTGGCAGATATCATGGGCACGTTCGGTGACTGCTTCGAGGATTTCGGGGAGATTTACGGGACCTAGGGAGAGTTCGAGGGTGCCAGAGGCGACGCGGGAGACGCTGATGATTTCTTCAATGACACCACTGAGACGATCGACGCCCATGTTGAGCCCTTCGGCGATATGGGCCATTTGTTTCATGGCACTGTCTTCAGTGTTGGATACTTTTTCACGGAGGAGATAGGCGTAACCACTGATTAAGGTGAGGGGGGTACGTAGTTCGTGAGAGACGAGGACGATGAAGTCGCTTTTCATCTTATCAAGTTCGCGTAAGCGCTGGTTGGCTTTTTGCAGTTCGTAGACTTTATCTTCTAGACGATTGACTAATTTTTGGGCATAGATTTCAAGTTGTTCACTCCGTTCATCATCGGACATTGTTTCTTCATACCCTTCGAGGTATTCAGCAACTTGTTTAGGGAATTGGAGGACGTTGATTGGTTTGGTGAGGAAGCCGGTGCAGCCGGCGGCAAGAGCTTGTTCGCGGTTGCCAGGGCCGGTGTTGGCGGTGAGGGCGACGATAGGTGTTTGGGAGAAAGTGGGGAGGCTACGTAGCCGAGTGGTGATTTCTTTACCGGTCATGCCGGGAAGGTTGATGTCCATCAGGATAAGGTTAGGACGATGTTCACGGGCGAGGGCGATGCCGAGGGTACCTTCGCCGGCTACATAAACTTTATAGCCATGGCTGTCCAAGACTCTTTGCACGAGTCTTTGACTAGCAATATCATCTTCGATATATAGAATAACTGCTTTTGGTTGGTCCATGGGGCTATTAATCTTTGCTTAAGGAGATAAATTAACCATTTTATGTATTGAAGTTGTTAAAACGGAACTGTAGATGACACAGCTCAAACAACTTAATAAAGTTATAGTATGATTATACCGTTATTTTGGTTGACATTAAAGTAATTGATAAAAATTAGCGAATATTGGTTAAGAATTACTATTTTCCGGTGAACGTCCAGTTGCTTTGATGGCATTGATGAGGTCATCTTGACGAATTGGTTTAAGGAGAAGCATTTGGCCGCCATGATTGATGGTGGTGTTGATATCGCCGGAATGGCTACAGACGATGACGGGGATGGCGGCACTTTTGATTTTGTTGGTGATTGTGGAAAGAAAAAGCCAGCCGTCCATATCGGGGAGATTGGTATCGAGGAGGATGTATTCGATTTTGGAGTGGTGTTTATCAATATATTCGAGAGCTTGTTGGCCGGTATTGGCATGGATGAGGTGGTATGGTTCGTGGCGGAGGAATTCTTCATAGAGGTCATAGATTTTGGGGTCGGCATCAATGATGAGGATGTAGCCGATTTTGGTATCATCGGTGGTAGTGAGGTGGGTGGGGTCGAGTTTGTATTTATCACCATTAAGGGGGAGGGTGACGTGGAAGGTGGCGCCGTGGCCGAGTTGGCTTTCAAACCAAATTTGGCCTTCGTGCATATGGACGAGGCGTTGGGCGATGGAGAGGCCGAGGCCGGTGCCGCCGCCGATTTCGATATTTTCTTTGGTGGTTGCTTGTTGGAAGGCAGTAAAGAGGCGGCGATGATCTTTAGCGGCGATACCGCGGCCAGTATCGGTGATTTTAATATGAATTTGCCAAGTGCTTTTGCGGTAAATTTGTAAATGGACATGCCCTTTATCGGTGAATTTGACCGCATTATTGAGTAAATTACTTAAGATTTGCTGGAGACGCATGGGGTCCGCTTCGATTGTGGGGAGGTTGGGTTCAATGTCCCAAATGAATTCGATTGGTTTATCTTTGGCCCATTGTTGGCATTGGGGGAGCAGTTCATCGGCCATGGTGGCGATATCGACTTTTTCGATGGAAAGGGCCATGCGACCGGCCTCAATTTTGGCTAAATCGAGAATACCATTAATGATATTAAGTAGGTGGTGCCCGCTATTGTTAATGGCATTTAAATCTTCTTCCTGCATGGGAGTGAGAGGGCCATCGATACCTTTGAGCATAACACGAGAGAAGCCGATAATGGAGTTGAGGGGGGTGCGGAGTTCATGGGACATGGTGGAGAGGAATTGGGTTTTTAGCCGGTCGAGCTCACGCAGTTGTTCATTGGCTTCTTGGGTTTTGAGGAGGAGGCGGCCACTTTCGATAGTGGTGGCCAGCATACTACTAATTGTTTGGAGGAGGCGTGAATCACGTTCGGTGAAGGCGTTGGGTGAGGGGCTTTCGGCGTTGATGATGCCGATGCGTTTATCGCCGAGGTTGAGAGGGACGACGAGTTGTGATTGGGTGTTGGCGTGGGCGCCAAAGCGGGAGGTGAGTTGGTCGGCGGCGGAGACGAGCATTGGTTTGCCCGTGCGGATGGCGCGGCCGGGCAGTCCGGCATTGATGGGGATGGTGTAGGGGATGGCGTTGCCGGCTTGGGCTTGGGTTTCTAATATCTGTTTTTCGTTGTTGATGGTCATGATAGCGACATGGGCACCATGGAGACTACGGGCGAGGGCATCGAGTACATTTTGGAGGCGTTCGTCCATGTGAATACTAGAGGCGGTGGCTTCGGCGATGTGGAATAGTTGTCTGAGGTCGTTGACATTGGCTTGGGTTTCTTGGAAGAGATTGGCATTGGAGACAGCCAAGCCGATTTGGGTGGCGATGGTGGTTAAGATTTGGAGGGCTTTTTCAGGATAGGCATGGGGGTGGTATGATTGTAAACAGATGATGCCGAGGGGTTGTGATTCGCGTAACATCGGTATCCAGAGGATTGATTGGGGTTGGATATTTTTGGTGTGGTGTGGTATATCCATGATGGAGGCAGGTATGGTGGTGGGGTCATTGGTTAGGAGTGGTTGTCCACTGTGTAGGCATTGGTACAGAGGGTCTTGTGGTAGTAGCATACGACCATCTTCGGTATAAGCTTTATCTTGATTGATTATGAGGATAGGTTGGTACCAGTTGGTTTGGTGATTGAAGGTGCCAAAAATGAAGCCTGACATATCAAAAAATTCGGCCATTTCATGGTAAAGGGTGCGAGCCAGTTGAGGCAAGTCCAAGATATTGGCGATTTGCGTCCCGACCCGATTAAGGGTCATGAGCTCTTGAGCATGACGAACGGTGTTATCGAACAGTTGTAAATTATCGAGTGTGGTGGTGAGTTGGTCGAGAACACTGCTGATAAAGTTTTGTTCGCTAAGGCTAAGGGGGTATTGGGCGCTGTAATCTTCAATGGAGAGGAAGCCGATTAGTTTTTTTTGTTGGATAGCGGGGAAAAGGATGGCACGTTGGGCTTGACTGTAATTGGCGTAGGCGGTTAATTCTGGGGGGTATTGTGTGGCGGAAAAAGTGATTGGTTGGGCTATTTCTTGGAAATATTGGTAGAGATTGGGGTCGACGAACGAGATGTTGTGGTTGGTGGTAGAGGTAGTTTGGGTAGTGAGTGCCAGCCAGCTGGTGGTAGCGGGGTCAAATTGGAAGAAACGACAGCTTTGGAGGCCAGTTTGGGAGATAATTTCTTGGAGGACGAGGTCGATGGCTTCGAGGGAGGTATTACTATTAATGAGGGCACGGCCGAGGCGGTAGAGGGCATTGGTTTGGCGAAGGAACTGTTGGTTGGCTAGGGCCGTAGCGGCTTGGTCAGCAAGAGTGACAAAGGGTTGGATCTGTTTATCGGTGAGTAAAACAGGTTGGCGGCGGTTAAGGGTTAGGGTGGCAAGCCAGTTGTTATCGGTGTGGATAGGGATCATGACTGCGCTACGCATTTTGTTTGCGGTGAAAAGCTGTTTGGTGGTGGGTGATAGGCGGTCATCATGGGGGCCATCTTGAATACGAACGATCTCGTTTTGGAGCATCAGATCCATGACGGGATAGGCATCGAAATAGAAATTATCTTGGTGGGGGGAGATGATTTGGCCATCTCGGCTCCAAATGGTGGGGTAGATAAAGCGGTTACGGTTTTGGGGATCAGCGGTAATGATGTGAGCGATATCGACGAGATTGGATTGGGCGGCGTAGTCGATGAGGGCTTGGTAGATGAGATTGGCGGCCGAGGCTTTGTTTAGTTGGTGGCTGGCTTTATAGAGTTGATTTGTTTGGGTGAGATTGGTTGTGACTTGGTCGAAGAGGGTGGCATTATTGAGGGCCGTGGCCAAATTTTCGGCCATTGTACGGAAGACAGTGACATCATGAGGGGGGAAGGTGTGGGGGTGATTGCTTTGGATGGTGAGGATATAGCGGATATCGCCACGATTATTGCGGAGGGGGAGAGTGAGTTCGGAGCGTGTTTCAGGCAGGTAGGGATTGGGGAAGTAGAATTCAGCGGCATAGACATCATTTTCAATTCTTTCTTGGTTATGTTGGGCGACCCAAGTGACCATTGAGGGGGTATCGAGAGACAGGTGGAAGTTATCTTTGATGAGTTGTTGACCGGCGATACCGGTGCCAAATTGGAGTTGGAGTTGTTGGTCATGTTGAGGGTCAAAGGTGAAGAGACCAACATAATAGAAGTCAAACTGGTCACGGATCATGGTGAGGACGGTGCTGATTAGTTCGTGGATATCGAGGATGGTGTTAGCGGCTTGGGAAACGGCCGTTACCAATTGCCATTGCGTTGAATAGGCCCGTGTTGTTTCTAGTAATTGATTTGTTTGTTGATAAAGTTGTAAATTTTGCCACAGGGGGGCTAAATTACTGGCAAAAGTGGTCATATAAAGGTTGACCGCGCCCATTTTACTATTGTGGCTATAGGCGTGGGCCACCAGTGCCCCTAAGATATCGGAGCCAACTTGGAGCAAGACGCCTAAGCGTAGCCCATAAATTTGATTATCGATACGGTAGGAGTGGGTATAGACATCGGTTTGGCTGAGTAAATCACGTAGTAGGGTGCGGTGTTCACGAATGGGCGGGATATTTGTTTCGAGATTGAAGGCGTTGGTGGCGGTGACAAGCCAGCCGGTGTTACGTGGGTCGAATGTGTAGATAGTGGCATCAATTAGATCGAGTGTGCGGGCCAAGCCATTAACTGCTTCTTGCCAAAAATCGGTGAGGTTTTGTTTGCGGGCGAGTCCTGCGGTTAGTCGAAAAATTTGATTTAGAATTTGGGTACTTTGGGTATTTTGTTGTTTGATTTGATATTCATAGATGGTGACGATATCGGGGATGATACGTAGACAGCAGTTGATGACACTGGTTTCGATCTCTTTTTTGAGGGTTGTGGAAACGGCCGTTGCTGGTTGCCAAGCTGTTGTTTGTATTTGTTGAATGAGGTTGGTGATGACGTTGACGGTGATGGCCCATCGTTGCCATTGGGTTAAGATTTCTTGGGTTTCAACATGACTACTGTTATTTGTGGTTAAATAAAGGATGTCTTGGGCTAATTTCGCAGCTTTTTCGGCGAGTGAAAGTGTTGAAACCTGATTTTTTTGTGGGGTGACGCGGTCAAGGGCAAGGTGGCACTGCTGGATTAAATGAGGCTGATATTCCAACCAATGATCACGCGTTAAGTGATCCGCCATTTGATTATAGCCCTAAATCCCACACTGGCTCGTAACGTAATATTTTCCGAATTTGTTCAGGGAAGCGGTCGGCATCTAATGGTTTGGACATGAAGCCATCAAAGCCTGATTCTTTGGCCTTATTCATTTCGGCGACACTGGCTTGGGCGGTGACAACGACGACAAGCGTATCTTTGAGATGTTCGCTTGAGCGGACCTGTTTTAAGGCTTCGTAGCCATCTTCATGGGGGAGACGCAAATCCATTAGAATTAAATCGACGCGGGGCATGGTGTTGGCAAAGTCAACGACTCCCCAGCCTGTTGTTTTCCATTCGCACTTTTTGATACCTGTGTAGGCAAGCAAACGAGCGATTAAGACAAAGTTGGGCACATTGTCCTCGACAACAAGTACATAAGCATCTTCGGGGTTAATTGGGGCTCTATCTTGCTTGGTCATAGTACAACCTTAATCTGGCTTGATTGGTATTATCATGAAAAGTAAATATCAAAAATAGATAAGAAAGTGATTATTATCTGGGCACTACCATTAAGGCCAATATGGGGTTAATGGTAGTGTACATTCATTATTTATGCTCGAAGTTTACTTTCCATCTATTTCTATTTAATGAAATATAGTACAAAGTAAGAGAAATAACAATAAATAATCGTGCACTGTTTATGTGCTATAAATAACAGTGGTTAGTTATTTACCTCAGCCGGTGCATTTAGCCTGTATATTTTACCGCAAAAATCATTTTTGTTAAAGGGATAAGCATTTATATCCAGACGTTAAAAAGTTGTTTTTAGTCGGCCCAGACACGAGCGGTACGTGGTGGGAATTTGATGGTTGCTTTAACGGGCAAAGGTTTTCCTTTGTCGACTAATTTTTGGGGTAATGGGGAGGCGTCTTCAGCGGTTGTCCAGGCGAAGGTTGCTTGTTGGGCTGAGTGGCTGGCGTTAAAGGCGATGACAGCGGTGCGACCTTCGTATTGGCGACGGTAGATGGCAACCCCTTTTTGGGCGTGGATGACTTCAAAGTCACCACGGCGGAGGGCTGGAAGTTCATGGCGGAGGGCGATATAGCTTTTGATGTCGGTGAGGAGATCATTGTCCCAGCTATCGAGGTCATGCCAAGGGAAGGCACGGCGGCAGTCTGGGTCGTGGCGACCGGGCAGGCCGATTTCATCACCGTAGTAGATGTTGGGGGCACCGGGCTGGGTCATTTGGCAGAGGAAGAGGAGGCGAACGGCCGTTTTGTCACCATTAGCGACGGTTAACATACGTGGGGTATCGTGACTGCCGAGCATATTCATCTGGGCAAGGACGATCTCGTAGTCATAAAGTTTGTTGTTGACTTCATTCAGGCGGGCCCCAAAAGAGAGGGCATCAAGGACGGGGATATGTTGGTAGCCGGTACGGCCAATATCTTCGTGATTGAGCCGTTCGCCACAGAAAAAGCCAAAGGCGGCACGGGTGAAGAGGTAGTTCATTTGGGCGTCAAACTGATCACCTTGGAGCCAACGGTGGGCTTCGGTCCAGAGCTCGCCGACGATATAGGCTTCGGGGTTGACGGCACGGCAGCGGCGACGGAATTCGCGCCAGAATTCATCATCATCGATCTCGTTAGGGACATCAAGACGCCAGCCATCGGCCCCCATTTCAAGCCAGTAGGTGCCAACATTTAACAGATATTCGCGGACAGCTTCGGTGTTGGTGTTGAATTTGGGCAAAGCGTGGAGACCCCACCAGGCGGAGTAGTTGGCTGGTTGGGTTTCATTGAAGGCGTTTATGGGCCAGCCGTGCACATGAAACCAGTCACGATAAGGGGATTCTTGGCCACATTCCATGAGGTGATTAAATTGGAAGAAGCCACGGCTGGCATGATTGAAGACCCCATCGAGGATGACGCGAATATTTTTTTTGTGGGCCGCTTTAAGCAGTTTTTTAAAGGCGTCATTACCACCGAGTAAGGGGTCAACTTGATAGTAATCGAAGGTGTGGTAGCGGTGATTAGAGGCGGACATAAAAATCGGATTGAAGTAGATGGCGTTGATGCCTAAATCGGCCAAATAGTCTAATTTTTCGATGACGCCGATGAGGTCACCACCTTGGAAGGCGTGATAAGTGGGGGGAGCGCCCCAAGGTTGCAAGTGGGTTGGTTTCTTGAGGGTGTCGCTTTTAGCGAAGCGGTCGGGGAAGATTTGGTAAAAAACAGCGTCTTTTACCCAGTCTGGGGTTTTGATAGGCATGATTAAGGGACTCCTTTATTCTGAGTTATCAGCAGTGGGCGAACTATCATCATCTGTGTGGTGATGACGACGGCGCATGCGACGGGCTTTTGTTTGAATATCTTGGAAGAAATCTGATTCAGTGATATTGGCAACTTGTTTATCACGTTTAATGGTATCGATTTCGATATTTAAGGCTTGGACAGCCTGTTTGAGTTTTTGGGTACGTTCATAGACATCGTGGGCCATTCGTTTGAGGACGCGGGTCATACTGCCGAGTTCGTCGGCGCGTTTGGCAACTTGCTGAAGTTCAGGCCGAGAGAGGTCATCGGGGGTCATTTTATCGGCGCGGATTGTTTCGGTGAGTTGGGCCATGACGTTAATGGGGTTGATGACAAAGTTATGGAGCAGGTAGTTGAGGATAATAATGATGGCGATGGAGATGATAATGAGGGAGGTAAAGACCATGAGAAAAGAGCGTTGGGCAGTGGTGAAGATTTCACCGATGGGAACATAGATAATTTGGGTAGCGACGATTTCATTGAGTTCCCAGCCGAAGCCGCCGTCGCGACCGTAGGTACTGATTAAGCTTTGGGGGGCGATATCGGGGTCACTGTGGCATTGGAGGCAGGATTCGGAGGTGACGGCGAGGGGCCGAGCGATGAAGAAGAGTTGTTCGCCATTCAGTTCCCGATAGTTGGTGACTTCGGTTAAATTTGGGTTTTCGCGCATGCGCATAATGAGATCTAACTCAAAAGGGTCCGCTTGGTCACGGGGGTTGGTGGGGTTGATAGTGGCTTCTTTATAGAAGAATTGCTCATTGCCTGGTTGTTGGCGAAACAGTTCAAAGACTTCACGGGCGGAAAAGGCGGGTACTGTTTCAGCGATAAATTCAGGTTCCGTGAGTAGATCATCATTGAGAAGGGGGCTAATATGATTGCTGGTGTAGGCGCGGACAGAGTTCATGGTGGTGATTACAATCTCACCACGGGTAGCGATCTCAGTTTGAGCGCGTTGTTGCAAGATTTGCCAGAGGGCAATGCCATTGGCGAGAAGACCAAACCCAAGAACGGTGGCAATAATAATTGAAAATTTAGTACCTAAGCGCATTCGGCTAAGCATGACGTAGACCATCCCATACTAATAAGTTAAGCGAACATGAGGGGATTATGAAGCAGAGGTGAAAGAAAGTCAACTATTTATACGTTTGTTAAGGATAAATTCAGTCGGATGGGTTGGCACTTAGGTAGGTTGCGGGTAAACTAAAGTAGAGCGTAATCGAAATAGTCTAGAGTGGGAAGTTTCTCATACTATCCGGTTTGTTGAGCAAGGTAGGATTTGCGGAGAACGAAGCCGCAACGAAGGTGATTTTATAAGTGGATTCCGGCCTGCGCCGGAATGACATATGCGAGGATTGCGCCGGTAATTGTAAAAACGGGTAGCATCTGCGCCGGAATGACAACGTTCTGGGTTATTTGTGTGACAGTCTATTGTAGATTGTGGTTAAGTTGATGCTTTTGAACGCAGATTGTGTTGATTTTGGGGTATGGTTATGGATAAGACATTGGTGATGAAATTTTTAGATGGAAAAAAAGTTTCGTACGAACCTACTTTTTTCCCTGATGATATGCGTGATGCGGAATTGATTGCGACGCATTTGGGTGTTTCGCCAGCCGCCTTGTATAAAACATTGGTGGTGGTGCGCAAGACGGGCAAGCCGATGTTGGTGATGATTGCAGCGGAACAGCAGCTAGATTTAAAAAAGTTAGCGAAGAGTGTGGGGGAGAAAAAATTAAAGATGGCGACACATGATGAGGCGGAGGCGTTAACCGGTTTGCAGGTGGGGGGAATTGCGGCGTTGGCGTTGATTAACAAAGGTTTTGATATTTATTTGGATGAGCGAGCTAAGCCATTGAAGCAGATTTATGTGAGTGCGGGGGAGCGGGGGGCGGATGTTTATTTAGCAACAAAAGATTTAATTAAATTAACCCGGGCACGTTGGGTAGAGGCTAGTTAAAATGACGACGATTTTTCATGCATATTTAGATTTTAACGAAGATGGGGCTTGTATGGCTCATATATTAGATTTGCCAGGCTGTTTTGTGCGGGCAGATAATCGTGAGTTGGCCTTGTTATCATTGCCAACGGCGATGGAGGGGTATCAAGCGTGGTTACGCAGTCACGGGGAGGATCCAGAGCCATTGCCAGCTGATTTTGAGATTGAGGTGGTGGCGGAGGTTACAGGTGAGGGGGGCTTGCATCGAGGCGGGCGGGTGGGATTGTTTGAGCCGGAGAAAGAGCCGGTATCGGCGGCGGAGGTTACGTCGTGGTTGCGGTTAGCGGCGTACAATCGGGAAGAGTTGTTGACGTTGGTAGGGGGGTGGCCGGATAGTTTGCTGGGGTGGCGGCCGAGTGAGGATGAGATGTCGATACATGATGTTTTGGTGCATATTGGGGATGCTGATGGGATTTATGTGACACGTATATTGCGGCCAACGCCAGCGATACAGAGGAAGGAAGCGGGGATGGATTGGCGTCAATATTTGGCGGTGCAACGGGAAGCGGCGATAACGCAGTTGCGCAATTTAAGTGAGGAGGAGCGGAGCTGGATTAATGTCCCGGATGATCACGAGGGTGATGAGAGTTGGACAGTGCGTAAGGTATTACGGCGGATGGTGGAGCATGAGCGGGAGCATATGGCGCATATTCATGAAATTTTAGGGCGGTGGTCGCAGGCGTTTTGGGTACGGTTGACGGCCGAGCGGTCTCAATTATTATGGGATATGCGGAGTTTGAGTGAGGAGCAGTTGACGACAATTGGTGTGGAGGGGGATTGGACAGTCAAAGATATTTTGGTGCATATTGGGTGGTGGGATTTATTGCAGGCGCGGCGGTTGGCTTTGTTAGCTAGTGGTCGGTTGGATAAGGGACGGGATGTGCCTGAAGATGAGGTGACGTATATTAATCAGCATGTTCATGATGAGTATGGGAAGATGGCGTTTGAGCAGGCGTTGGCTTTTTTCTTGAAGGAGCGCGGGAGTTTTAAGGCGGGGTTGAAGCGATTGGCTGAGTATGAGTGGCATGAGCCGTTGGTGTTGGGGGATGGTAGTCGGGTCGCGGTACGGGAGTGGGCGGAGCGGCGCTGCACGCATGATTCTGCGCATAGTCATCAGCTGGCAAAATGGCGTGATGAATTACCTAAAGAGGAACGGCGGCATACAGGGCCATTACCGTTATTAACGGCCACATTTCAAGCGAGTCGGCGGGCGTTATTGGCGGTGGTTGATTGGGTACCAGATGGGGAGCGGACAACACGATTAGTGTGTGGGGAGTGGAATTTGAAGGATGTGTTAGGGCATGTGACGGATTGGGAGGCGTGGGGGGTGCAGGTGGTGCGGGATGTGTTAGCGACGGGGAAGGTGGGGGAGAGTGATTTCAAGGGGGATATTCAGGCGTGGAATGAGGCACGGGCGGCCGAGCGGTTTGCGCATTCATGGGACAGGGTTTGGGCTGATTTTGAAGAGACGCGGAATCAGTTAATGGGGTTGTTAGGGGAGCTGACGGCCGAGCAGTTGAACATATCGTTTATGGCACCATGGCAACAAGAGATGACAGTTTATCGTTGGTTACTGATTTGGCTAGAGCATGAGCGGTATCATGCTGGTGATTTGCGTAGTGAGTTGGCGATTCCGGGGGTGGCGAAACGGTTATTGGCTTAGAATTAAGCGATGGTTAGTTCATTTATGAGCCCTTCAGCTTTGCGTAGGGCGTCGTAGGCGGCTTCAAAGGTAGCGGCTTGGTGAGCTTGTTGCCAGTAGATATCGACGACTTGGAGGATGCGGCGTTTTTTATGGGGGTCGATATCGGAGGCGTTTTCGTTGATTTGCCGAGTGTGGTGGATGGTGTTGGCGAGTTGATTGAGCTGTTTGGCATGGGAGCGTAGTTGGGTTTGTTCATCAATGAGTTGAAGATTGATTAATTTGATACCATCGAGGAGCTCATGTGCTTCAATAAGCCAACCAGTTTGATGGGCATCATCCCATTTTTGTTTGATTTGAAGAATTTTCTGACGAACAGCAAGCAACTCCTGTTGCAGGCATTGCCACTCATTGGCCTCGGCCATCATTTGTGTTAGCATATCGGGCAAGCTGACCAACTGTTGTTCAATACGTTGTAATCTTTTGCTTAAGAAGAGAAGAGATTCTTGAAGATCTTGGTGAAAAATAGTGGCTTGTTGACAAAATTCTTTTTGCGCTAATGGTTGATTGCGGCTTTCATTGTAGGTATTGAGTAAGGCTTGATATTGTTTGGATAAAGGGTCACCAGGGTCGAGGTTGATAGAC
The DNA here is from genome assembly GCA_035459145.1 of Anaerolineae bacterium. Taxonomy (GTDB): domain Bacteria; phylum Chloroflexota; class Anaerolineae; order Promineifilales; family Promineifilaceae; genus DATHYN01. The sequence goes on along the minus strand of DATHYN010000054.1, from coordinate 45,405 downwards.
CATTTCATCTCTTGCCACGCTTTTTCTAGCTCTTTTACAGAAATTTTAGCTTGTTTATTGAGTTTGTTTTGGTCTGATTTATGTTGGCGGTGTAAATTTTGGAGTTGATGAGAGAATTTATGGATTTGGGTGGTCAACTGCTCTAGTTTTTGGGTGAAAGCTTCCTCGTCTTCATTGTATTCGGAATTAAGAAGAACAGATAAGTTTTGATAGAATTGATCGAGAGCGTTTTCTAGTTGTTTCGCTTCTGCTTGTTGGAGGGTGTGATCAAGCCAGCTCTGGGCATGGTTGAATTCGATGGTCGTTTTGATGAGTAACTCAGCGAAGGTAAAGAGAGGGGTGAGGTATGTTTCTAGCTGATTGTTGAGGGCTTCAAAGTCTAAATTTTTGTGTTTGTGGTCAAGACGTTGCTGGTAGTGGTTTAGTGTGTTCCATAAAGGTTGGAGGGGATCAATAGGGAGGCCGGCGTTGTTGGCGCGGGTTTGAAGTTCTTGGATTTGTTGGGTGATAGTGGTATTTGTGGTTTCAAAAAGGGCGTGTTGTTCGGTTATTTCAATGATATCGGCTTCAAATTTGTCAATCGTGTCTTGGAGGCGGGCTAAGGATTTGCCGAGTTGGTCGGCGAGTTCATCAGAGACGTATTCGGGGTGTTGGAGTTGACGGTGGTGGTGGCGGGCGTCACGATCAAGACGGCTGTGGGCTGATTGATAGGGTTCAACGTTAAGATTAGCGGCGGCGAGCTGTTCAAGTTGTGCGTTGGCTTTTTCGAGACGGTCGATAGCTGTTTGGCTATCGTGATACAGTCGTTCAGGGACGGTAAAGATTGTCTCGAGGGCGTTATCGGCTTGGTGAAAGGCGTTGTGGCCCCGTTCGAGTAGTTGTTGGTATTTATTGAGTTGTTTGTGGGTTGTGAGGATGGTTCGTATAACATCAGGATTTTGGTAGAGGTAGCGGGCGCGGCCGAGCCAACCCACAGCGGGGAGTTCTGGTATGAGAATATCGTCTAGCTTTACCGTTGACCAGCTGGAGCGAACGGTGTTGAGTTGGTTGATGATTTCATTGTAAGGTTGGGTAAATTGGGGAGCTTCACGATTTTGAAAGCGGAGGATTTGATTGCGCATCTGACTTTCGTTCTGTTTGAGTTGTGTATAGCGGTCGAGCAGTTCCGGATAGAGGTCTTGCCCTTTGTTTGCCGTCCATATGATGTACTCAACAATCATAAAGGGGAGCCAAATGATGATAAGTGTGATGGTGATAAATATACTCATGGGTTTATTTTATCACTGTTTGCATTTGGGGAGAAGTGGGGCAGAGCTGGAGACGATTTTCTTTAGGATGGTGGTAGGGTGTGTGGTCGCGTGATATACGGTTAGATGCGTTTAAACTGCATTTAGAGAGGATGGGTGGGTAACCAACTGGCTTGTTGGCAGTTTAGTTGGGGAGTAGCGGGGAGAGGGCGGCGATATTGGGTGTCGGGGTTGATAAGGTAGGTGACGGTATCTGGTTGCCAAAGGATCCATTGGCTGTCATCGGACCAGATGGTGGTACGGCGGAGGACTTGGGGGGTGGGCGGCAGGTTGGTAACTTGGTTGGTGGTGAGGTCGTAGATATTGACGGCCCAGAGGTTGGGGGTGAGGTTAGGGGGTTCGAAATCGTAGGTGGTGAGCCAACGGCCGTTAGGCGCAAACCTAGCCGTAGCGATATGACCATCAATTTGTGGCCGTAAAACAGGTTCAGATAAGTGCCAATCGTAGAGAAGTAGGGCCGCTTTGTTGTTTCGTTGGTCATAGAAACTAAAAAGGAGATGATCAGGGCGATAAGGTTGGACGTGAACGGTACCGACATCGATAGCAGTGGTGGCGAATTGGGGTTCTTGGTGGTTAACGGCTTGGACTAAGGTGGATAAAGAAAGGGTGCTGATGGTGGTGGCCGGCAATCGTTTGATGATAAAATGAACTTCATGATTGGTGGTTTGAGGGGGCCATTGCCAATAACCATAGGTTTCTTCATCGAGCCAAACGGGATGATCACCAAAATCGATTGGTTGGATGATATGGCCTTGGTGATCACCTAACGATATTCGCTGGGCTAGTACACCATTGTTATGTTTTTCAGGTAGGCTTTCTTGGATAAGCGTATGTTGATTAAGCGGGGACCAGAGTGGATTACCGGTGAGGGGGGTGAGTGGACAGTAATCGGGTTGGCATTGGTGGAGATCGACCAGATAGTAGGTAACAAAACCTGTTTCCGCTTGTAGTGTACCTAAAGTGACTTGATTTTTTTTGAGATTGAGTTGGCGAATGAAGGGGGTGCTTTTGTTGTTTTCGGCCGGTAATACGAGATCCACTTGGTTGTTATGGTCGATGTAAGCTGTACGCCAATAACTATTTTGTTCGTCTGTTTGCGAAAAGCCTTCAACAAGCAGTTGTTTATTGTTGATTGGGTAGGTGCGTTGCACATCATAGAAATTAGTCAGGACGGGGCCGGCTGACCATTGATTGTGGGCGGGGTTGTAATACATAAAAAACGTGTTGGGATGATTATCATCTAAACAGCGGACTTGGATTTCTTGATCGGGGAGGGGGATAGGGGGTGGGTCTTGGGCTTGTCCTGACTTTTCAAAAAGGAAGATATGCCATAATTGGTCTAAATTGCCGGTGCCGATTAAGGTTTGGATCCAAGCGTTATAGGTGGGATTGTTACGGAGACTGGCGGCGAGCGTGGTAATAGTGAGATCTTCTTGTTGGTTCTGTTGCAGGATAAAGTCGATGAGGGCATAGATGGCTAAGCGTTCGGTAGTGGTGATGGGGGTTGAGGTAAGCCAGTAGCGATTAATATCGGTGAGCAGATAGTTGTCTTCGTAGAGACGATTGTAATCGTTATGGTCGAGGGGCCAGGGTTTGAGGCCGAGGTGGTACAGTTGGCGGTCGGCGAGGGCGAGGAAGATGTGTTGATGATCACAGCAAGCATAGCCGGTGATATTGGCCATGAGAGCGGTAAGGACGATGTTGGTATAGCCGCGGGCGAGGGCGGTATAAGCGGCCTCGTTGGTAGGTAGGCCGACGAGGGTGGGGGTGGGTAGTGTCAGTGATAGCCGTTGGTTGAGGTAATAGCTGGGGTCATTGATGGCTAAGAGGCTATCGGGCCGAGGGCTGAATTGGAGATTGATATTTAGATTGGTGGGGCAACGCCAGTTGGGGTCTTGGCAAAAGCGGTCAATGGTGTGGTCGATATCGTAGCTTAGGCGGCGGATGAGGGCGGCGTCACGTTCGAGATAGTTGTAGGTGAGATAGTTGGCTTGGGCGTTACCGGCATAGCCCCAGAATTCTGGTTCAGGCGGAGACCATAGCCAGCGGTCAGCACTGCGGCGGTAGATGGAGGTTTGTTCGAGGCGGATGGTTTCGGTTAGTCCGCCGCCGATGGGGATGTCGTAGCCGTAGACGGCGACGACTTCGGCACTACTGAAGTAGGGGTCGAGGGTGATGGTAGGGGTGATGAGGGGGGCGCGGTCGAGTTGGCCGTTGCCGAGGGGGTAGAGGCCGAGGGCTTGGGGCGCGAGCAAGATGCCTTGGGTGAGCAGCTGTTCTTGGGCTTGGGTCCATTGGTTATCACGGCCAGAAATAAAAGCGCGAAATAGTTCTAAATCTTGATTATAAGCTAATTGATGAACCATTTGATGACTATCGAGGATGGCTTGTTTGGTTTCGGTATCGGCTTGGTTAATGCGTTGTCGTATTTGGCGATAAAAAAGAGATACGGCGAGAATGATGAGGAGAAGGAGAATGAGGGTGGTGCCGAGCCAACGGCGGGAAGGGGGTGTTGGGGGAGCGACGGCAATTTCATCGCGCCAATCGGTATCGGTATCTGTTTGCCAGTTAAAATCGGTCATAGGTGGTATTATTTGTTACTTGGTTAAAGGATCGACCCAAATTGCATCGCGGCATAGAGGGTATTGATGGGGTAAGGTGATTGGTGATGAAGCTTGGCTGTTGAATAAGTCAAGGGTGTCATGGTGGTGGACAAGTAGCCATTGATCATCTTGGGACCAATCGTAGGCCAAGTCGTCAACGGGGTAGGTGTAGCTGATAGCGTTCGTTTGGTTGATTGTATCATAAACGAAGAGGGTTGTGGCTTCATCATGAGGGGCGAGGAGGGAGAGAAAGGTTTGTTGTGGTGAGAGGCGAGGTGGTTCGAGGAAGCGTGGGGCATTAAATTGGAGGGAGAGGAGGTTGGTTGGGAGGTGGTATTGGAGGAGGTAGGTGCCGTCGTGGGGGGTAACGGCCGTTAATAAAAGCAGATCAGGATGGGGGCTAACGGTGAATTCGATGCGTGTGCCTGGTTGGGCGAGTGGCCCGGGGAGGCGGTGTCGTGGGTTATTGAGCCGAAATAATGTTTCGAGTTGATTGGGTTGGTCCCGGTTGACAATGATAACTTGAGTCCCCTCTTGGACGAAGCCAAACGTGTCATTGTTGAGCCAAAAGGGGGCTTGGCCATTGCCGATGAAGGTTGGTTGCCGACCGGCCGTATCGGCGAGGTAGAGATCGGCTTGGTTGAGGCTGGTGGCATCGAGAAGGATAGTGGCTTGGCTATCGGGGGACCAGTGGGGTTGGCCGTTGATGTCATGGACTTGGCAGCCGTTGCGACTACAATTATCGGTATCAAGGAGGCGGAAGCGGTAGGTGGAGGTGCGGCCTTCGCTGACGAACATGACGGCGTAACGGCCGTTAGGGCTCATATCGCGACGAAAGCCGACAATATCTTGGGAGCCGTCTAGACTGGTTTCGATGTAGAGGAGGCGGGGTTGGTCGTTGTCCCAAAGCCAGAGTAGGGTGGGGGCAGACCAATCGGGGGCGCGTTCTTGGAGAATGAAGCCGTTATCTTGAGCGGCGGTGGCGATGAAAGCGAAATCGTTGAGGACGGGGTAGGCGGGGCCCCAGCGTTTGTCTTGGAAGTTGTAGTTGACGAGTTCGAGTTGGTCGTTAGGGGTGTAGCAGAGGAGTTGGAGATTTTGGGTGGGGGCGGGGAAGTTGTCACTGATGGGCGGGTTGGAGTCTGGGGTGGGGCGTTGGTCGAAGATGAATTGGCGGAGGCCGAGAGTGAGGAGACGTTGGTTGGTGAGGCTGTTGGTAGAGAGGGTGGGAATCCAGAGCCAGAACGTATCATTTTGGGGGAGGCTGAGTTGGAGATCGAGAGTGGTGTAATCGGTGGTTGTGAGGATGTAGGTGATGAGGGCTTGAACCGCTTCGGAGCCCATGGTGGGAGGAGGCATGTGGGGGGCGAGGTGCCATGTTTCGAAGGCGGTGAGGAGGATGTCTGTTTTTCGGGTGTAGAGTGTTTCGTATTGGGCGGGGGTGAGGGTGTGGGCGGGGAGGCCGAGTTGGGCAATTTGCTGTTCAATGAGGGCGTGGTGAAAGTGTAGCTGGTTACAGCAAGTCCATTTGAGTCGGTCACTGATGAAGCGCTGGAGGAGAAGGCGGGCATAGCCATGGCTGAGGGTTTGGTAGTCGGCCTCTGTTTGAGGGAGGCCGATGAGGGTGGGGGTGGGCAAAGTGAGAAGATTAGGGGTACGATACGGGTGGAGGGGGTCGTGAAGGTCAACTAATGAAAGGGGGTCTGTCGATAGTTCAAGAGTGACACGAGGAGGAGAGCCATCTTGGCAGAGGGTATTGTAGCCGTCTAGTTGTTGGCAGACAGCGTGGAGATAATTATCGAGGTCGTTGATGAGTTGGTCACAGATAGGAGCGTCTTTTTGAGGGCAATTGAGGTCGAGATAACGGCTGGTGCGGGTTTGGTGGGGGCCCCAATCGGTGTTGGTGGGAGCTAGTTGCCAGCGGTTGTTGTTGTAGTGGAAAGTAGCGGTTTGTTGGAGGGTGGTGGTGTGGGTGTTGCGGTTGAGGGGGGTGTACTGGTACTGATAGGTGAGGGTGGCGGTGGTTTGTTCTGGGTTGAGGGTGATGGTGTTGATGGTGGGGGTGATGGTGTTGAGGGTGAGGCCGAGGGGGTGGCGATTGCGGTCGTGGGCTTGGTTGGTGATAATGGTATGTTCGGCTTGCCACCCTTGATTGGGCGTGAGGTAGGCTTGGAGGAGGTCGTGGTCACCGTTGTGGGCGGTTTGTTGGATGAAAGTGAAGTTGGTGGCGATGGTGGTGTGAATTTGGTTGGTTTGCTGTTGGGCGCGACGTTGGAGCCACCAGTAGCTGGTAGCGATGAGGATGATGAGGATGAGGCCGAGGCTGAACCAGAAAGGGCGTTGGTAGATAGGGCGGGGAGGAGGAGAAGGTGGTGGTGGGTTTGTTGGATCAGCTTCGGGCCAGCTATTTTCATCGGTTTCCCAGCGGAAATCGGTGCTCATGAGGTGCCTTTATCGACCCAAATAGCACTGGTACATTGTTGTTGTTCATTCAAGAAGATGGGGTAGTGGTATTGGGTTTCGGGAGCGATAAGGTGGATGTAGTTGTCATTGACTAAGGATACCCATTGACTGTCAGGTGACCAGCTGATTTTAAAGGAGCCATCGTTGGGGATAGGGGTGCTGAGGCTGAGCAATTTTGGTGGAAGGAGGGTGTTGGTTAGTTGGTCAAAGAGTTGGGCTTGTTTATAGCCGTTGTTGTTATTGGTGATAAGAGTGAGATAACGGCCATCGGGAGACCAGATATGGGTGAAGGCGCGGGGGACATTGGTTAGTTCAGCACGTAGTGCAGTTTCGTTGGTGCGCCAATTCCAACTAAACAGGTAGTAATGTTGGGGGTCGTTGCTATCGTAGGTGATGAGGAAGAATTGGTCCGCATTTTGTGGGTTTTGGCTGGTATCTTGGAGGCGGAGATAGCCTGGGGAGCGGTCGGGGGTGATTTGTTGTTCGAGCTGGGAGAGGGTCAGGATAGTGGTATCTAAGTCAAGAGGAGCGGTGGTGCCGAGGATATTGGTGGTGATGGTGGCAATGCCGGTGGTACGAACTGTTTGTTCGTCGTTGCCAACCGTGTAAGTGATAAGCGGGGAGACGAGGTGGCCGATGGTATTATCATCGAGCCAAAACGGGTCGACCAGCCGTTGTGTGTTGCTGGTTTTGATGGTTTGGGCATCACTTTCGTACCAATCGGGGGACCAAAAGCCGCTGTTGATATTTTCGAGGTTGACATTGCCATCGAGAAGGAGGGCGCTGTCACCGGAGGGGGACCAATAGGGATAGCCAGGCAGTGTTTCAAGTTGACATTGGCCTGTTTGGCAAGCGGGCCAATCGAGGATTTCGTAAGGACGTTTGTTAGCGGTGCTATCAGTAAAGAAAAGAAGATGTTGTTGTTGGGGATCGGCTTGGAGGTAAAGGGCGGTTTGGGAGGGGATTTCGCCACTGGTTTGGATAGGGTGTTGTTGGTTTTGGTACCAGTAGGTGGAGGCGGCTTCGGTATTGACGATGCGGGTGACGAAGAAGCCTTGATTATTGGGGGGAGCGAGAAGGTAGGTGGGATTGGGCGCGGGCTCTTGAAGGGTGGCCCAGCTACTATTGGTGAGATTATATTGGTAAAGGCCGTATTGATTGGGGAAACCGGGCGGGGTACAGGCGAGGACAAAATCGGCGGTGGGGAGGGGTGGTGGGGGGAGTTCGGCGAGTTGTTGGCCGAGAAAGTTACGCCAGTTTTGATTAGTGGCGCGGGTATCTTCGTCGAGGGGGAGATTATCGGCTAATATCCAGTTGAAGAAGCCATCGGTGGGGCGGAGATCGAAGAGGCTGTTTTGAATAGAGGGGAGAGGGGCGTCGTTCATGTTGTGGCGAATAAAATCGACGAGGGCAAAGGCAAGTAAGGGGTCGGCATTGTTATTCCAAACAGCATCGCTAACTTGGTCGAGATAGAAGATATTACTTTCCTGTTGTACGAGTTCCATATAAGTGATGGGGTTTAAGGGCCAGGGTTGGATAGCAAGTTGGTGGAGTTGAGCGGCGGTGAGGGCGTTGTAAAGGGAGTCGTATTGGCAACAGACGTAGTTTTGGTTTAATTTGATGCTGATGGCGATGACATGTTGGGCATAGCCACGAAAAAGGGCTTGGTAACTTTGTTCATCGGTGGGATGGCCGATGAGAGATGGTGTGGGGAGGGTTAAGCGGCGGTTGGGCTGTCGGGGAAGGCGGCTGGGGTCGAGGCTAATGGGGTCTGTGGAGAAGGTGAGGTCTAGTTTGAAATCGGGTTGACAGGTCATGGCTGGTTGGCGGCATAGTTCACCGATTTTGCGGTTGATGTCAGCGAGAAGGGGGGTGATGACTTTTTCATCTCTTTGGGGGTAGGTGGCATTGATGAAGGAGCGTTCGACATTGATTTGGCCGCCCCAGAATTCTGGTTCGGGGGGGGCGTAGAGCCAGCGGTTGGGGCCGAGGCGGTAGATGGCGGTTTGAGAGAGGACAACGGTTTGGGTGACACCGTTACCGACATGGATAGCGTAGGGTTGGGTGTTAATGACTTGGGCGGCGCGTAGTTCCGCGTCGAGGGTGACTTCGGTGGTGGTGTTAGGGGCGGTGGTAGGGAGGGGGGCGAGGCCGAGGAGTTGGTAGTCGAAAAGAAGGTCAGCGGCGAGGAGGGCTTCTTGTTGATTGGCCCAATCGGGGTCGCGGCCGCTCAGAAAGGTGATGAAAAGTTCTAGGTCATTGGGACTATCGATGCTACGGACGAAGTTATGGCTGCTGAGAACTTCTTCTTTAACCTTGGTAGAGGTATCATCGAGACGTTTATTAATTTGACGGTAGATGAGGGCGGCTAGGCCGCCAATGAGTACCAAGATGATAGGAATCCATAGCCAGCGTCGTGAGCGAGATGGTGGGGGTGGGGGTGCTGTTTCTTCGATTTCATCATCCCAACTATAATCTTCTTCAGTTTGCCAATTGAAATTTCCAGACATATGTTTTCCTATTGAGTGTATAGATAGCGATAGAAGGCATAACCACTGTAAATGCGGTAAATGTATTGCCGTGTTTCATAAAAGTCAACGGTAGTAATATAGCCATCGATATGATCGGGGGCGGTTTGGGCCCAGCGGTAAGCGTTGCCAGGGCCACCGTTGTAAGCGGCAAGCGCCATATGGACTTCACCATCGAAATTGATTAATTGTTCATGTAAGTAGTAGGCGCCAAAGGCGAGGCCGGTGTAGGGACGGTAGAGATCGGCTTCGGTGTAGTTGGGCCAATTTAGCTTATTGGCGATGTAGATACCGGTACCGGGGATGACTTGACTAAGCCCTTTGGCGGCGGCGTGTGAGGTGGCGAAAGATTCAAAAAGACTTTCTTGGCGGATGAGGGCCATTTGAATGAGGGGGTCGTATTGGTATTGGCGGGCCAATGCTTGGACGTTATCGGCATAGTAAGGGGGATAAGTTAGTTTGCCGATAAAGGTTGGGGCGGTGAAGATGTTGACATTGGCGAGCACATAGATGCGGCTGGCGGCGAGAATAGAGGAGCGGTAAAGACCGAGTTCGCGGAAGTAGAGGGCGAGTTGATAGCTGGCGAGAGGGTCATCGGCATAATCTTGGCGGAGGTCTTCGAGTTCGCGTTTGGCTTCGTTGAGGAGGCCGAGTTGCCAGAGGGTGGTGCCAACACGGCGACGGGGGTCGTCACGGAGATGGGGGGCTAGAGGGGCGATATTGGCGGTGGGGTCGAGTTCGAGCCATTGGCGAAGCCAGGCCTCGGCCTCGGCCTGTTCAGCGGCATTCATCGTCAGATTAATAGCTTGGTTGCGGGTGAAGGGGGAGATTTGTTGGCCGAGGTCGCGGGCGCGGACAGCGTAGAAGGTAGCACCGGGGAGACGGGCGGCGAGGCGGCGGTGGGGGGTGGCGGTTTCTTCGTCGGGGCTGGTTTGGATAAGCCAGATGAGGGAGGCGGCGCTGTATTCACTGGTCGGTTGGGCGATGGTGGCGCTGGTCCAGAGGGTGCGGGCGATGGTGGTGCGGCCGAGTTCGTAAGCGGTGATACCGGCGCGGTAGTAGGCTTCGGGGGCATCGGGGGCATTGGGGTAGCGGTTGGCCATGGTTTGGTAGGCGGCGAGGGTGTCATCGGGGCGGCCGAGGCGGGTCCAAAGTTGGGCATATTTAAAGGCAAATTCAGGCGCGCGTGAATGGTTAGGGTAGGTGTTGATAAAGGTTTGGTAGGTTTGGGCGGCGGCGGTTATTTGTTGTTGGCGGACGAGCATTTCAGCTTGATAGGCGGTAGCTTGGGCTAAATGGTCAATATCATCAGGTTGGGTATTGGCGTAATTGTTGAGTTGTTCAATGCCTTGTGGCCATTCGCCGACGCCTTCGTAGCACCAAGCGAGATAGCGGTAGGTGTCGGGCTGGATGTTGGTGGTGGTGGAGATGACATTTTGGAAAGCGTCAATACAGGGAAGGTAGGCTTGGGCGTGGTAGTCGATGAGGCCACGTTGGTATTCATCAACTGGTTGTTGTTGGTTGATGAGTTCGATGAGACTGAGATAACTACCTTGGCCAGTGGGGTAGTTGTTTACAGCTTGTTGGTAGTTGGCGATGGCGACGGCTGGTTGTTGGTTTAGTTCAGCGATTTGACCTATTTGGTAGAGGGCATCAGAGCGGGTGGTGGGGGTACGGGCGGCTTCGTAGATTGCTTGGTATTGGGCGATGGCGGCGGGATAGTTGCCGAGGGAGAGGTGGAGATTGGCTAGTTTATACAGTGTTTCGACACGGGTAACGCGTTGGGCGGGGAATTGGGTGGCGGCGGTGTAGGCGGTGATGGCGGCGGTGGTGTCATTGAGCCAGAGGTGGCATTGGCCGATGAGGGGGTAGATGTAGGCGGCGGCGGTGGTATTGCGGGCGAGGTATTGTTCGTAGGCGAGGATGGCGGTGGGGCAGTCGCCGAGGGCGAGGTGAGCTTGGCCGAGGTAGAAGTGAGCGCGGGGGTCAGGAGCGGCGTTATCGGGGGTATTTAAGTAGTTCGTGAGGATGGCGATGGTGGTGTTATAGTCAGATTGAGCGAATTGGGCGAGGGCGAGTTCAAATTGCGCTTCCCAATATTGGGTGGTATCGAGCTCAGTAGCGGAGCGTAGGGCGGTGTTGAGGTGATCGATCGCGCCGGCAAAATCTTCAATAGCGATGGCGGTGGCGCCGAGGACGACACGGGTGGCGGGCATTGGCGTATTAGTGGGGGTCGATGTGGGCGCAGGTGTTGACGTTTGGGGCGGTACAATGGGACCTGGTGTGGTTTGGGCGTGGTTTGGGGCGGGCACAGTTTTGTGGATAAGCGTTTCAGAGAGTGACGCGGGTGTGGTCGTCGTTATGGGCTCATCATCATTCTGTTGGCAGGCAGAGAGAAAGCAGATGAGAATAAAAATGAAGGAGATGAGTTGGTTATGGGTAGTCATGTGTAAGCCTTTATTGGTTACCATTAAGGTAAAGTGGGACTGATTGTATAGTTTTCCCTGAAACGCCAGTGATTGACAAATTTTCTAAGGTGTCAATTATATTTAGGGGGGTTAGGGATATATCTTGGGCGATGAGCTGTTCGAGGGCGGTAATAAGAAGATTGGTGGCATCATAGCTGGGGGCAGCGTACGGTCCAGCGAGTTCATCAAAAGGAGTGGTTTTCGCATAGCCATCCAAGAAAGAATCAGGTAGTTGAGAAGATGAGAAAGACAAAAAGGATTGTTGTTGAGTATGAACAAAAGGAATATTATTAGCAAGATAAATTTGAGAAGCTGTTTCTGTCGTTGTTGGTAGCCAATGGCCAATTACAGCGACGAGATCGGGGTCTTGGGCAAAGGCTTGGGCGGTAGTGGTTGCTTGGTGGGGGTCACCATTATCATCGAGGGGGAGAAGGACGAGGCGGTAGGGGCCGAGGCGACGGGTGGCGTTAGCGTCACGAATGGCGAGGCGAGCACTATAGAGGACATCATAACCAATGGCACGATGCTGTCCCGTAAAAGGGGCGGCCAAACCGATTTTTAGGATAGGGGCAGTGCTACTGGTACAGGCAGTCAGAACAAAAAGCAACAGGAGCAAGTAGTAACGTGAGTAGGGAGGCAAAGTGATCATCGGCACTGTTGAACACGGGCTAAATGTTCTTCGTAAGTGGCACTGAAGAAGTGGGAACTATCTTGGGCGATGCAATCAGCGACAAAGAAGATGAAATTATTGGGTTCTGGTTCAGCCAAAGCTTGAAAAGAGGCTAAGCCAGGGTTAGCGATAGGCCCAGGCGGGATACCGGGGTAGACGTAGGTATTGTAAGGAGAGTCGTATTGGAGATCAGCAATATAGAGGGGGTATTTCCACCAGCTTTGGCTAGCAGAATCATAGCCGAGGGCGTATTGTACCGTGGGATCGGCGTCTAATTTAATGCCTTGTTCGAGGCGGTTAAGAAAAACATCGGCCATAATTGGTTTTTCATGTTGGAGAACGGCTTCGCGTTCGATAATGGAGGCAAGAGTAATGGCTTCACGAAGGGTGAGACCTTGAGCTCCGAACGCTTGGCGCATACGAGGAGATACTTTTTGGCCGAAAGTGAGTAGTTGGATATTAATTAAATCGGTGGCTGTGGCACCGGGGTCAAGACGATAGGTATCGGGGAATAGATACCCTTCGAAAGAGGCATCGGCAGGTAGAGACGCGAGGAAGTCGTAAGATGAGAGGTCGATGGGTTGACGGCGTTGGGCGATGGCGAGGTATTCATCAGCATCGATTTGAGCAGGTTTGGTTTGGCGGATATGGTCAGCCATTTCTTCGAGACGCCAACCTTCGATAAAGCGGAGATTGATATCATTGCTACCAGCGTTGGTAAGCGCCTCGGCCAACTCAGGAATCGTCAATGGAGCTTGCAAATAGAAGGTGCCTGCCTCAAGCCGTGCATCTAACCCATAATAACGAAGATAATCGAGAAATAGTTTTTGGTCACCAGCAGTGAGTAAGCCTAATTGGACCAATTGGGCGGCAATTTGGGGGGCATGGCTGCCTGATTCAATGGTAAATGTGACGGTACCAACGGCAGCACCTTGGGGTACAGCGAGTTCATCAGCCTCTTGGACTAGGTTGCTTTGCAACACCCTTTTTTCGATAGGGTTTAGGGCCGAACTCTCACCGGTGGGAAGCAGTTCGGCGGCGAGCCTTTCTTGACGCAAGGCAAAGCTAAAGAATAAAGCGAAGGGGATGGCTAGGCAGGCGACGAGCAAGAGCAGACAGCCAAGGCGGCGGGTAGCGCCGGTATTAGTAGGTTTCATAGGGGAAATCCTCCGGTAGTGGTGGGGTTGGGGCTTGAGCATCGAGGTAGTCTTGTAGAATAAAAGCGGCGGCAACAGCATCAAGGCGATCTTTTTGTTGCTTGGCTTTGCGACCGCGAGCGCGCAGGGAATTAGCCGCTTGGCGCGTGGTAAAGGCTTCGTCCCAAAAGGTGAGCGGGAGTTGAAGGGTTTGACTAAGTTCATGCCCATAATCTTGGATCCAAGCGATTTTGGCATCATCGGGCCGATCGGGTTGTTGGGGGAGGCCGATGACGAGGCCAACGACGGTTTGTTCTTGGACGATGGTTTGGATGGCAGCAAAATCGGCGGTGCGTGAGGTGCGTTGGAGTATAGAGTGGGCTTGAGCGAGCGTTTGGGTGGGGTCGCTGAGGGCGAGGCCGATCCGTTTTTCGCCCATGTCGATGCCGAGGAGACGGCCGAGGCGTTGATAAGGAGAACTCATAGGGAACCTTCTTGGGCTAAGATTTGAAATTGGATACGGGCGGGCCAGTAAGGGAGACGATCAAACCAGTTGGGACGGACGATGATAGCGGGTGAAGATTGGAGCGGATAGATTTGAGCGAGATAGTGTTGGGCATCAGCGATGGGCTGTCCGGCTAAGAGGGAGGCTTGGTCATCGAGATTAGGAAGAGCGGTACTACTGAGACCCTCGGCCACCATCAAAAATTGAATATCGCCATTATCATTTAACTGGGCATCGCCGACATGGTAAAAAGAAAGCGATTTGGGTACCAGTTCAAAGTTAGGCGGAATAGTTGTTAAAAGCTGGTTGTAGACGTGAGTATTGGCTAAACTAGTATCAACAACATGACCGGTGAGGGTGGCACGGATGATAAGCGTGAGCTGATCAGTGGCTTCGCCAACCGTATGAGAAAAATCTTGGCTATGGATAGTGGTGAGCGTAATGGTATCGGTGGCGAGGAATTCATACGGGGCAAGTGAGTCGGCGATTTCATTAGCGGCCAAAGCTTGGAGGTATTGGGTAACTTGGTGGCGCAAAGTAGTAACATCTGTGGTGGCGACGGTACGTACTTGAGCGATAGCGCCCCCGGTTGTGGGGGTGGGATTACGTCCTGTTAGTTGTTGGTTAAGAGGGCCAATAATATTAATAATTGTATTGGCGGGTTGGTTTCCTGCCGGGCCAGCATCAGTGGCAACGATATCGACAGCGAGCGTGGCACCGATGGCACCGGGTATTTGAGCGTTATTGGTTGTTTGAAAGCGGAGAGGGGGGATATTGTTGGTTTCGATGGGTGTGCCTTCGGGGATGGTAAGGGTTTGAGAGGTGAGGTTCGTGAAGACGATTTGGCCGCGGGCGGCGGCGGCGGGAATGAGGTTTTCACCGGTGGTGGGGAGGCTAGCTTGCCAAGTGAGCGTTAGTTGGCGTGGTTGGGTGGGAAGATAAAAGTTCGTATTGGTTGGAGGTTGACTGGGTTCGGTACTAGCAAAAATGGGGATAGTTGTGCGGAGCGGTGTAGTCAGAGGGGTGAGAACAACAGTAGCACCAGGAATAGTGTAGGCGAGCGCGGTTAGGCTGAGGGTTGTGGTGACAATTAGAAGAAAGATGATTAAATAACGTGTTAGCCAGCGTTGCCATGTGGCTGGCTTAGCGATGGTAGTCGCGGTGGGAGTGATTTCATCGGTTTGGTGGGGGGCAATGCCGGGTAATGGTTTAGCCCGGGCGCGGGCCCAGATCCGACGCGAGCGACGCTGTTCGCTGGCGGCGCGAGAGGGAAACACAGGGATGCCTATAGCGCGGGCAGGACGGATAATCTCTGCTTTTTGGCTAATGATGGCTAATTCGATATTGTTTTGATGCGCATAACGGCGAATCAGAGCGAGGGTATGTGGTTGGGTGAGGGCAAGAGGGGTATCGGTGGGGGGAATAAGCAAGTAACGTCGGTCTCCATTATTATGCCATAGGAGATGATCGCGGATAGAGACAAAATCATCGTCAGAGGTTAAATGGATAAGGTGCATAGCAGTGGGAAGCGGGGGCACAAGGGTGTGCCCCCGTTAAATTAAAATTATGATTTGGCCGAGCGGATAAGATCAGGGACGATGGCTAAGGCATCACCAACTTTGCTGGCATCTTTGCCCCCTGCTTGGGCGAAATCGGGACGGCCACCACCACCACCACCAACCACTTGGGCCACAGCGCGAACAAGATCACCCGCTTTGATACCTTGTTTGATTAAGTCCGCGGTCACAGCCGCGACGAAGAGAGGGCGATCTTTGGCGATGGTAGCGATGACGGCGACGCCGGAGCCAGCCTCATTACGGAACCAGTCGGCCATTTCGCGGAGTTCATCGGCACCAGGGACATCCACTTGGGCGGTGAGGAGTTTGATGCCATCAACATCTTGCACTTGATCAAGTAAGCTATCGAACTGGGATTTGGCTTGCTTAATTTGGAGACGAGCCAGCTCTTTTTTGAGTTGGCGATTGTCTTCGAGTAGTGAATCGAGGCGAACGGGGAGGTCATTAACGGGGGTATTGAGCATTTGGGACAGTTGGTTGAGGAGAGATGCTTGGGCGGATAATATTTCGTAGGCGGCGGTACCGGTCACGGCTTCGACACGGCGGACGCCAGCGGCGACAGCTCCTTCGCTCGTAAAGTGGAAGAGGCCAATATCACCAGTGGTCTCGACATGGAGCCCTCCACATAGCTCAAAACTGTACAATTTATTTTGTTGACTAGTAGCAATTTGAACGGTACGGACGATATCCCCATATTTTTCACCGAAAAGAGCCATAGCGCCAGCTGAAATCGCTTCTTTTTGGCTCATGTATTGAATAGCGACAGGATAGTTAGCCATAATAGCGGCATTAATATCCGCTTCGATTTGGGCAAGTGTTTGTTTATCGACCGCTTGTTCGTAAGAAAAATCGAAACGTAGCCGGTCGGGAGCGACGAGGGAGCCGGCTTGGGTGACATGGGTACCGAGATGGGCACGAAGTTCGCGGTGGAGGATATGGGTGGCGGTGTGGTTGCGACGGATGGCGGCGCGGCGGGTGTCATCGACTTGAAGTTGGGCGGTTTGGCCGAGTTTAAGTTCACCTTGGGTCACTTTACCATGGTGGACGATTAGGCCAGGGATTGGTTTGCGGGTATCGTTGACCGTGAAGGTACAACCTGTTGCTTCAATCGTTATTTTACCGGTGTCACTAACTTCACCACCAGATTCAACATAGAAGGGGGACGCGGCGGTAACGACATCGGCGTCTGTGTCAGCGGGGACAGTTTCGACTGGTTGCCCCTCGATAAAGAGGCCGATGATTTCAGCTTCAAGGAAGGGGCCACCGTAAGGGTCATAATCGACTCCCTCGGCCGTTAACTGCCCCGCTTGCACCGCTTTCGTCATCCAATCAGCATAGGCGTTGGTGCCCGTCTCATATTGGCCAAAGGCGCCAGAGCCACTCGCTTCCGCATGAGCGGCGCGGGCGGCCAGATAGCCAGCCTCGTCAACAGTGAAGCCAATTTCTTGAGCAACATCACGGGTGATTTCGAGAGGAAGACCGTTGGTGGCATATAGATCGAAGGCGACCCCGCCAGGGATTTCAGTTTCACCAACTTTTTTGAGATTTTCGAGAATGGTAGCGAGTTGGGCTAAGGCTGTGTCTAAAGTGCGGGCGAACCGTTTTTCTTCTTGGGTGAGGGTGTGGATGACATGTTCGCGCCGATTTTCAAGTTCGGGGTAAGCCTCGCCCATATGATCAATGAAGGTCTCAGCGACAGCGCCCATAAAAGGGCCGGTGAAACCGATTTTACGACCGAAGCGAGCGGCACGGCGAATAATCATGCGGAGGACGTAGCTGCCACCCACGTTGCCGGGCATAACGCCATCGGCGACGAGGAAGGTGGCGGCACGGCCGTGGTCGGCGATAACGCGATAGCCAGTTTCATGTTCTTGGCGGGCTTGGTCATCGTCACCCAGCAGTTCTTGGAGACGGTCCATGACAGGGGAGAAGAGGTCAGTGTGGTAGTTAACGGGTTGTTGTTGGACGACACTGGTGATACGTTCGAGCCCCATACCGGTATCGACACCAGTTTGAGGAAGTGGGGTGCGGGTGCCATCTTGATCTTGGTTGAATTGCATAAAGACCAAGTTCCAGATTTCGAGCCAACGGTCACAGCCGTTATCGAGGAGAAGTCCGCAATCTGGTTGGCCACAAGTGCAGGCCGACGGCCCCCAATCGTAATGAATTTCGCTAGTGGGACCACAAGGGCCGACATCCCCCATCATCCAGAAGTTAGTGGCGTCACCCATGCGGAGGACGCGCTCGGCGGCAACGCCGACGTCTTCGATCCAGATTTTTTCAGCCTCGTCATCGCTGGTGTGAACGGTGTACCACAATTTATCGACATCGATGGCGCACGCTTTGGTGAGGAAGTCATAAGCGTAGCGGATGGCATCAGTTTTGAAATAGTCGCCGAAAGAGAAGTTGCCCAACATTTCGAAGAAGGTGTGGTGGCGGGGGGAGGGGCCAACATTTTCGAGGTCGTTGTGTTTACCTTGGACGCGCATACATTTTTGGGCGGTGGTGGCGCGGGTGTAGGGGCGTTTTTCGTGGCCGAGGAAAACGTTGACGAATTGGTTCATGCCGGCGTTGGTGAAGAAGAGGGTGGGGTTATCACGAACGGGTAGGGGGGCACTATCAACTACTTGGTGTTGATGTTCTTCATAAAAATCAAGGAAAGCTTGGCGAATTTCGTTACTGGTTGTTGGTTTCATAGATACTCTGTTCAAAAAATAATAGTAGATAAAGCAATGATGTATAAAAGATACCACCCTCCATTTTACCTCAGGTTGTGGTTTGGGAAAAGGCGTTAGAGGCAAAAAGTAGGGTAAACGTAGGGGGTGTAATGTGGTTAGGGGGCGTTGGGTTACTCTGATTCAGCTTCAAGCGGGTTAAGGGTAATGAGACGGTAGCTTTCAGCATGAGCAAAACCTGCTTTTTTACCAACCTCGGCCGACCAATCACGAAGCCGTTCCGATGGATCCCAGTCGCCAATTTGGCTGGTGTGGCGGCGGAGGGCTTCGATTTTGAGGTCGATGGTGGCGGTGATATCGATATAGAGGTCGGCGTCACGGCCGTAGGAGAGGAGGACGTAGTTGACTTTGTGCGGGGGGAAGCCTTCGGTGACAAGTTCGGGGAAGATGAGGGGGGAGTCGGCCGTGGGAAAGACGGCGTCGATGGCGGCGGTGGCGGCGGCACGGTGATCGGGATGATTGATGCGGTTTGAGCTAGAGATGACGATGGTGGGGTCACCACAGACGACGACATTGGGCTTGAAGCGGCGGATTTCGCGGGTGAGGTCTTTGCGCAGCCCCAGATCGGGGACGAGACGGCCATCGGGGTAGCCGAGGAAGACACATTTGGCACCAACGACCTCGGCCGATTCCGTTTGTTCGCGTCGCCGGATTTCAGCTAATTTTTCAGGCGTCATTTCTGGATCGTGACTACCGATGTTACCATCCGTGATAAGAATATAGGTCACTTCGGCACCCGCCTGCGCCCATTTAGCAGCGGTGCCAGCCACACCAAACTCGATATCATCGGGATGGGCATAGATAAACAGGGCACGTTCAGGTATATAATTGTTGAGCATAATATCTCCAGTTTTGAGTAATCAGGTAGGTTATTGATTATTAGATATAATTGGTTTGGTTGAAGATTGTGGGGGAATATCTACACCACTATTTTTCTTTTGCAACTCTTTTTCCCAATCTGCAGCCCATGGGTCGAGACTAAGCAGTTTGGCCCGTAAATAATGGCCGATAACGCGGGCACTAGCTAGGAGAGGGACGACGAGAAAGACGGTTAGTATGCCTTGCGAAACGATAGCGCCGGCGATGGCGACAAAAACAACGCCGGTATTCATTTTTAAGTAGCTGGCCATGATACGGGGCTGGAGCCAAAGAATGTAGACCTGAAAAAGAACAAAATAGGTGATGGCGATGACCACAGCAAACCAAAAGTTAGATAGTGGCAGAATACTTGAACCTTGGGCAAAAGCTAGCAAGGTAGCTACAAGGCCACTAACGATAGGGCCAATTTCGGGGATAGCGACAAGAAGTCCGGTGAGGACAGCGAGGGGGAATGAGCCAGGCATGCCGAGGACAAAAAGAATGATGGAACAGATAACAGTTGTAATCAGCATGAGGCGGAAAATACCGCGCAGATAGGCGCTCCAGATGAGATTGATTTTAGTGAGAAGAATACGCATATCTTCTTGCTCGTCAGGGGGGGCGAGTTGGAGTGTCCAGTTGCTGAGTCGGTTCCAATCGAGGAGAAGATAAAAGGTACTAACAAGAATAAGTAGTATCCAAGCGAGACTAAGAGAGGTAGTTTGGAGAAGTTGGAGAATGTTGTTGACGGCATCGGTAACACTATCGGGGATGCTTTCGTTAAAGAATTGGGTGGCGATCTCATTGATGGCATCGAGTTCGATACGACGATTAAGGATATAGTAAGGCTCAGCGAGGAAAGCTTCAAGCTCACCTTGGGCGGTATTAATGTAAGCAGGCAGGTCGGAGATAATGCGGATGACGAGGGGGATGAGGAAACTAGCCAGAGCGGCAAGGCCGCTAATCATAAGCAGATAGATAATGGCCACAGACCAGCGATAGGAGAGCGGGGTGTATTGGTCGACGGAGCGAATAACGGGTTGGAGGATATAGGCGAGGAGGAAGGAGATGATAATTGGGTCCCAGAGGGGACGAATAGCGATAGCGAGGGTGGTGATGATGATAATGCTGATAGTGGCTACGAGGATGCGGGTTAGGGTACTCCATTGTTGGGTCATAGTTTATTCTTTCATCATAGGGCGCGGTTGCTGAGGCAACGGGCGCGAGTGAGTTTAGGGTACGATGGGGATGGGTTGGATGGTGGATAGGTCAAATTTGTCTAAGTTGTCAGGGCCGAGATCGGTGATGGTTTGATAATTGGTCTCAAATTCTTGGCGAAGTTGGGCAATATTGATTGTTCGACATTGGTCGGGAAGAGGATCGAGCCATTGGCGAGCGCGAAGGCACATTTTAACGGCTCCGCGATAGTTGCCACGGCTGATTTGATAATAGGCAACAGCAACTTGGAGGATACCACGATATAGTTCGCGGCCAACGGAGCTATCTTCCTGCCAAGCGTGTTCGAGATGTTCGTGGGCGTCATAAAATTGACCGGCATTGTAGGCTTCGATCCCTTTTTTAGCGAGGTCGGAGAGTGGTTGTTGGCAGGTATCGAAGAGGGCTTGGTGGTCAGTGGGATTGGCAAGGTTTTGGATGAGGTCGAGCATACCGGTGCTGAAGCGGGAGCGGGCGACGACGCTGTCGGCGCCGAGGGAACGGGCTTCGGCGAAGGTTTCGGTATCGACGTGGGCACCGAAAGCGAGGACGGGGATGCGACGGGTGGCGGGGGAGGATTTGAGGCGGGGGAGCCAGCGGCGCCAAGGGATTTCTTGGGCACTGAGGTCAAAGATGAGGAGGGCGGGTTGCCATTGAGTGAGTTGGTCCATGAGGCGGTGGGTGGGGCCGGAGATGCTTTCGCCGGGCCGAGGGTTGGCGGGAGCAGGGTCATCGGCCTGTTGAAACTGGGCTTCATTTTCAATCCAGTGGACGGTATAATTTAAATGTTGCGCCACCTTGTCAATGCGAGTAGAAAAGAAGAGATCAGCGACGAAAGCGACGATAATGGGTTGGTCATTGTTATTTTTTGTCATAGTTTAGAGATTGTAACAAAGTTTAGGCAGATGGGATAGTTATTTTTAGGGGATTGTTAGATTTAATGGGTACATTTGGCCTTGAAACGAATTAATCTAGGTGGAAGTTAGCGACGTTTTTACGTCTTTTGGCCTACGATGGGTAGGTTAGGGTTGACGGAGCGGGATGGGGCGGGTATGATCGCCGATGGTTTTTATTTATTGTCAATATGATTAAAAGAGATTAGTTATGAGTCAGGAAACAACAGTGCAGCCGTTATTGAGTTTAATTATTCCCGCTTATAATGAGGAACAGCGTCTGCCGAGGACATTGCCTCAAGTAGTGCGTTTTGTGGCGGCACAATCGTACAAGAGTGAGGTTTTGATTATCAATAACAACAGTACAGATACAACCGGTCAAGTAGCCCGTGAATTTGCGGAAGAGTTTTCCTTTATTCAAGTGATTGATGAACCACGGCAGGGCAAAGGGGCGGCGGTGCGGACAGGTATGTTAGCGGCTAAAGGGGATTATTTGTTTATTGCTGATGCGGATTTTTCAATGCCAGTAGAGGAAGTAAGTAAATTTGTCCCACCAGAATTGTCTGGTTATGATGTGGCCATTGGGAGCCGCGAGGCACCAGGGGCGGTGCGCTATGATGAGCCTTATCATCGGCATTTGATGGGACGGGTATTTAATTTTATTGTCAAAGTATTGGCTGTGCCTGGTTTTCAAGATACGCAATGTGGGTTTAAATGTTTTCGTCGAGAGGTAGCCCATGATTTGTTTCAGGCACAGACGATTGATGGTTGGGCATTTGATGTTGAGATTTTGTTTATTGCTCGGTTGCGTGGATACAAGATTGTAGAGGTACCGATTCATTGGTACTATTTTGCTAATAGCCGAATTAATCCAGTTCGAGATTCGTTGAATATGTTGATAGAAGTGCTTCGGATTAGGCAAAAAGGGTGGCAAGGAGTGTATGAGAAAACGAACGATCAGCAGATGGTAACAGAGTCATAAATGGCGACAGTGGCCTTAGAGCGTGGTGTGTGCGAGCGCTACGGATTGACATATGTAGCCGGAATTGATGAGGCGGGACGGGGCGCATTGGCTGGTCCGGTGGTGGCGGCAGCGATTATTTTACCGTTGCAGGATGCGGTGGTATTGGCTGAGTTAGCGGAAGTGGATGATTCAAAAAAGTTGACGGCGACTAAGCGCGAGAGATTGTTTGATTTGGTACAGGCGAAAGCGGTGGCGTATGGAGTTGGGGTTGAGTCGGCACGGGTGATTGATGAGATTGGGATTTTACCAGCTAATCGGCGAGCAATGATGGCGGCGGTGGCGCAATTGGAGCCCGCACCAGAGTTTTTGTTATTAGATGGGCGGATGCGACTTCATCAGGTTAATATTCGGCAAAAGTCGGTAATTCGGGGGGATAAAGAGAGTTTAAGTATTGCGGCGGCATCGATTTTAGCCAAAGTAACGCGGGATCGGTTGATGGTGGCATTGGCTGAGCGATATCCGGGGTATGGTTTAGCGAGGCATAAGGGGTATGGGACAAAGGGGCATTTGGCGGCGATTGGGGAGCGGGGGCCGAGTGAGATCCATCGGCATAGTTTTGCGCCGATGAAGGATACGCTTTTGTAAAGAAGCGACCTTTTTATTTTAGTTGGTATAGATTCAAGGTAGCTTCATGGCCACGGATGGGGACATGGGGGTGGAGAAGGGCATCTTTGGTGGTTAAATCAGTTTGGTGCCAAACGGTTTCGGAGACGAGGAGCTGGGAATCAAATTGTTTATTGAGCTGTTCAATACGGGCGGCGACATTAACGACATCGCCGATGACGGTATATTCTTGGCGAATGTGAGAGCCGATATTGCCGGTCATAGCTGGACCGGCGTGGATACCGATGCCAATGCGTGTGGGCGGGATATCGCCACGGGCGATGGCGACTTCAACGGCCGTTAAAATCGCCTCGGCCGCCGCCACCGCATACCGTGCCTCCTGCCCATCAGCAAAAGGTGCCCCAAAAATCGCCATAAACCCATCACCAAGAAATTTATTAACGATCCCATGGTGGTCGTTAATAATTGAAACCATAAAATCAAACAAAGTGTTCAAATAGTTGACCACCTCGTCCGGGGCATGTTGCTCCGCGAATTGGGTGAAATCACGAATGTCGAGAAACAAAATGCAGACAGAACGCATCTCGTTCTTCTGTAAATTATCTTGCTGTAGCAGTTTGTCGACAACAGCTGGCGAGACATGCTGACCAAAGAGCTGTTGGACTCGATTGCGCTCGGCCACCGAATCCAACGATCGCACGATCCAACCACGAATTTGAAGGGTGACAATCCCAGTGACAACACCAGCAATGACCAAGACTGACGATTTACCCATATGCAGAAATGTTTCAAAAAGAGGCATATTGGGTATAAGGGCGAACCTAGCGCCATAATACCAGACGAGCAGTTGATATTGCGCCGCACAGACAACACCAGTCAAGACACACAACTTAAAATCTAAGCGGAGGGCTGACAAAATAATGAGAATGAAATATATCCAAACGGGCGGGATTATTAAAATGGAAACTGGAGGTTCTAAATAAGCAATCAAGACGATCAGAATTGAGATAAAGGTTGGTTCTTCGATAGCATTTAAATAACGAATGATTAACAGACGCCAATAATTATCTTTTTGCCGCGCCAAAAATCGTTTGATGACAAGTTCATAGGTAATAATCAGGGCAATGAGCAAAAGGAAACTGACGATTGTGCGATTATTTAAGTTATTCCCAAATAGTTGTGCGTAAAATTCAGGCGCAACTATAAGCAAAATGAAGAGAGGGATGATTGAAGCAGCAAACAGAATACTTAAAATCGTAGCACGTAGCTGTTCACTAGCAACCATCGCTTCATTAAGGCTTGTTTGAAAAAGTTGTTCGCCATTGTCAGTTGTTATTGGTTCATTGGTCATATTTGGGTAGCTTGGCTAGAAGTTGGTTAACACGGTCCAGATCTCTGGCCGCTTTCAACTGTTTAAAAATAATTTGAGCTTGGTGCAAGTAATGGTGTCTATCTGGTAGTAAGCGTCCCCAAAGATAGAAGAGGCGGGCACGCTCGTAGCGAAGGGGGTAGATGGATAATTGCTCAAGGCTGGTTAGCCAACTGTTTTCGACTGCGCTTATTTTACCGGTACTGAGGTATTGATACCAGCCGGTGTAATAATGTAAAACGGGGCGTGCTGAACGAAACTGTTTAGAGAACTTTGATAATAGTTTCAGTCCGTTTTTAGCCTGTTTTTCGTTTTTGGTTGTTTGTGCTTGTTCCCAACAGCGGAGACAATAAGCGGCGTAGGTGTCGTAGCCATGTTGGGCGGGTAGGATGAGGGCCATCGTTTCGAGGTAGGGGCGGAGGGTGTGGGCGTAGGGGGTGGCCGAGGGTAAATCATCGAGCTCTAAGTAGTAGAGGATACGATGGCTGAGATAGACAATTTGGTTGATTGAATCCGTATGTTTTTGGAGAAGATGGTCGCATTGTTGAATATATTGGAGGGCTTCGGGCAAATCGCCTTGGCGTAGGGCTAACCAAGCAAATCCATTGAGCGCCCAGAGTTGGCCTTGGTGATCACCACTGCGCACGGCCGTATGATAGACATCATCACAAATATCCCAACCCTCATCCCAATTACACAAATAGGTGTCGATAATGCCTATATTGACCATTGATTCCTCCCAGCGCCGAACATGTCCCGCCTGTTTAGCTAAATCACGGGCTTCCAACAACGTTTCACGGGCTTGGGACAAGTCACCTAAATTGTTATACGCTTGGGCTAAGGACATCATACAAAATTGATGGGTTTCGATATCGTTCGTTTGTTGCAAAGTAGCCATCATTAATTGCCGATAATATTCAAAATACCGTTCTTGTTGGGCGAGCGTGGTCAGAATCGTCATGGCGCTATACCCTCTGGCTTGCTCATTTAAAGCCAATTGCCCTACTTTTTCAGCGATATTGAGACGCTTGATGACAAGATAGATGGTATCGAGGGGGTTGGCATCGATATAATGAATCAGGGAAAGCATACTGTATATTTGGGCGCGAAGACGTTGCTGTTTTTGACGTTCAAGCGGTAAAGTCGGGAGTGGTGAACGGCGTAAGCGGTGGGTTAATTGGCGCAGGAGGGTAATACCGGCGGCAAACCATAGTTGCCACCCTACTGGTAATGGCGTACCCAGCAAATCTAAGGCGATTTTAAGTTCTTGTTGACTACGATCAAAACGGCCGGTGCGGTAGTGGGCATCGGCGAGATGATAATACCATTGGGCGCGGATAAATGGAGAGTAAGGGTGTTGGGCCGATTGGCTGAGGCTGAGCATTTCCTCAAAAAAGCGAATCGCTTCATGATAGACACCTTGGCGCAGCGATTCTTGACCCGCTTTATACAAATAATCAACGGCCCGTTTGATGGCACCCGCTTCTTGCCAATGATAGGCGAGAAGTGGATAGTGAGCAGCTAGTTCGGAGCGATAGTTTTCTTCTAGCCAAGCGGCAACCGTCTGATGTAGTTGGCGGCGTTGGCTAGAAAGCATCGCTTGGTAAGTGACTTCTTGGATTAATTTGTGCTTAAAAATGTAGCTTAAATCTGGTGGTGGGGATTCAATGGTGATGATATCGAGTTGGACGAGGATTTCTAGCTGAACATTGAGTGTGTATTTATCGGCGGCGACGGGGTGGACGGCGTGCAGAATACGGTAGGGGAAGGAACGGCCGATAACGCTGGCGACTTTCAGAATAAGGTATTGATTGGCGGGGAGACGGTCAAGACGGCTACCGATAACGCCTTGAATGGTTTGGGGGAAATCGAGTTGGGCGAGATTGGTGACGTTAGGGGCGAGTTGACAACGGCCGTTCTCCACCAAAATCAAACCGGTATCACGCAAAGCAAGGGCCAACTCTTCGCTGTAGAAGGGGTGGCCGAGGGCATATTCATGAATAAAAACAGCCACATCAGCAGGCAAAGCATCAACTCCCAGTCGATTTTTGACCAGTTCTAACGCTTCGCCTGGTTTTAGCGCTTGTAGCGACATGAAGCTTAGGTTGGGAGATGTGCGAAATTCTTGATAGGCAAGTGGCCATGGCTCGGACAAGGGTCGGGTGACGACGATGAGTAACAAGGGGGTCACGTCGTATTGGATGCGGCGTAGAAGTTGCCACGAGGCGGTATCCAGCCAGTGGGCATCTTCGATGATGAGAACGAGGGGGCGTTGGCTGGCTTCATGGGCGAGAATGTTGCTGAGAAGCGCTTGGGTACGATAGGCGCGGCCATCGCCCCGCCATTCACGGGTTGTATCGTTGTCAGGCATTTCGAGAGGGAGGACCGCGTTAAGCAGGGGCATTTGTTCGAGGAGGTCGGGGTAGACATTCAGTTTGTTTTGGATTTGCCAGCGGTTGGTGGCGGCCGAGTCGTTGAGGTCGATGTCAAAGATAGCGGCAAAGATAGGCCCCCAAACATAGTAGCTCGTGTTGGTATCGACTGCATCGGCCCAGCCGGTGAGTAAAGTGAGATCATATTGTTGGCTAAGGCGATAAATTTCGTTAATGAGCCGTGATTTGCCAATACCGGCTTCACCTTCGATCAAAATCATCCCATTTTGGCCTTGGCTGACCGCTTTGAGCCGAGCAACTAAAGTGTTGTATTCTTGGCGGCGGCCGACTAGAGGGTGTTGTTGGCGGTAACTATCGGGGCTGGTTTGGGCGGCGGTGCGGGTGGGGCGCAGGATGGCGGCGACGGGAAGGGGTTGGGACAACCCTTTAAGAGAGATAGGGGCTAGATGGAGGAGATGGAAATGTTGTATTTGTTGGGCGATGCGCAGGCTAACGAGGATTTGTTGAGGTTGGGCTTTGCTCATTAAGCGGGCAGCGATATTGACTTCGGGGCCGAGGGCGCCGTACGTTTTGCGGGTGGGGGCGCCGTAGGCGCCACAATAGATTTGGCCTTGGCTGACGCCGATTTGAGTTTTAATTGTCGCAAATTCAGGTGGTGGGTGGATTAAAAGCCAAGCGGCGGAGACGGCACGTTCGGCATCATCTTCGTGAGCGATTAGGGCACCAAAAGTGGCGTAGAGATAACTACCTTTGTCCCCAATTGTAAGTTGAAGGACAAAGCCCTCTAATTTTTCGATAGTGGCTTGTACCCAGGAAAAGTAAGCATTTAGTTGTTGGCCGGCCGAGGGATCATGGTCGAAATCTAGACCAGAAAAACGGAGGAAGAGGGCGACGACGGGACGCAAATTGGCAAGAAAAGCTTCTTGGCCACGGCGTAACTGGTCAAAAACGGGGGGAAGTATCCAGTGGGCGAGGGTGTCAATGGGCAAAGCGGGGGTTGCGGGTTGGACAGGGAAAGGAATGAGTTTGTGCAGTTCGTATAGAAAATGGAAGGAGAGCCCGCTGTCACTCGTTTGGAGCGGGCTAAAGCGGCAATTTTGGGGGCCGAGGGCATCGATAACGGCCGGTACGACGCCGATTTGGCCGGCGACGAGCTGTTGTTCGATGGTGGCGGTGGCGGCGATGGTGGCGCCAGCCATCACTTCCATTTGTTGGTGGTCGGGGTTGCCGACCAAGTAACGGTAGCCTTGGCCGACAGTAATGGCGATTTTGACGCCGAAAGGTACGACTGTGCCGTTGGGGGTGGTGATGGTGGGGAGATGGCCCATTTTGATTTGGATATTGATGGCGGCGGCGGCCGAGCGGCGGCCGTTATCCCCTTCAAACCAGCATAAAACGCCATCGCCGCTAAAACCGATACCACTACCCCCATACCGTTGGATTTCAGCGAGCAGCAGTCCATAAACGGTGTTGAGATGGTAGGTCATCTCTTCGGCACCACGACTCGGCCCCAGCTCTTGCGCTAATTTTTTAGTTAACTGGGTAAAGCCAGAAAAATCAGCGAAGAGGGCCGAGCCCTCGGCCTCAGCCGGGATAGAGTGACCGTTAGCCAAGGCTAAACGTCGGTCTAGAGGTAAATACGCATTGAGAATATCCATGACGGTCTATTGTACGACGAAATCAAGTAGACGTAAATTGTTTTTGAGGTAGTATAGACAGATGGATGTACGCTCACAAGTTCCCCCCCAATATGATGGTTTGTTACTTGGTCATTATTTGGCGCAACGGTTCACGTATTTAGATTTGGCACAATGGGAGTCATTTATTGAAGAAGGGCGAATTTGGTATGATGGGGAGAAGGGGACGAAAGAGAGTGTGGTTATGGCAGGCGGGGAGTTGTTTTGCCAATTACCAGATTTTACACCACCCGACGTCAATTTGAATTATACGATTGTTTATGAAGACCCGTTTTTGCTAGGGGTGAATAAACCACCCAATTTACGAGTACATAGTGGGGGACGTTTTGTGACGGCTAATTTGATGTATCATTTACGACATAAACATGAGCCACCGTATCCAGAAGCGTTATTGGTCAATCGGTTAGATAGTGGGACATCAGGAGTGGTGTTGGTCGCGCGGAACAAGGATGTTTTACGCTCTTTGAATCGGGCATTAGTCAATCATTATGTGGAAAAGTTGTATTGGGGGTTGGTATGGGGGGAGGTGGTGCCGACAGAGGGTGTTTGGGAGGGGGAAATTGGCAAGGTAGCGGGAGCGGCCGTGCCACGCTTTGGGGTGGTGGGTCGTGAGGGGGTAAGTGAGGGAAAAACGGCCGTTACCCGTTATCAACGATTGGCCTACAAAGATGGGATTAGTTGGTTGGCCTTGTATCCTGAAACGGGGCGGACACATCAGTTACGGGTGCATACGGCCGAGGCGGGGTACCCGTTGGTTGGGGATGCGCTGTATCAGATGGATGATGCGACTTATTTGGCGTGGTTGGAGGCGAAAGAGGATTGGTGGGGAGCGGGCGGCCTCGGCCGCCCAGCCCTCCACAGCTATCAAACCAGTTTTCGGCACCCAGTTAGCAAAGAGACGATAACGGTGACAGCCCCCTTACCCGAAGATTGGCAACCATTATTACGGGCCAAACAGTTTGACTTTTAGCTTAGTCACGAACACGACGGACCCCACGAGGCGTATATTCTCGCTGACGAACGACCTGATAAGTACCCGGTGGAATCGCTAAGGGGTAATGCTCATCATGGACAATTTGAGTTGGGTCAGTTACTTGGACGAAAACATCATTGGGTGAGGTGCCATCAAGGGCAAACCGATGCAAACTATTAATGTCATGACAAGCATCAACCAGCCATTGGGCTTTTTCGATGACATGATGATGACCGGTTACTTCGCCGTAGCCAACGATACAACTCGTGGTGGGGTGGGCTTGATAGTTCGTTGGGATGCGCTTTTCTGGGACTTTAATTAAGAAGATATCACCTTGGCGTATGATCATTTGTTGTTACCTCTTATGAATGAAACTAGGAAATTGATTAGATGTTATTAGTATAGGCTATGAGGGGGCTCATGTCTGTGAGCTAGTTCACAGGAAGGCAGTAATTTTTTAGCGGAAATTGACCGACTTAATCAGTTAGCATACAATTTGAAAGCAAACAGCTATCATTTAGTAAGGGGTAAAAAATGCGATTTTTCAGAAGACGAGGTGGGCGACGGTTGGCACGACGACAGCACCCTCGGCCGCGGCACGGCCTCGGTCCGGGCTTTCCGGCTATGCAACAGGCGAATCAGCTCTTTGAGCGCGGCGCGTATGACGAGGCGGGCCAGGCGTTTCACACGTTAGCGGCGAAAGCGACGCAAAGAGGGTTGATGCGGCAGGCTGAAGTCGAGTGGATTGATGCCCAATCGGCTTCGTGTGCTTATTGTGCTAGCACGTTAAAAACGGAGTGAAAGAGGGGACGTTGGTGGTAATGGCCGAGGGGGATAGGTGAACCATTGGCGCAGATTAAATCTGCAGATTGAAGATTGGGTTGGTGGTCGTGGGCGGGTTGGCAAATATTGGCGACGCGGCCGATTGATTATGGCTAACAGTGTCCATAGTTTAGTCGGGATTGTTTTTAGCCCGTTAATTTCGTATCTGGTTATTCAGCGTGGTTCTTTGCGCTTGTGGGGAGAGTTGGTGGCGATTTTAGTGGTGGTCCAGTTAGGGGCGCATATTGTTGGTTGGGGGCATAAAGGGTATTTGGTGCGGGCTTTTAGCCAACAGCCGGCCGAGGTGGGACGGTTGTGGTGGGAAAATGTGGCCACGCGGGGCCGAGTGGGGGTTCTTTTTTTACTTTTTTTACTTTGGTGGGGTGGTGAACAGTTAGGTTTGGCCGTTTTTTGGTGGGGAGTGGGGTTGCTGTGGTATCAGGCGCAGGATAGCCTTGTGGTTTATCGCCAGCGCTTTGCTTTGGCGGCAGGGGTTGAGCTGACGGGTCTCATCGGTCTCTTTTTGTTGATATGGTGGTGGCCGTGGGCGTTAACGGTACGGGATTTGGCTTGGCTATGGGCGCTGTTTGTTTGTTTGAAGGGGGTTTGTTTGGGTTGGGGGTTGTGGGAGGGGGTGCCGAGGGGGTGGTGGCGGGGGTATAACGGCCGTTATTGGCGGCTCGCCCTCCCCTTCTTTTTGATGGGCTTTGCCGGTATGATCCAGTCGCGGATTGATTTGTATGCGGTTAATTATTATTTAGCGGCCGAAGAGGTGGCTCAATATCAGATTTTGATCAACTATTTATTGTATGTACAAGCGTTGGCTAACTTCATTTTGCAACCATTTGTGAAGGTTTTGTACCGTTTGCCACTTCCTGCGGTCATCAAAATTGCGGGCTGGTTGGGTTTAGCCGGTATGGGGCTGACGGGGCCAGCTTTATGGTTTTTACAATGGATTTTGCCACGTTGGTATCAATTTGAGCTAACATCAGGATTGTTGTGGTGGGGTGGCGTTTATATTGTACCCATCTATTTTTATTTACCGTTAATTTATCTCGTGTATAAAAACAAACAGGAATATTTTGTTATTGGGGTCACCGCTAGTAGCGCACTTTTGAATTTAATGTTAAACATATGGTTAACGCCACAGAAAGGGTTAGAAGGGGCGTTGATGGCGACGGCGATAGCCAATTTGTTCATGTTTGCCCTTTATGCGGGCTGGGCATGGCAAAAAAGGGATGAAAAAGGGATACAAGATGAGTAAACAACAGGTAACAACTGCGGATTGGGCATTTTTGTGTCCAATTTGTAAGACGGCAGTGCAAACGACGTGTTGGGTATGCGTAAACGGTCATCAATTTGGGGAAAAAGATGGGGTGCGACAGTTGATGACGGTCGCCTACAAAGAGCGATTGGCTCAATTTCATGAGGTATTTATGGCGCAGAGATTGGCAGATGGGCAAAGGTTGGCGGATGATGCGTATCGGGAGTTGCCGTTTGGTCAGCCGAATTATTTGCCACATGAGTGGCGTTTGCGGCAGGTTGATTGGGGGGTGATGGTGAAGTTGTTGGGGGGGGAACGGCCGTTGCAAATCCTCGAAATAGGGGCTTGGCTAGGCTGGCTGACCCATTGGTTGGTTCGTTGGGGGCATGATGTGGTTGCCGTGGATCATTTCAATGACCCGTATGATGGGTTAGCGGCGAAACAGTTTTATGAGCAAGATTGGTTGGCGGTGCAGATGAATGTGACCGATCTATCTGTTTTTGGCACGCGGCAATTTGATCGCGTTATTATCAATCGGAGTTTGCAATTTTTTGTTGATCCGATTGGGTATGTACAGACGGCGAGCCGTTTGGTAAAGCCTGGTGGGGAACTGATTCTTTTGGGCTTGAGTTTTGTGCGCGATGTGACAGCACGGATTGAAGGTTTGGCTCAGTTACAGGCACGGCTACAAGCGGGGGGGACTGATTTTTTTGTGCCCGTGCGTGGGTATTTGACCGTTGCGGATCGGCAAGAATTGAAACGGATTGGGGTACAGATTAGGCCGTATTGGCGTTTGTGGGGGGCGAATGTACGCTCGTTGGTGATAAAAGAGCGGCCATGGCATGGGTATGGTCTATTTAAAGTGGGTAATGATGAGACGTAGTTATATAGGTTTGGGATTATTTTCGTTGGTATTAGCTGGCTTGGCTGTCTTTTTGGTCTGGCCCCGTTTTGATGGATTGTATGGACAGGATCCATTTGGTTATTATTTGTATGCGCGAGATGAGTTAGGGGGGGCGTTGGCCGCGGGGAAACGGTTCCCACCCTTCTTTTGGCCGCCGGGGTATCCGTTATTATTGTGGGTGGGGAGTTTACTGAGTGGGTGGACGCCACGAATAGGGCAAGTGATCAATTTAGGGGCAGGTTTAGCGGTTGGGTGGGGGACGGTTTGGTTGGCGGGGGAGGTGACGAGGGAAGAGGAACGGCCGTTTGTCTGGCTAGCAGGTATGTTTGTCTTGTGTACAGGCCAATTATGGCAATCGGCGGTGGTGGTGATGGCCGATCTGGTGGGTTTGGCGGGGGCGACGTTAGGGGTAGCAGCGGTGGTGCATTGGTGGCAATTGACGGCTGGTGAAACGGGTGAGAGGAGATATTATCATGGTTGGTTGTGGCTAGGCGCGGGCTTGTTAGCTTATGGGATTTTAAGCCGCTGGGGGCAAGGGTTGGCAGCGGTGGCGGTGGCGGTACCGGTTTGGGGACGGTTAATTTGGTTGGGGTGGCGTGGCCGAGGGAGAGAGATGTTAGGGGTGGCGGTAGTAGCGGCACTGGTTGTTATCACTGTTTTGAGTCCGATGTGGTGGGGTTGGTTGGTTGGGGATGTGGTCAGTGTGGGACGGCAGGCCGAGGGGCCAATATTTGCCGGTAATTTTGGGGTTTATCGCTGGCAGTTGAATCATGCGTGGCAGAGTTCGTTTGTGACGACAGACGGTTTGTTGCAATATCGTTGGCCGAATGGGATTTATTATTTATTGGCCCCCGCTCACCGGTATTATTTTACGGTTTGGTTTGTGCTGTTGTTGCCGGTGGGGTTATGGCGTTGTGGACGACGTGGCCGAGGGTTGCATTGGGTTGTGGTTGTGTGGGCTGGCTTGGTCTATTTGTTTCATATTGGGGCGGCGTGGCAAAATTTTCGCTTTACGTTGGCTTACTTGCCCCCGTTAGCAATTTTGGCAATGTGGGGGGTTATCGAGCTCAAAAAATGGGTACCAATCCGTTTTTTAGTCGGGTATTTATTGGTTGGGTGGACAATGATGATGATGGGAGGGTGGGAGTTGACTCAGTTTTTTGTTGAGCGAAAGGCGGCCGAGTTGGCTACTGTGACATGGGTCGAAGAGCAAATGACAGGGGATGATCTGTTGCTCACCTTTAATGTGACGCCAACTTTTCGATTTTATGGTCAGCGGGAGTATGCTGATTTGTATTATTTGACGGTGGCGGATATGGAGCAGTTAGTGGCTGACCATGATACAGTGTGGGTTTTGATTAAGGAAGAGGAGATAACGGTTCAATGGGCTGATTTGTCACCAGGGCAAAATTGGGCCTGGTTAGAGGCGTACGGCGTTGATTTGGTGGGCAGGGACCAGTCCTATCAGTTATGGATTGTGACGGGTCAATCTGATTCTTGACATAGGTAGCGAAATCGTTCATTTTAACGGCGTTGTAACGCGGCTTCAACAGCACCATACGCATTGATAAGGCCGTAACCATAGCTGTTATTGGTGCTATCACCACAGATGGGACGTGCATTGGTGTAGGGAATGGCGGTGTCGATAATGATCTGTTCGGTGGTATCAATATCACCAATTAGATCTGGATTGGCTGACCAAATAAGAGCAACAACGCCCACGACGTGAGGCCCGGCCATTGACGTACCATCGTTGTTTAAATATTTATTGTTGGGCATGGCCGAGTAGACATCAACACCGGGGGCGACGATATCTGGCTTGAGACGATAACTATCATCAACCGCTACCGGGCCTACGCTGCTAAAAGTGGCTAACTCATTACTAGCGTCAACGGCACCAACAGTGAAAGATTCATCATAGATAGCGATGGGGTTTTGTACCGTTTCACAGCCGTAGTCACCGTCATTGCCGGCGGAGGCGACGACGAAGATACCGGCCGCCCGCAGGGCGGCCACGGCCGGTTGCAGGCTTTTTGGATCACACCCTTCAATAGGAGGACAGCCCCAAGAGTTGTTGAGAACATGGGCGCTTCGGGTGGGGTCGCCATCACGGAAGGGGTCGCCTCCTTGGGGAAAGGGGGCGAGCATAAATTGCATGCAATCAAGGTAGTAGGTGGGGTTGGCTAGGTTGCGGGCAAGATTGCTACAGCCAAACCATTGGGCATCGGGGGCGACGCCGACTGTTTGGCCGAGGATGGTGCCGAGGGTGTGGGTACCATGCCCACTCCAATCTTGGGGTTCAGTTGTGTCATACCACGGGTCGTACCAATTGTAATCATCATCACCATTGTAACCGCGATATTGCTGGCTAAGTTCTGGATGTTGCCCATCGACACCAGAATCGGATTGACCAATGATGATGCCTTGACCACGAACAGCAAACTGTGACCAAACTTGCGGGGCATTAATCATGGTTAAATTCCATTGTGGCTCTGTAGCTGGTTCAGACATACCCAAATTAGAGATAGCTGGTTGTAGAGGCATCGGCCGTAACATCGGGTTATCGATAACACGCTCAACACCTGGCTGTGCTTCGAGCCAGCGACGTAAAAAGGGATTGGCATCAACCGCTAGCGCGTTGACTAAGTAGTAGGATGTATAGTCGATACCTAGTCGATCTAACGATTGGCGAATATTAGTTTGACTGTTATCTGCTTGGTTGACCAAGGTATCGTACACAAATTGGCGCCGTTGATCATAATCAGTAATGATGGTAGCTGATGATAAATCAGCTTGATCAGCAAAGATGACAAACAGTTTTTCGCCATGAAAACCTGGTTGTCCTATAAAGAAGTAGATAGGCAGTAAGGCTAATAGGCTAATAATCGTTATGCTGGATGCTAATTGTGGGGGCATGGTGCGCAAGAATTGGTGTGTAAATGGCAAAACAATGCCGACTGACCAGCCAATTATGACAATAAGAGCAATACTGATTACAACCCAGAAAAAGGCATCACGGCCAAACAAGACCAACAATATTTCGTCGGGATCAAAGAAGAGTAAGGGGCCGGCTGTTGCCGCTGTTAGTAGGTAAAATAGGGAACGTGTCTCAGTTTGACTAGAGGGGCGATTCGCGGTGATTGTACGAGGTAGTAACGTAGCGATAAGCCAAGCTAAGGTGGGAAGGGTGTACATCAGTAATATTTGACTACCATTGGTACCAAAGCCGGTAGCGCCGATAAGTAGAGTCAGGCCCCCAACATAGCCAGCGGTGGTAATATCCCAGCCAAAGCCTTCTGATGTTTGGGCTAAGCCGGGCCATAGAATACGACAGATTATGAGGGTCATGATAGCGGCAAAAAGTAGAGCGGCGGTGAAATTGAGGAGGGTATCGAGGGGGGAGCCGAGGGCACCTATGGTTAGCCAAATAAGAAATATCAATGGGGCAAATAGGGTCATTAAAGGCGGAGATGGCTGATTGTGGGTAGGAGGGGGCGGTGTTCTACGTAGATAGAGATAAAGGCAGATGAGAAAAACAGCACTGCAGGCGATTTGTAGGCTAACGGCCGTTCGCGCGGCCGTAAAAGGGGCTAACCGCACCGGCCACAGAAATGTAAAGTAAGTTGCGGCGGCCAACCATGTTTTGAAGATAGTTTGATACCGTTTTTGTTGCCAAAACGCAGTTAGTAATATTGTTGGTATAAGAATAGCGACCAATTGGCCCAGATGGACTAATGGCCAAATGCCCCAAAACCAATCAACCCCACCAACAATTAGCATTTGTTGAATAAACCAAGTGATATTGTTAGGTACAAGCATCATGGCTAGTAGCCAAACAAAGGAAAAAAAGGCGAAGAAAAAGCCTAATAGATCAAATTCGGGATTAGGGGCTACCGTTTCAACTTTATTATCCATTTCAAGTCCTGTTATCTTATTTTTTTACGTCGTTGGATTACTTTTTCCGTTTGACAGTCACTTATATTTTGCTAGACTAATCGGATTGTTTTCTTTAATCTACCAGTAACGAGTAAATATAGCTTATGACCACAACTGATACCAACGAGAAACTTGATTTTAAACGTCTTCTCCCCATTATTTTTATTGTTTTTGTCGATTTAATGGGATTGACAATTATTATACCTATTTTACCATATTATACTTTAGCTTTTGATGCGGGGCCGTGGGCAATAGGTCTGTTAGCCGCTGCTTATCCCTTGATGCAATTGTTAGGCGGGCCTGTATTGAGCTCCTTATCAGATCAATATGGCCGTAAACGGATATTGGCTTTTGCACAGGTGGGTACATTTTTTAGTTTGCTGTTGTTAGGGTTTGCCAATGCATTATGGGTCGTCTTTTTGGCGCGCATTTTAGATGGTATCACCGGCGCGAATTTGCCTACAGTACAAGCGGCGATTAGTGATGTAACGACACCTAAGACACGGTCGCAAGGGTTTGGACTCATTGGGGCTGCCTTTGGTATGGGCTTTATTTTAGGGCCAGCTTTAAGTGGTATCGCTTTAGCTTTGACTAATAACAATTATAGTGCTCCGGCATTTTTGGCCGCTTGTTTTGCTTTTGTATCGGTCATGTTGACCACCTTTGTTTTTGAAGAAACATTACCACCAGAAAAACGGGGTGAAGTGCAATCTAATCAACGCGTATTTTCACCCAAACGGTTGTTTCAAGCTTTGCTCGATCCTGTTTTAGGAATTTTGTTTGGCTTGTTATTTGTGCAACAGCTTGTCTTCGCCGCCTTTCAGATTATGTTTGCGCCGTTTACCCTTAATCGTTTGGGGCTGAATAGTTTAGGCAATACAATTTTCTTTGTATTTGTAGGTGTCTTATCGGTGATTGTGCAGGGCGGGCTTATTGGTAAACTGACAGCCCGTTTTGGTGAACGGCGATTAGTGATTGGCGGGATGTCTTTGGTTGCACTGGGGTTATTGTTGATGAGTGCAACACCACAGACAGTGGTGCCATGGTATTCACTGGCGGATATGGTAGTTGAGTTACAGCAAGGGGAGGGGGGTGTGGCCGAGGCCTCGGCCGTCCAGCTCGATATGCTGCCCCCAGAAGATAATCGTGGCCTGCTAGGTATCACCTTTTTGCTGATAGCCATCATTCCCTTAATTCTAGGCTCAAGCGTGCTCCAACCTAGCTTTAATAGCCTCATCACCCAAAACGCAGACCCCACACGAATTGGGGCTGTGCTCGGTATTAGTTCAGGCTTTATGAGTTTAGCTAATGTATTAGGCCCATTATGGGGTGGGGCGGCTTTTGACTTTTTGGCACCAGCCGCGCCATTTATCATCGGCGGGATTATTATTGTCTTGGTTGTCCCTTTGGCTGTAACGAGAGTGCCAAAACCGGTGTAAGGAAGGGGGGGAGTTAGCAGGTTATCTTAATTTCAAATAGATACGGCCATAACTTACCAGTAACCCACAAACGTTCTGTTGTGGCGTCAAAAGCGATCCCATTGAGGACATTCGCCTCGGCAAACTCCCCTTGTGTGGCCAATAACCCAGTTAAATCTAGTCGGCGCTGTACCTGACCTGTTTGGGGCGAGATTTGGACAATGTGGTTGGTTTGCCAAATGTTGGCATAAATTGTATCGTAAATATACTCTAGCTCATTTAATTGGGTGACCGGTTGACCATTTTCAGTGACGGCAATCCGTTTAATTAATTCAAAGCTGTTGGGATCAAGATAGGTGAGGGTTGAACTGCCATCACTCATAATTAGATTTTGACCATCATGAGTAAGTCCCCACCCTTCTGTCGTGTAGCTAAACTGACGTTCTGGCCTCAAACTGGTTTTATCGTAGACAAAACCAACCTGCTCTTGCCAAGTTAATTGGATGATTTTGTCCCCATAAAGGGTAATGCCTTCACCAAAAAACTCTTTACCTAAACCGATGGAGAGACTGATATCACCAGATTCCAAATCAACCTGCCTGACAGTGGAACGGCCATACAACCCTGTGCCTTCATAGAGAAGGTTGGTATCAGGGTCATACACCAGGCCTTGGGTAAACGCTTTGGCATCATGGGGATAGACATTGATGATGTCATAGCTATAAACGGGAGTGGTACTGTTATCGAAAGGGCAGGTAGGGAAGAGTTGTGGCCGAGGGGTAGGGGTGGCACGTGGCTGGGGGATGGTGGCGACAGGGGTAGCAGCTGGTGCTTGACGGCAACCCACTAAGAACAGGCTCACGAGTAAAAAATACAAGGTGATTTTAGCACCAAGTAAGGCTAAACGGTTAAGTATTGGTAGTTGTTGATTCATGGATTATCTCTTGTTGTTGTAAATTGATAGGGCCGAACATATCAAGCTGTTCGGCCTTGATTTCACGTCTTTTCATCAATTCTAACACAGCCAAGAGGGTTATTGAAATTTCAACACGGTCACGTTGGTCACTTAAAAGTTCAGCAAAGGTGGCTTGTTGGCGAAGCTTTATTTGTTGGCGAACGTGGCGAAGCTGACCTTCGATGGTAATGCGACGAGGCTCAACGATTTTCATGCCGTTCTCGCTAGTTTCACTGGTACGGGCGAGGGCATCAAGGACGGCTTGGCGGAGGGTAACGGCCGTTACCCCCGATAAATCCAGTTTCGGCTCCACTTTAGGTGGCGGCGCTAGCCGTAAATAGGTGCGCAGACCCGCTTCTTCGCGACTTTGCAGCCAACTAGCAGCCTGTTTGAAACGTTTATATTGTCGTAATTGCCGAATAAGTGCCTCGGCCGGATCCTCTTCCTCCTCTTCCCCCACAATCACAACCGGATTGGCGGGCAACAATGCCCGACTCTTAATGAGAACCAGACGGGCGGCGATGACGAGGAAGTCGATCATATGCTCCACTTTCTTCTCTTTTAGCTGTTGCAGATGGGCCAAATATTGTTCTGTCACGTTGGCTAAGGAGATAGCAGTGATATCTAGTTCTTGCCGTTCGATGAGATGCAAGAGAAGGTCGAGAGGCCCTTCAAACTCGGGTAAATCGATCTTGTAAGGGCGAATACGTTGATTATTCATAAGGATTAGAGCGCTTCCCAGAAGAAATAGGTGATAGTAAGGGCTAATAAAACGATTAGGATGCGTAAAAGAAAGGCGCGGGCGCGCTTTTGTTGAGCAGTTCGTGCCTCTGTTTGTCGTTTAAGCTCGGCCAAGCGCGCTTTTTCTTGCCGCATCATCAACATCATTTGTTGAGCGTAGTCGTCGCCGCCGAGGGCGGCGAAACGAACAGCCTCCTCCATCTGTTTTTGCAAGTGGGGGGGGAGAGAAACATCTTCATCATTTTCATCTTTTTCCACCAATTCTGCCTCTGTGGTTGTGGTTGTAAATGAATGGGCACAGTAAGGACACGTTGAAAAACCAGACCAAATAGCGACTTGACAATGTGGACAAGCCATTGTCAGCGGGGCAAGACATTGCCCGCATTGACTATTAGCTGTTTGCTCATAAGCGAAACAATGAGGACAATAATGATTAAGTAAATTGATTTGTTGTTGACAATGAGGGCAATGAACGGGATCGGATATCGTTGTGGGGCTATCTGTTTGGCAGAACGGGCAGTGGATGACCATAACAGGTGCAGTGTCCGACATGAAAAACTCTCCCTAACGAATCTACGGGCTTCACTATCTGCGGAACAGACAGCAAACCCCGTAGATTCACCTGTGTTTGGATCAGAACAGTAACTTTTTGTTCTACCCGTATTATACCGGATATTTTGATATGAGGCACTATTTTGCTCAAAATGCTTCAATTTAGTAAGAAAATGGACAAATTTCATGAGTGAAACGGTTATATTTAAACCAATTCGGCTGAAAAACACCTTA
The DNA here is from genome assembly GCA_035459145.1 of Anaerolineae bacterium. Lineage (GTDB taxonomy): Bacteria > Chloroflexota > Anaerolineae > Promineifilales > Promineifilaceae > DATHYN01. Next base: position 5,601 of record DATHYN010000054.1, on the reverse strand, counting down.
TTCAAAAACCGAATCATTCGGTCGTCATTGGGAGGGCCGTGGGCACAATATGATGGCAAGATAACGCCGACATGGTCAGCTTTTGAAGAACGTTTTGCTCGTGGGGGGGTGGCGGCTATCATTTCGGCAACAGTGAGTGTTGATGCTGAGCGGTGCGCCCCTTTGGCTTATCCACAACTGACGGCCGAGCGGTTTGTGCCCGCTTGGCAAAAATGCATCGAAACAGTACAGGCTTATAATTGTCGCTATATTTTACAATTAGGCGATCCCGGCGCCCATACACAGACGGCCTTGTGGCCAAACGAGCATCATCGTGCCTCCGCCTCGGCCACATTTGACCTATTTTACGGGTATCAAACGACAAGCCAAGCGATGACAACGGCACAGATAGAACAAACGGTCGATAATTTTACCCAATCAGCTCATTGGGCACAGCAAACAGGTTGTGATGGCATCGAGATTACAGCATCAAAAGGGTATTTGTTACACCAATTTCTCAATCCAGCTACCAATCGACGACAAGATAAGTATGGTGGGGATATGTGGCGGCGATTTCAGTTTTTAAAGGAAGTGATTGAGGGCGTACGCAGTAGGGTGGGGGGGGAGATGTTACTTGGGGTGCGATTATCAGCAGTTGATTTTAACTATTTGCCGGTATGGAATGTGCGTTGGCCGCCACGGTGGCCGTGGCAACTGTATTGGCAGGGGAACGGATTGACAGAGACAACTGCTTATGGGCGCGCGTTAGCAAACTTAGGGGTTGATTATTTGCATATTACAGCTGGGTTTGGCTTTCCCAACCCGCATGAGACGCCAGGACATTTTCCGGCAGCTGAGGTGCGGGCCTTTGCTAATAGCACACGTCATTTAAGTCACAAGAGTCGTTGGCGCGTTTTTTTGTTGCATATGTTTCCCTTATGGTTGACGCATTATTTGTTGCAATGGGGGTGGGGGGTGCGTGATAACGGCCGTTGGGCCGAGGCGATGCAGTCAGCGGTCGGTATTCCTGTCATTGCTAATGGTGGCTTTCAGCAACAGGAGCGTGTGGCGGAGGTTTTATCGTCTGGGATATCGTTGGTTTCGATGGCGCGTCCGTTGTTGGCCAATCCTGATTTATTGCGGTGGTGGCAGCGGGGGGTAGAGGGGGCCGAGCGGCCGTGTACATGGTGCAATCGGTGCACCTTACGCACCACCAACTACCCGCTAGCTTGCTACGATCCAACACGATTTGACTCATTAGATGCTATGCACGAGCAAATATTATCTTGGTCGGCATCAGTCGATGATATTGATTAGCATCATCGATTAAATTTTCGTATAATAACCGTTGCTAACTAGGTTGTATTGACATTACAACCTAACAATTTTTATCTTAACTGATTGCGTTAGACTATTATAACCATTAGCAAAAATTTATTTTGTTTAGCAATATGCGAGAGAGTTTTATGGGCGATAACACGAACGGATTTAATGAAATTGAATTACCAGGCTCAGGTGATGAGTTAACATTGCGGCAACAAATAGAACTTCACCTTGAGTTTCTCGGTTACGAAATCCGTCATGAAGAAAAGATGTCAAGAGCCATTCATCCGCGGCGATGGAATTTGGGCGTCCGTGATTACAAAGGAGGGATTTTATTTAGTTCCTTTTTGCGCAGTAATGATTGGGCTAAAAGTAATCAAGGTGACTATGTTCAGTTTATTAATGGCGTCAATCAAAAAGTAGCCTTAGCTCGTTTTTACGTTGACGATGATGGTGACTTTGTAATGGAAGCTTGGTGGGTAGGTGGGTACGACCGGACAACCTTTGGTCGCTTTATGGAGCAATGGCAAGAAGATACTTGGGGACCGTTACATACCGAAGAAGCGGCGCAGTTTTTTCAATAGGGTAGTGGTCGCAGGGTGCTATAGCAATAGCACCCTTTAGCTTTAATTATCATACTTAAATTAACCAAGATTAGTAAAACTATGTAATTTTCTCTGGAAGCCTGGCTGAAAGCTGGCTCAATGGGTCAGTTTCCCCCGATAAGGTTGATTTAGGCCGGCTTCCCCCAGTCGTCGCTAAATTTTTAGTACTGTTTTGTGTAGGCGATAAAGAAAGACATAAGAGGCGCAATAACATAAAGCGCACATGCAACAAAAAAAGTAAAAAAACAAATTTCGGTGTTGCGGGTAACTGCTTAAACTACGATGCCCCCTGCCCTGAGCTCTTCAAAAACAACTACACGAAGATCAATGAGAGGGAAATGTTTTAGTGGTCTTGGTAATGAGCTATATCTCCCCGCTACCTTTACAGATCGTCATTGGGGTATCTGGTTAAAAATAACCTTCCTAACCCAACCAACTATTCACAAAATAACTTTTAACAGCTAAAATAAATAGATGACCAAGATTATATTGCTTGGGTGGAAATTTGTTGATGCCGATAAAATAGCAAAATATTTAGATGAGTATCAAATTTGTTATGTTAGCCATCAATTTAGCCCAATTACTAACACAAATGAAATAATTGAAACAATTTTTAATCATTCTCCTGATTTAGTAGTTGCTTATGCTAGCCACAAAACAACACATATACAATATGAAATTGTATATGCTGAAATCTTGAAACAAAAAACAAATTTGATTTTAGCGGTTGACTTTGATGGACCAACCTTCCATTTTCGGATGGATAGCGATTCTCTTGACAAGCTAGATTATATAACCATGCCTTTTCCTATTGAAGAACTAATTTTACGTATAGAACATAGTCTAGACCCAGAAGCATATAAGAAAAAATATACAACAGCGCAACGTCAAGATTTTCTAAAGAACACACCAATGGCTACAATTCCTGTAAACTACTAAATTTTTCTCCTTGCTTAGTTACGAAAACTCCCCCATAATTGCATCATGTCATACTTGTCACAGTTACACAAGCAAATTCTGCGTCATCTTAATATAGAAGATGTTCGCACGCTTTGCTTTACTTTGGAGATAAATTATCAAGATTTTCCAGATGTCGGGAGACATGTTTTGGCACGGGAACTGTTAATCTATATTGCCCAATCTGAACGATTGCCAGATTTACTCGATACCTTAAATGAAAACCATCCCCGCCACCAATGGGTAACACCGCCCCCCAATTATCTGTATCAAGATGATTTGTTTACCGCCCCACCCTACACCCGCCCCCTATTGGCACATGAAGATAAACGAGTTAGAGATGTTTTGTTAAATAAGGTGCAAGCGTTTTGGGTGGATGGGGTCTTGCATAAATCATTGTATCATGTGGTGCGTTTAGAATTGGGGCTTGAATGGAAGCATGAACAGGTGGAACGGCCGTGGATGTTTACCATTGCTCAAGATGGTTTTAATGATAAACACGTAACGCCTCAAGCCTCTATTCTTGATATTGCGGGAAGTTTGGGCGGTTCGTTACTTATCTTAGGGGCACCCGGCTCCGGTAAATCAACCACTTTACAAGAAGCGGCTAAAGGGTTGATTCTCGATGCCCGTTTGGATGAACGGCTACAGATACCGATTATTGTTAACTTGTCATCATGGGCGGACAAGCGCAAACCGTTAAAAGAATGGTTGGTTGATGAGTTAAATAATGCCTCTACCTATGGGCTAAGTCGTCAATTAGCGGCGGAATGGTTAGCCCAAGAACAGTTCATCTTACTCTTAGATGGGCTTGATGAGGTCGATAATGATTATAGGGATGCTTGCGTGGCCGCGATTAATCATTTTCGAGGTGGGCATGGATTAACTCCCATAATTGTTTGTAGCCGTATAAATGATTATGAAGCCTTATCCCAAAAATTGAACTTAGGCGGGGCGGTAATGATTCAGCCGTTGACGAGGGAGCAAGTGGGGGATTATTTGACCAGTGCGGGGGAGCGGCTGGCGGCCGTGGCCGAGGCATTGCAAACGGATGATATTTTGTGGGAATTGGCTGAAACGCCGTTGACGTTAAGTATTATGGCTTTGGCTTATGAGGGGGTGAAGAAGGGGGAGGTTGGCCGAGGGGGCACGATTGAAGAACGGCGTCAACATCTTTTTGATAACTATATCAGGCGTATGTTTAAGCGTAAACAGTTACCGGATGCTTATACACAAGATAATGCCCTACATTGGCTCTCCTATCTAGCCTATCAATTACAAAAACATCAACAAACTGTTTTTTCGATTGAAAATATACAGCCAGATTGGGTCTTAACACAAAAGCAACAAATGACATATCGCTGGCTAACGCGGTTGGTCGTCGGTCTGGTCGTTGGTCTGGTCGTCGGTCTAGTTGTCGGTCCGGTCACCGGTCTAGTCGTCGGTCTGGCCATTGGTCTAGTCGTCGGTCTGGCTATTGGTCTAGTCGTCAGTCTAGAACACATTGAACCCATTGAAAAATTATCATGGGATTGGAAAAAAGCGAAAGAAGGTTTGGTCGGCGGTTTGGCTCCAGAAAGAATTTCAACTAAAACCAAACCCAATGAAGGTATTCATCAATCTTGGCGCAATTATCTAATTACCATTTTGGGCATTGTTCTAGTTTTTGTTCTGGTCTTTGTTCTGGTCTTCGGTCTCATCTTCGTTCTGGTCGACGCTCTGGTCGACGGTTTGGTCTTCGGTCTGGTCTTCGGCCTGGTCGGCGGTTTGGTCAACGGTCTAAACAGAGGTGGCGAGGCGGTTTTCAAGCATTGTGTACTTCGTTATTTGTTAAGTTATTATTGTTACCTGCCTGCACGAAAAAACTTGGTATCATTTCTTGATGATATGGTCGATAGAATTTTGTTACGGCGAGTGGGTGGGAGTTATATTTTTATTCATCGGATGTTATTGGAGCATTTAGCCGCACAGTGGGAGGAGCATGGGGATTTAGGGGATAGTAAAAGCTAGCTAATAAGCCATTTTTATAAGTTTTAGCTTCACCAATAGCGACCGCCGCTATGTACAATATTATCTTCGTCCCCATCAGCTCCCACCTTCCCAACAGTCCCACCCCCACCCTCTCCCTAGCTCCCACCGTTACCGCCACCCCCCACACACAACCAGACGACGTAATCCACATAAGTACACACGGGAGTAGCATAAGCCGCTCTAAAACTTCATTAAACTTACAATTAAAACAAGGCGTTGCTGGTGGCCGTGGGAGGGTGCCCGTATGTACTTATGTGGGGAAGTCGGCGGGTTCGTTTGCGGTGTGGCCGGTGACAACTTATGAGGATGTGCAGTATTTTTGTATTCGTCCATAACTTTGTGTAACAAATGATAAAGTCCAATACAAAGTTCTTAGTTTCTCTTTCTTATTCTAAACACGTGGTTCTTTTTTGGGCTCTTTTTTTATATCGATTTCTAGTATTTTGCTATGACCTCCGTTAGTGTTCGCCCCATCCCATGTTCCCCCCGTTTTTATCCAATCCTCATATTTTTGACCGTTAGGTAATGTTGCTGACTGAATGCTCTTTGGTTGAGTTAAAAGTATTCTTTTTGGTATATCAGTACCTGTCAAATTCGCCCTTCTAAGATTTGCTCCATATAGATTGACTTCGGGAATGTCTGTATGGAGCATTCTTACTGTAGGTTTTATTTTATAACCATAATGTTCAAATTCTCCCGTTGGATT